>NZ_JARJBD010000206.1:0-4787 GCF_029269925.1 Rhodococcus sp. T2V
GGGTGGGGCCAAATCAGAGCAGCACAGTGGGGCCAAATGGGGTTGTCATTCTCACCCCGTCGAGCAACCTCCAGCGCTCGCGTTACTGAGCACACTGGTGCCCTCGGCGCACCCGCATATCATCACCACCCCGGCCCGGACCGGCCCGAACCGCGTCACCGGTGGCCGACCCATTGGTGCGGGCAGAGGCGACCACCCCGGGGCCGGGCCGGCGACGGCCGCGATCGCACTTCAACGATTGTCGCAGTTTGTCGTCGGCGCGGATTCTCGTCGGATCCGCCTTGCCGACGGCCCCGACTGGTCACATGTCCGACTCCAGTTCTATAGTTCGACTTCCCGGCACAACGGACCGGTCGGTTTCTGTGGAGGGGTACGCGTGACGCGAGCTTGCCCACCGGTCCGTGAGGCATTACCCGTCCTCTCGTTCGAGCGGACCGTCGCCCGCCGGTACGTGCACCGGCAGGCCATCGCCGAGGTCTTCCTCACCGATTGCGCGGAGCTCGGTGAGCCGAACCGCTTCGCCCTCGCGGCGCAGTGGCCCCGGTTGCACCGCTTCTACCGCGCACAACACGGTCGATTCGACCCGATGCTGCTGGCGGAAACGCTGCGACAGGCCGCGATCTACCTTGCCCACACCCGATACCGGGTGCCACCGAGCTGGCGATTCGTCATGCAGGACATGCGTATTCGCGCTCACCTCGACGCGATGCGGGTCGGGATGTCTGCCGCGGACGTGACGGCGGAGACCACGCTGTCCGATCTGGTGTATCGCGGTGAGGTGGTGACGAGGTTCCGCATCGAGCTGCGGTATTGGTTGGCCGGTCGGGAGATCGGATCGGCATCCGGTGTCGCCGTGGCCCTCCCGCCGTCCGCCTACAGCAGGGCGCGCTGGGGCACCGCCGGGCCGCGCACCCCCGGCCCAGCGCGGTGTAGCACCGCCATCGCACCCGCCGTGGTGGGGCAGGTCGACGAACGGGACGTGGTGCTCGGGCGGCCGACCGGGCGGGGCGAGTGGGAGGTGCGGGTCGACGTGACGCACCCGGTGTTGTTCGACCATCCGCTCGATCACCTGCCCGGAATGCTGCTCCTGGAGGTACTGCGGCAGGGGGCGTTCGCGGCGCTGAAGGTCCCGGACGCGCACCTGGCGTCGATCGACGCGGTATTCCACCGCTTCGCCGAACTCGATCAGCACACCACCGTCGGTGTCCGGGTCCTCGACGAGGATCCGCTGTCGGTGCGGGCGGTGATCCGGCAGTCCGGTAGCGAGATTGCCACCGGACAGGTGCGGCTTGCCCGCCTCTGAGCGACTCAACGCCGCGGCGGCAGCGGCGCGGCGACCCGCGCAAGGGGTGCACCGATGCTGCGGGCCTTGCGGATCCGATCGATGTCCGGATGCCGGCCGGTGGGCATGATCCCGGGCAGTAGGAACGTCCACATGTCGTCGACCCGCTGTTCCAGGTCGGTACGTTGCGCGAGCACCTGCGAGACGGTCTGGACACCGGTGAAGGCACCGATCACGAACCGGGCGAACCGCGGCGGATCAATGCCAGACTCGAGGTCGCCTTGAACGATGGCGCGCCGCGCCAACTGCTCGCACGTACTGATCCAGTCCAGATAGGGATCGGTGGGGCCTTCCTCGTCGGCGCTGAGCTCCAGGGTGATCCGGATGCCGGCACGCACGATCGGGTCGTGCACGATCTGCCGGGCCATCTCATGGCAGAGCATCACGATCTGCTCGATCGCCGGAGCCTGCTCGCGGCCGATCGCCGCGACCGAGGCGATGGAGGTGGCGTGCTGCTCGGCGACGATGCACCGCGCCAACTCTTCCTTCGACCTGAAATGAAAGTACAACGCACCCTTGGTGAGGCCGGTGTTCTCGATGATCGTTCCGAGGCTGGCTCCGACATAGCCCTGCTTCTCGAACGTCTCCGCCGCTCCACGAACGATCTGCGCTCGGGTCGCCACCGCCCGCGCCTGTTGTTGAGCCACTACCCACACCTTCCCTGACCCCGTCCGGGGCGAGAAATCCGATAGACGAATGCACACAAAGCAATTAGCTGCACGAACGCTACCAGCGCTCAGCGAGGAGGTGCGGATCGAGCAACCGAGACCGCAGTCGGCGGTGTGATGATCGGGTGGTGGGTGCTGCGCGGCCGTGGGCTGTCGCAGCACGACTGTCGTCACCCGGCGCTGATACCTCCACCGGGGCGCCCCACACCCACACTCCGGGGCGGATGGTTCGCTGTGCGCAGTATGGCGCTGGGGATCAAGGCATCTCCAATTTCATGATCATCTCCGTCGAGGATGGTCATGCCCTCCTCGAGTCCTTGGTGGAGAGCCCGAGAGCATTCCCCAACTTCGGGTCCAGCTGAGGTTCCTCGCACCAGCGACCTGAACCGCCGTGTCCGCGGCACGACGCCGCAATGGCCTTCCACGGGTGACACATGCGGGCGTGGTGACCCACCAGAAGGGAACCTCTGATGCGTGTCCGCCGGACGCGGATCAAGGCAGGCGAGGCGCTCGTCGGGTGGTCGCCCGGCCAGGGATCGCACCGCACCCTCCACCGCCGACCTCGGCTGCATCCGCAGGTCAGGCCGGTACCGGTGAGTGCGAATCCCTCGTGGGCGAATAAATCTGGTCGGTTGTTTAATTTCACAGACTGGGAAATCCGGATTTATGTGAAACACGACCGAGGGGTCCGTCCGATAAAGGAAATAAGCGCGAAACAACGTTCGCGTGGATACCCGACCACAGCAGAAGGAGTGAAATCTGCATGGGTTCTGCAGGAATTGATTTCAACGTCGCTCTCGAGGCGTTCCTCCATTGGCTTCAGTTGAGCTTCGGCATCGGCGGCGGCATCGGCTGACCGCCGCAGCGTCCGGAACACCGCACCATAGGGCGGGAAGCAGTGGTGCTCGGTTCACTAACAGGTGAGCCGAGCACCACGCTGAACTGCGTAAACTGCAATGTGTGCCAGGCTCGGCGGCACGCCGGTGTCGAACCACCCGCCGGGGAGCGGTCGGATCGGCCCGAGCGGTTCATGCTGGCGCAAGACCCGATTTTCCGTCGACGGTTCGGGGCGCTCATCCCGGACGGTCCTGGCCGAGAATATTGTTCGCGCGGCGCCGAAATTTTCGCGTGGATCCGAAATTTTCGCGTGGATCCGAAATGTCTCCCGCCTGAGCGCAAATTGCCCGAATTGCGAGGGTGACACTATTCGAGGTGGTCGGAAATGAGATGCGGGGCACAATTCGCGGGCTTCGCGGCAAGCGCGGTACGTCACTGAACCCCGGGCTGCATCACACCTCCCCACCAAAGCACATGAGCACACGGACGACGAGACGGGAAGGGGGTGGCCAGATGAGTGCTGCACCGATGAGCCGGTTGTGTCCTTCGAGCTGCGCTGGTACAGCCACGGCGGCGGCCCGGAAGAGACGATCCTGGCCGACTTCGGAATGAGCCCCACCGAATTCTTCCGGGAACTGCACACCAACCTCGAACTCGACCCGCCGACGCCACTGCAACCGAAACTGGTCGAGACGATGAAGGCCGTTGCCCGCCGACGGCTCTGGGCAGGCTCCTGACCACACCGGCACCGATCAACCCGGCCCCGCCGCGGCGGCCGGGCACCCGGAAGCGGCCCCCACAGGAGGGTCTCCCGCCGGTGACCGCAGGGCCCCGGGTTCGCAACCGCGCGGTGTCCGGGCACGCGGGAAACGCGACATCAGCGCATCACGACCGCGAAGAGTGCGAACCGCTGTGGATCAATTGTTTTCGCAGCACTGGTGCCGGAAAGGGCTCATGGGATTCCCGACCCGCGGTCGGCGGGTCCGGGAGCGGTGCCCGCGCGGTAGCTCCGTTACTGTCGGAGCTTGCTTGTCCGCAGAACTCGACGCCGAATGGCACAAGCACGCTCGCGCAGCGAAATCCCTTGTGGACTCTGTCGCCACAGCGCTCGAGCGTCGTGTGGTCAGCCGTCACAACGGCGTAGCGTCGCGTTGCGCTGCAGGCATACCGCTTCCGCCCCACCTTCACGCGTCTGTGACCGAAAAGTTATACTTTGGTTATGAGTTCGAATCTCAGGGTGTCCATCGGGTCGTGTGCGGTGCGGCGCGTACCCGGACGAAGAGAGCACCGGCGCAGCGAAATCCCGCTCGCGGGCCGACGGCACCGACGGATCCCACCCGAGGAACTCGCCGCGGAACGGTCGGCACCCTGCTCGCCGAGCATTCCGGCGACGACCACCCGCCGGCCGTCGCCTACCAGGATCACCAGCAGGCCGGCGTGGTGCGGGCGGCGGCGCGGCACCAACTCCCCCACGTGCAGGTGGTACCCGCGGAGACGGCGGAGGTGCGGATGCTCGAGGAGACCGGTGTGCTCGGAGACCACACGACCGGTGTCCGCTACGACCTCGACGGCGCCGGACTCACCAGCACGGTGCCGGACCGGTCCACCGCCACGGTGCTGTCCCGGACCCGCATTGACGAGATCCGCGGCGATCTCATCGACGAACTCATCCGCGACCACCACCTCGGCGAACCCACCGACCCGTTCTCCCACTATCGAAGGCGGCGATTGTCGTGGACTCTCTGACGATTTCGCTGGTCAGATCAAGCTTCAAATCCGTCGGCGCGTCCCCCGGGGGCGAGAACGCTTTCGCGCGAGCCTTCTATGCCGTCCTGTTCGCCTCCAACCCGGAGATCCGCCAACACTTTCCGGCCGCCATGGACGACCAGCGCGACCGACTCATGCACGCCATCGGGTACGTCATCGACCAGCTGGACACA
>NZ_JARJBD010000207.1:0-4598 GCF_029269925.1 Rhodococcus sp. T2V
TGGACGTCGAAGTCGCAGGCACGGCTGGAGCTGTTCGAGTGGCTCTCGTACTTCAATCGACGTCGCCGTTCTCTGGGGTCAGTCGGGTTGTTGTGTGACGTTGCATAGATCCGCGACACGGACCGGTTTGCAACAGATCTCCCGGGTTGTGGTGCTCGTGGCTGGTAGTCCTACAGATGCCTGCCACGAGAGGAGATCAGGATGCGGGCGTTTCTGGTGAGGTTGCCGTCCGGGGTGCGGTATTGGACGGTGCTCGACGAGGACCTGGCCGTGGTGGACGAGGCGGATGCGTTCTTGCGGCATGTCCGGTTCGGCCGCGACGGCTCGGAGTTGACGACCAGGTCGTATGCGGGCGGGATCGCGTTGTTCCTGCGCTGGTGCGCTCGCACCGACCGGCACTGGCATGACGGTGTGGCGGCGTTGGGGTTGTTCATCACGTGGCTGCGGCACGCCGGACCGCAGGTCAGTGGCGTCGAGGTGGTGGCGGGTGGGCAGGTGCTGGCCGGTCCCGGTGCGGAGCCGGTGCGCGGGCCTCGGCGGATCAACGCCGTGCTGACCGCGGTGCGGGGATTCGTCGCACACGCGGTGGCGGCCGGGCAGGCACCGGGCGAGCTGATGTCGTTGCTCTACGAGCTGGCCGACGACCGTGACGTTCCGGCGCAGGCCCGCGGTGAGGATCAGCGGCTGGCCTGGCGGATGCGGGCGCGGCACCGGCTGCACGAGCCGGAGACGGTGGTGGACCGGGCCGGCGACGCCGAGATCGTGGCGCTGCTGCGGGCCTGCCGGTCGGCGCGGGACCGGTTGATCGTGCTGCTGATGGCGCGGGCCGGGTTGCGCCGCGGTGAACTGGCCGGGTTGCGGCGCTCGGATGTGCACCTACTGGTCGACTCGCGTCTGCTGGGCTGCGGGATACCGCGGGCGCATCTGCATGTGGTGCGCCGGGACAATCCGAACGGGGCGTGGGCCAAGTCCCGCCGACAGCGGGTGGTGCCGCTGGACTTTCTGGTGGTGCAGGCTGTCGACGGCTACGCGTTCGAGCGGTGTGCAGTGCCGCGGGCAGCCGAGTCGGATTTCCTGCTGGTCAACCTGTTTCGGGAGCCGATCGGCGCGCCGATGCGCCCGGACGCGATCAACGAGGTGATCGCCGCGTGCTCGCGGCGGGCCGGGATCGAGCATGTGACTCCGCATCGGCTGCGGCACGCGTTCGGCAGTAACCTGGCCGATGCGGGCAGCAGCCTCGACGAGATCGCGGCCCTGCTCGGGCACGCCTCGATGAGGTCGTCGCAGGTCTATCTGCATCCCGACCCGGCTCGGCTGCGTGAGGCCGTCGACCGGGTCCGCAGCCCCCGCGAGCTGGCTGGGACCGACCGGTGAGCGCCGTCGGGGCGGCGGGGGCGGCCGCGGTCAGCATCGGCGGGGCGCACGTGTTCGCCGACACCAGGATCGACCGGCTTGCCGCGGCCATCGCCGCGGTGATCGACCCGGCCTTTCTGACCGAGGCCGGATGGGACCCAGCGCGGCGAGTGCTGTCGTTCGCGCCGGAGCATCCGCTGCTGGGCCGGCCCGTCTGCCGGGCCGCGGACTGCTCGGCGACCGCGCCGGCAGCGTCGAGGATCTGCGCCTCGTGCCGTCGCCGGCTGGCCGAACACGGGCTCGGTGAGCACGAGATCGGCGCACTGCCGGCGCGTGGTCACCGGAGGTCGGGTCGCGGGCCGGATGCCTGCCTGGTCGGCGGTTGCGCGCGGGACGCGATGTCGGCGCGGTCGGGGCTGTGCTCGGTTCACGAGGAACAGCGGCGCGCGTTGCCGGGCGTCGGGGTCGAGCAGTTCCTTACCCACCGGCAGGCGAAACCGCTTCCGCCGCTAGCTTTGTGCGCGGTCGACGCCTGCACCCGGCAGCGCCGCCACCCCGACGGGCTCTACTGCGGTGCGCACCAGCAGCGGCTGCGCACCGCCCGGACACGCGACCCGGACCTGGACGAAGCCGGGTGGCGGGCCATCTCACCGGCGATCGGGCGCGGCGGCGAGGTCAGTCTGCGTGGCCTGCCGCCGCTGGTCGTCGCCGAACTGCTGGTGGGCCTGCAGCAGCGCTGCCGAATCAACGCCGTCAAGACCCGCGAGGCCACGCTGCGGGCGCTCTGCAACGATGTCCGCCACCGGCAGCTGGGTTCGCTGACCGACTACCTTCCCGACGACGACCGCGACCTGGAATTCGCCGGGCTGGCCCACTGCCTGATCGGCCATGCCCGCCGGGCCCTGTCAACCCCGGAAACCGAAGTCGCCAAAGATGACTGGGATCTGAGGGTGTTCGGGCACAGCGGCACCCTGTCGTTCACCGGCATCAGCCAGTCATGGCTGCGGGAGTCGGCCAAACGATGGGCCGCTGACGACCTGCCGAAACGACGCGTCCGGTCGGGTCGCCGCACCAGCGCCGGCCTGGCGGTGCGCCACCACATCGGCGCCCTGGCACGGCTGTCGGAGTCGTTGCGGATGCGCGAGGACCGCGGCGATCACCCGGCGGCATTGGGCCGCGCCGATATGGAGGCGTTCCTGCACCGGCTGGCCTACCGAGAATCGGTCGGGCAGATCAGCGGCGACGCCCGCATCCGGGCCTGCCGCGAGGTCCGCGCCGTGCTGACCCGGATCCGAACCATGGGGCTGACCCGCCCCGGCGGGCTGGCCGCCGGCCTGGGCGAGGACTTCACGATCACCGTCGCCGACGTCCCCGCCGAACCCGAACCCGGCGAACCGAATCGGGATCTGCCGCCGGAGATCATGGCCCAGCTCTGCGCACAGCTGGATCGGCTGACCTCGCCGGAGATGCGCACCGCCATCGAGCTGGCCATCGACACCGGCCGCCGCCCCGAAGAGATCTGCGCACTGGACTTCGACTGCCTGACCCGCGACGACCTCGGAATGGCCGTGCTGATCTATGACAACCACAAAGCCAATCGCCCCGACCGCCGGCTGCCGATCGGCGAGCAGACCGCTGCCGTGATCGTCGCCCAGCAGAAGCGGGTGCGGGCACGCTACCCGGACACACCGGTGGGCGAGCTGACGCTGCTGCCCACCGACCGCCGCAATCCCGGAGGAGGGCGCGCGATCACCGCCTTTTCCCTCGCGTTCGCCCACCGCACCTGGGTCGACCGGATGCCGGTGCTGCGCACCGCCGACGGCGTCGAATACGACAAAAGCAAGGTCGTGCTCTATGCCTACCGACACAGCTTCGCCCAACGCCATGCCGACGCCGGCGTGTCCGTCGAAGTGCTGCGCGAGCTGATGTCGCACCGCAAACTCGAAACGACCAGCGGCTACTACCGCGTCGGCGAGACCCGGCGCCGTGAGGCCGTCGACCGGGTCACCGCGATGCAGTTCGATCGGCACGGCAACCGCATCTGGCGGCAAGCCCAGGCGCTACTGGACTCCGAGCATGCTCGCCGCGCCGTCGGCGAGGTCGCCGTCCCGTTCGGGGTCTGCGCCGAACCGTCCAACGTCAAAGCCGGCGGCGGCGCCTGCCCGTTCCGGTTCCGCTGCGCCGGCTGCGACCACTTCCGCACCGACGTGTCCTACCTTCCCGACCTGCACGCCTACCTGGACGACCTGCTGCGCACCCGCGAACGCCTGCTCGCCACCACAGAACTCGACCACTGGGCACGCGCCGAAGCGATGCCCTCGGACGAAGAAATCCGACGCATCCGCCGCCTGATCGCCCGCATCGATGCCGGTTTCGACGAACTCACCGCAGAACAGCGAGAGCAGATCGAGCACGCCGTCACCGTCGTGCATCGCCACCGCTCCACCATGCTTGGCATGCCCCGCACCCACCAAACCCTGCCCGATCTGAGACCGGAGCGAACCACATGAGCACCAACACCACGACCAGCGCGATGCTCGACGGACGCCGAGCCGACTCCACCAGACGACGCCAGCGCGTCCTCAACGCCCTCGACGCCGCGGTCGCCGCCGGCGACGAACTCGGTGTCACCAACATCGCCCGCCGCGCCGGCGTCGACCGCACATTCATCTACCGCCACCGCGACCTACTCGAACGCATCCACGCCGCCGAAACCCAACCACCCGACAAACCCGGCACCGGACCCGCGGTCACCCGCGCCTCGCTGCAGGCCGACCTGCTCGCAGCCCAGCAACGCTGCGCCCGCATGGCCGCCCGCACCCAACAACTCGAGACACGGCTGTCCGACCAACTCGGCGAACAGATCTGGCGAGCAAGCGGACTCGGCGCACCCACCGACATCGACGAGCTCCACACACGCATCGTCACCCTCGAACAACAAATCATCGACCTCCGGCTGCAACTCGAAGAACGCGATCAAGACCTCGCCGCCGCCCGCGCCGCCAACCGCGAACTCATGACGAAACTCAACGCCTCACGGCAAACCGGCTGACACACAGCCCGAAGCCCTTGCACTACACCTGTTGCGCACCATATTCTTCAACGATCAGCCATACGACCAGCGAGAACGCTCGGCGCCGACAGCCACTTCAGGCCGGGACCCCCAGAGAATCGCCGTCACTCCGCCCTTGGATACCTCACCCCAGTGGAGTTCGAACAACGGCTGATCGCGTCGTCTACGCTGT
>NZ_JARJBD010000208.1:0-4577 GCF_029269925.1 Rhodococcus sp. T2V
TGTCGATGACGTCGGCGAGACTGCTGGAACTGGGTCCGCCTGCCGTGGTCATGCTTGACTCCTTGCTTCTGTTCGCCCACCGCGCGGCGCCGCAGCCGCAACTCCGCCCCCCAGGCAGGCTCCATCGCCCCGGCGCCCCGGAAGGCCAGGGGTGCACGCGGGGGTCGGCTAGCGACTACCCGGAACGGGCCCAATTCAACCGGTCAAAGACGGGACCGGTCAAAGACGGGAGAGGACTGCGCAATTCGGACCGAGGAACAGTCCACCCGGTCGGATCCGCCGGCACCGTCCACGAAAGGTGTGCTGAGTTTCCGTGGACCGCCGAGAGGGCAAGTGCCCGTGAGATGGCACCCGAATGCAAAGTCGGCTCGACCCTCCTGGGACGGACCGGCACAGGGCACCGGGCCGGTGCGGGCATCGGGCGGGGCCGTCGGCGGGCCGGACGGATACCCCAGGCAGGGTGCGTCGGAACCGGTGCTGGGGTTTGCGACGGATCGTGTGATTGCCGGTGACGTCGGCCGCGGCAGGCCCACTTCCGCGATCGGTCAACAACGCCGACGAATGGCTGAAAACCCAGTACCCACGGCGCACGCACGTCAACACCCGGCGATATGTGTGTCTGCATCCTCGACGATCAGTCGCGCCCGGTTCGAAGTGCTGGTTACGGGGAAAGCGGTACTTGTTCACAGGAGGAGTGCCCCGCAAAGGGTGCGCGGAATGTCCAACGTCTTCGCACCGCTTCCGGAGCCGGCGTTGCTACAGGAGTCGGGGACTTCCACGGATGAGGTGAGCATGATGAACAAACTCGCAGCGCGCACGGCCATCGCGACGGCCGTGATCGCTCCCGCGATAGTCCTCGCGGCAGGGACCGCGTCGGCGGTGCCGGCGTTGAGCGTCGGGGCCGGCGCCCAGGGAACCGTGACCGTCACGGTGCCGGCCGGCGAGAACTGGACCTGCTTCGGCTTCGACTCCGGCTTCAACCTCAAGACCGGTGCCTTCGCGCCCGGGGTCGGCACGTTGAGCGGCTTCGCGAAAAACTCGACCGTGACCGTCTTCTGCTTCGGCGGCACCCCACCGTTCTTCTTCACCGGCAGCGTGACGGTGAGGTAACCGGTCGACCGCCCCCGGGGCCACGGGCACGAGGGGCCCCGGGGACGGTCTCGCGCTGGTCGGCAGTCCACGGGGCCACCGGCCCGATCCCACCCGTGCCCGGGGTGGGCGGTCAGGCCGGGTCCGCGGTCAGGCCGTCGGTGTAGGCGAACACCAACCGTCCGTCGTCGAGGGCGACCGCCCACCGGTGCACCGGTGGGCATCGGTGCCCCCGCTCCCCGGTGTCGGTCAGCGCGGCGAAGTCCTCCACGATCCGACCGGTCTGCGCCGGTTCGGACGGCCGGCGCACCCGCAGCCGCGCGCCCACACGCAGCGCCGCGGGCCCGGGTTTCGGGGTGTGCGTGCTCTCGGACATCGGTCGGCCTCTTTCCACTCCGGCCACGCACCCGGATCCTCAGCCGCCCCGGAGGTCACGGCGCTGCCACGCATTCCCCCGGGGGGCTGCGGCGAATCCGGCGTAGCCGGCCCGCATCCGGGTACCCGCTCAGTACGTTGACCCGGGGCTCGCGCCAGACCCGCCGGGGCAGCCAGCCCCGGTTCCGGTCGCCAACCCCTTCGGCCGCGGGGCGCCCGACGTCGTACGCGCCGAGGCCGAGTGATCGCCCACCCCGCCCCGGCCGCGTACGGCCCTTCCGTAACCTCGTGAACCACTCCGACGCACACCTCTCACGCGAGGAACGACTCGACCTCCTCAGGCCTGATGACCTGCGTACCGTGAGTAGATGAAGTCGACATCACCTCCGAACGAGCTCGCCCGCCGGTTGGCCGAGCGGGAAGAAGTGGAAGTCGGCATTCTCGAACTCGAGGGCCTGCTGGCGAAGGTCAGACGCCGCCTCGACGAGGTGTCCGCCGAGATCGACTCCCTCCAGCATCGAGTACCACCGAGCTGAGCGAAGATCACACCCCACCCCGAGCTCGGAACCTCGCCTCCCAACTCACGATGCTGTTCCGGCGCCGAGCCGCGGCACCGACGACGAGGGGGCTGATCGGAGCGGGGCGTGGTCAGGATCCTGCCCAGAGGCGTCGGCGAGCAACGGCCTTCATCGTCTCGACCAGTTTCGGTTGCAGCGGTGTCGGCGGGTCGAGTTCGAGGTTGGTGTGCAGTTCCCGGAAGAACTCGGTGGAGCTCATCCCAAAGTCCGCCAGGATCGTCTCCTCCGGGCCGCCGCCGTGGCTGTACCAGCGTAGTTCGAAGGACACCATCCGGTTCATCTGTGCGATGCTCATCTGACCACCTTTCCCGTGTCGTCGTGATGTGTGTGAGGGGTGAAGTTCGACGCGCGATTCGGGGCGGGGGCCGACCTGATCGGCCACGAGTTTCTGGACGCAGTCATCGACGAGTCGAGTTCACGGTCGCCACGGGATTCACCGTCGCCGAGGGACTGCGGGTGCCGCACCGGGCGGGTTCAGAGCCTGTCATGCAGCCTTCCCGACACCCGAGCGCCCCGCGAGCCACATTCGGCGTACGGCGGCAAATTTGTCGGCGAATTTGCGGATTGCGCACGAACTTCATTCAGGGGTCACAATAATTCTTTTTTGACACCAGTAGCGTTTCCTCGACGCACGAACGGCGATATTCCGGGCCCGCTCGAGCAATTGTTCGGATCCCGCCCCTGGGCGTCGGTGAGCATTCCGCCGGGTGACCCGCATCGTTGTCGACAACCAGACCCGCACCAGGACCGACCGGGGGTGGGTCGGCCGCCGACTGCGGCGAGGACCCAACCGACAACCGATCGCCCACGACCACACATACGCACAGTATGCACAGTTCAGCAGGGTGCTCGGCTCACGTTCGGCGAGCCGAGCACCACTGCTGTCCCGTCCTACGGTGCAGCGCTCCGGTACGCTGCGGTCGGTCAGCCGATGCCGCCGCCGAGGCCGAAGCTCACCTGAAGCCACTGGAGGAATGCGTCGAGGGCGACGTTGAAATCAATTCCTGCAGAACCCATGCAGTTCCACTCCTTCTGTCATATCGGGTATCCACGCGATCGTTATTTCGCGCTTATGCGCCTTATCGGATGCACCCGTCGGCCGCGTTTCGCATAAACGTAAATTTCCCAGTGTATGAAATTAAACAACCGACCAGATTCATTTGCCCCGGGGGAACTCACGATCACCGGCACCCGGCCTGAACTGCGGATCGCGAACGTCACCGCTCTCGGTCGCGTCGCCGCCGTGGAGGCGCCGGGCCCGCCATCACCCGGGTTGTTCCTGGACGAGTCGGCGGCCTCCACCCCACTCGGCCGCGGGTATCGGCTTGCCCACTCGAGACGCCGTGGTGGAGGCGGCCGTCAACTACCTCCTCGGTGCTAGCGCGGACTCCGCCGTCACCCGGTCGTACCGCCGGGTGCCTTTCGCGTCGAAGTAGTCACCGCCCTTGCGTTTCGCGTCGTCGGTTCCCCGGTCTCGTGGGACGGAACGGGCTCCATGCGGGGAATGTGCTTGCGGCAGTGAATGTATGCCTCTTCGACGGCCACCATCACCCACCGCTGCGGGATGCGCCCCGGCGCGCAGTCGCCCGGTAGATCCGCAAGTTCCGAGCGCAGCACCTCGTCCTCGACGATCCGCGCCGCGCCGTTGATGTGCAGCCCGTGGACGAAATCGACGAGCACGAGTCCGACGTGCGGATTCTCGGCGATGTTGCCGAGACTGGCCATCACCCCGTTGCCTCGGTACTCGGGGTAGGCGAGGGTTTGGGGGTCGATCACATGCAGGAATCCGGGCGCGCCGGCGCGCAGGCTGTTGTCACATTCACCGGCCGCGTCCGCGGTGGCGACAAACGCGATCTCCTGGCGGCCGACGAAGTCGATCATCGCCGGAGTGAGATGGTCGAGCACCTGTTCGGCATAGAACCGGGCGGCACGCTCGACGGTGCCGTACCGATGCTGGAGGTGTCGTTCTCCGGCGCTACCGAGCTGCCTCATCTGTCTCTCCATTACGGTTCGGCATCATTGGCCGGTTCACCCCACGGGACCACGGGCGCCGTCGCGCCGCGTCACAACACGGTGGGAGGGCTGAAACGCGGGCGATCCCCGGACAGGCATCGGTCGGTGACCTGGGCATACCGTGAATAGATCAAGACCACATCCCCTCGACACGAGCATGCCCACCCACGGGCCGAGCGAGACGAGTGAGTTGTGGAAATCCCGTGTCGGGTTCTTCACTCTGCGACCGACCTACGACGCTCATGCCCCTCGGTACGGTCCTCGTCGACGCACCGCAATGCTGTGAGCCCCCTCACATAACGGCCGGGTAACGGAAGGGCAACGGGACGGCGATACGCACGTCTCGTCGCCGCGAGCTGGGAAGGGTCCTCGCGCGGTCAATGCGGCCCCGCAGCAGGCGAAGACACTCCGCGTTATCAAATGGTGACATTGTGGCGTTCGGCCCGTTACCGTCGTCACCGGCCGAGGAAACATCGGCCACGTCCGGCCCGCCGCGCCAAACCTCGTCCCGCGGGTACCGGA
>NZ_JARJBD010000209.1:0-4540 GCF_029269925.1 Rhodococcus sp. T2V
CCTACATCCACCAGATGAAGATCGAGGGCTCGCAGCTGCCGCTGATGATCGCGGTGCTCGACGAGTTCTTCATCCTCTCCGGCAAGTGGGCAGCGCCTGGCCAAGACCGGCGACGACGAGACCCGCGAACAGCTCAAGGAACTCGACCCGCTCGGGGCGTGGGCCGACCTCGCGGTTCTTGCCCGTTCGGCCGGAATCCGGTTGCCGCTCGGTGTGCAGCGCCCCGACGAAAGCCTGTTCGGCGGCGCGTCCGGTAACGCCCGGGACAACTTCGGTACCCGCATCAGCCTCGGCAACCTCTCGCAGGACGGCGCGCTGATGATGTGGGGCGACTCCACCGTCGGCCGCGAGGTCGACACCTCCGTCAAGGGCCGCGGCATCGCCCTCGGCGACGACGGCAACCCCGTCGACGCGCAGATGTGGTGGACCCCCAACGTCGACCGCCACCCCAACAAGTGGAACCAGCTCGCCGAGCGCGAGAAGGCGATCATCGACGGCCTCCTGCCCACCGAGGCCACGCAGTTCACCTGCTACTCGCAGGAGCTGGCCTCGTTCATCGAGTCCGAGCGCGCCCTGGCCACGCGGGCACGCAGGCACGGCCGTGCTCCCGAGCCGATCGTCATCGGCGCGAGGGCCGCCACCGACGGCGACACGTCCGCCGCGTCGCCGACCGTGGACGCCGCGCCCGGGGTCGACGGCCTGGCTGGGGGCGTCGTCGTTGGTGGGGGTGATGGTGGCGGCGACGAGGTGGGTGTGGGTCTGTTGGTGGGTGGCGCGGGCCTACGCGGCGTCGTAGATCAGGACGGTGAGTCCGGTGCTGAGGATGATCATCAGGGCGGTGACCATCGCCAGGAGGAGGTTGAGGCGGGTGGCGAGCCGGTCCACGGGCCGGGTGAATGGATGGCGGGAGCGCCGTACCTGGGCGTATCGCTGTCGGCGTGGTGTCCATCGCATGGTGTTGCCCCCTCGACCACGGCGGTGTTTGGTGCAGTGTGGTTGTGCGGGTGGGGTTCCCCGTTCGTGGCCGTCGCACACCTTCGACGGGGCCGCGGGCACGCCGGGGGCGGACAACCCGATCGACTCGCACCTGCGCATCGGACAACGTGTCGGTGGCTTCGGTGGCTTCGGTGGCTTCGGTGCCTGCGGCCGCGGCGAGAACACCGCGCTGACCGATCGGGACTGGGCGAGTTCTTCCCGCCTGAGCAGACGGAGCGCGTGGTGGGGGCGGTGGCCGCACCGGGTGCGCGCGGAAGGGCTGGTGGACCTGTCGCTGATTCGGGCGCCGCCGGGGGCGATTCTATTCCGGTGGGGGCGTGTTCCATTGCACGGCGAGGGAATGGATGCGGGTGAGGACTTCGGTGGGGTCGGCTCCGGCGCCGATCGCGATCCCGGCGAGGTAGGTGGTCAGTGGGGTGGCCTGGTGTTCGATCAGGTGGGCGATGTCGCGGGCGAAGTCGAGGAGCAGCTGCTGGTCGGGGAGCTCGTCTACGTCGAGTTCGGCGGTCACTGCCGCGATCCATGTGTCGAGTGTTGTCACGGCCCGTCCCTCCGCTCGTGGCGGTCGCCGGCGCCCGTGCCGGCAACGATCATCCGATTCAATCAGAACACCGATGTGCGTGGACTGCGAGTGCGCGGGTGTGGGGACGAGGTGGGGGTGCGATGCCGTCCCGGGGATGGACGGGGTGGGGGTTGTGTCGGGAGAGCAGTTGCTGCGTCGGGTGTCGGACTCGCTCGGGATATACGGTCACTGACCGCTGACGGGGGTTCCCCTGAGTGTGGGCATCGTGAACATTGGTCGTGAGGGACTCTGTCAGTTTCAGAAGTGGGCTGCGTGCGTTGATGACTCGACTGCATGGCTGGACTCTCGTCGCTCAGTCCGCGTCGATCACCGCGCATTCCTATCACTGAACTGGGCGGATGACATGTCCCTGGGACATCGGAAGGGCCACGCCCGCAACGTGGCTGGTTCCCGATCTTTTCGTTTCTCCCGGACCGTCCGAGCGGTACTTCGGCAGGACCTGGCAAGTCGCGGACGTCACTGCGCTCGCCGGTGTGCTAACAGTGGGGTAGACTGTTAGTAACTGTTAGGAGGTGTTGGTGGTGGGCACGATCGACGACCGTTATCTCGCCGGCGACGTGGACTTTGAGGCTGCGGTGGGGGAGGCGCTCGGCACTGTGGTTTCGCGGGAGGCGATGCTGCCGTTGCTGCATGCGCTGCGCCGGGGGGCGCACCCGAACGCCCAGCTCAGCGACCACGATGCCGCCTTGTACGACGCGGCCGGGTTCACCGAGGACCCGCTCGCCCCGGCCGCTGCGGCCGCCGGGCGGGAACAACGCATGCGTGAGCTCACCGCGACCGCCAAGACGGTGGAGGAGGCGGCCCACCTGCTCGGGGTGTCGACCTCCCGGATCCGTCAGCGCGCGGCGGCGGGCAGTGTGTGGGCGATCAAGGTCGGCAACAAGCTGTTGCTGCCCGCGGTGCAGTTCACCGGTGAGGCGATGGTGCCGAACCTCGACCGCATCCTGACGCTGCTGCCGGACGGTTTGCACCCGTTGGCGCTCGAGCGCGCCCTGGCCGACCCTCGGGCCGATCTGCTGCTGGACGGAGGCCCGGTGTCGGTCATCGAGTGGCTCACCAGTGGCGGTGACGTCGACACCGCACTGGAGATCGTCGCCCAAATTGAATGGGAGGCAGCGTAAGTGGCGCGGATGCTCCCGCACCCTCCGACCGTCGACGAACTTCGAGACCACGGCATCCGCGACAACGAATACGCCCCGATCCCCACGACCGGGTTGCTGTGGCGGGTGCATCGCACCACCAGCAGCCATGCGCTGGCCTGGGATGAGTTCCGCACGTTTGGTCCGGTGCTGCGTTTCGATCCGCACCCGCTCCCGCGCGGTGACCACCCGGGGCACGGGGTCTGGTACGGGGCGATGGATGTGCACGGCGCCCTTGCGGAGGCATTCCAGGGCACCCGCACGATCGACCGGGTGGAGGAGGCGCCGTATCTGACCGGGCTGCATCCGGTCCGGGACCTGCGGCTTCTTGACGTCGGTGGGTTCGGGGCCGGTCGCTGGCCGACCCGGGTGGGGGGCACGTTCGCCCTCGATTCCGCCGCGCACGGCATCACCCAGTGGTGGGCCCGCACCCTGGTGGCCGCGTACCCCGGGCTCGATGGGCTGTTGTATCGGGGTCGGTTTTCCGGCGGCCCGTGTGCGGCGCTGTTTCCTCCGGCCGCCGATGCGTTCCCCGTGCGGCCGGCGACGTCGAACCCGCTCGCGCATCCCGGCCTGCAGCGCCGTCTCGCTGCGGCCGGGGAGGCACTCGGCTACACCCTCGTCTGAGGTGGCGACGACCAAGAGGGGGGAGTCGATCTGGCTGGGCGCAGACCGTGCGTTTGGTGTGAGGCAACGGGCGTGGTCAAGAGAAATGTTTCGTACTCAGGTTCTGATGCGGGAAATTCGATCGCCTCGCGCGCCCGGGTGTGCACGGATGGTGGATCCGCGGGGTGTGCATTTCGCTGTCGTCCGCTCGTGGTTAGGTGGTTCGCTGGCTATCGGATTGGCCAATCTGGAACCGTGGGAAAGAGGACAGCGTGCCGACGCACAGCGCCGACTATCTAGAACGACTCTTGAGCTCAGTTGAAGATTTCGAGAAGGCGTTCGATCGGTGGATGGAAACCCAGGTCGCGTCGGACCACATGAATTCCCGAGGACTGCTTCCGACGGTCTGGCCGAAGGATGACCAGGACCAATCCGAGATTCGGCGGCTCGAACTCGATGTCGCGGAGTCGGCGGGTGCGGCTGCCAGGGCAGTGGCGATCACCGGTGCCTACATCGGCGTCGCCGGTGTAGGCACAATCGACCCGATTGCGAACTGGTCACTCATGTCCGCCCCGAAGGCGTTCATCGCCCCGCATGATGTGCGCACGACTGCGGCCACCGTGCGCGGGCGACTGCGGACGATGATCGGCGAGGCCGAGTCGGCGACGGATGTCGGTGCCCCAGGTTTCGCGCCCTCCGAATTGCATCGGACCATCTGGGGTGCAGCGGCTGCCCACTGGACCACCCACCAGTACCGGGTCGCGGTCCGGGAAGCGGCGGAAGCTCTCACCGTGGAATGGAAGACGCGACTCGGCCGTAATGATGTCGACGACACCGTGTTCTGGCAGCAGACGCTCGCTCCAGGCGATCCGCAACCGCAGAAGCCGAAGCTCGCCTGGCCAGGAGACCCCCTCGACAAGACCACCAAGAGCATGCGAGGCGGTCTGGAGCCATTGGCGAAGTCTCTCAACCAGCTCGCCACAGGACTGAATCTCACCGTCCGCAACGTCACGACCCACACCCGTGATGAACTCAGCGAACAGGAGGCGATGGAGCGGCTGGCGGCGTACAGCTATCTCGCCCGGCTCCTCGATAGGTGCGAGGTCCGCGACCATGACGGTTCAGCTGAGTCGTGACAGGTGACGGTGGCGAGTGGCACGCCGATCCTTATCTGTGATGCGGACCCCCGTAAAGGTGGGATCCGTTGGTCATTTGG
>NZ_JARJBD010000021.1:0-134005 GCF_029269925.1 Rhodococcus sp. T2V
GACGCCACCCATCGTGCGTCCGAGCTGAGGGGGTCCCCATCACATGTCATCTTTCGTCGGTCGGCGGCGGCGTGTCGGTCCCTCGGGAGCCGGCTTCAGCCGGCCTGCTCCTGCTTCTTCTCCACGTTGATGCTCGGGTCGATCAGACCCTCGTTCATCGCCTTGATGAGCAGCGCGACGTGCTGGGAGAAGAACCGCGCCAGGCGCAGGCCGTTGGCCATGAACCAGAGCTTCTGGTGGCCGGAGTGGCGCAGCGTCGTCCGGAGCTCGCCGCGGTCGTCGACGTTCCAGACCGTTGCCAGTGCATCGGTCACCTCGTCCCCGACGATCGGGCGTGCCACCTCGCGCATGTTGCGGAAGCCGGTGCAGAAGACGACCACGTCGGCGGCCTCCTCGGTCCCGTCGCGGTAGACCACTCCGTTCGCGGTGAACCGCTCGATCTCGCCCGGCTGAATCCGGATCTCGCCGTTGATGATCAGCGCGCAGTTGCCCTTGTCGATGTAGACCGCACCGCCGCCGCGCGTGGTCAGGTAGGCCTGGCCCGCGTCGCCCGGTCCGAGGGTGGTGCGGAAACCCGCCGCCTCCAGGCCGGCCAGCATCTCGGTGTCGAGCTCGGCGATCCTGCGGGTCACGATCGGCGCCAGCCCGGTGCTGAGCGCGAGTGGGTTCGCGCTGGCGAGGAGGTCGGCGGTGCTGGTCTCCGGACCGTCCTCGCCGTAGTAGTTTCCGAAGAGATTCTTCAGGCCGTGCCGCTGGGAGAAGACCAGAACGGGGCTGCGCTGGACCATCGTGATCGAGGCGGCCTCGTGCTCGTAGGCGTCCTGAGCGATGTCGTGTGCGCTCGCGCCGGCTCCGACCACCACGACCTTCTTGCCCCGCAGTGCCTCGCCGCCCAGATGCGTGCTGGAGTGGGCGACGGTGCCGGTGAACTCGTCCATGCCCTCCACCACGGGCTTGTGCGCGATCGTCTCGCGGCCGGTGGCGAAGACCAGGTGCTGCGGGTGGAGGGTGCGCCGCTCGCCGCCGTGGTCGAGTTCGACGGTCCAGTGTCCGTGCGCCTCGTCGTACGTGGCGCTGTGGACGTTCGTGCTGGTCCACAGGTCGAGGTCCATCAGGGTGACGTAGGACTCCATCCAGTCGGCGAGCTTCTCCTTCGGGGTGAAGAGCGGCCAGGTGCTCGGATAGGGCAGGTAGGGGAACTGGGTCGCCCACTTCGTGTCGTGCAGCAGCAGCCCGTTGTAGCGCAGTCGCCAGTTGTCGCCGGCGCGCGCGTAGCGGTCGACGAGCAGCGTGGAGACGCCGAGCTGTCCCAGCCGGGCGGCCAGGAACAGGCCGGAGTGTCCGGCACCGACGATGAGGACGCTGGGGTCGGCGTCGCGGTACTCGCGGCGCTCTGCCCGGACCTCGTCCAGTGAGCGGCGGGCGCCCGGCACCGACGGCGAGTTGTGCTCGTCCTTGGCGGCGTCGTCGATCGAGACCACCGGCTCGGGGAAGTCGCGCAGCGCCTCGAGGCTGGTGGAGACGACCCACGAGCGCCAGGCCCCGTCGTCTTCCTGCACCAGGCGGACCACGCCGCGGCCGGTCGAGACCCGGGTCTCGAAGTGGTAGATCGCCTCGATGTAGTTGCCGTTGAACGAAACCGGCCAGGACTCGTCGAGCCGGAGCGCGCCGAAGCCGGTGTCCTCCAGCGCGCTCGCGAGCGCGTCGACGATGTCGTCGGCGCCGTGGAGGGCGACCAGGTCCCAGGTCAGGGCGTAGATGTCGCGCCACCAGGGGTCGGCGGAGAGCAGCGCACGTACGCCGGTCCGATCAGCACCGGCCAGCGCGCGGTCCATGCTGTCGAGCCACTCCTGCACCACCGTCCGGTGGTCGGGCTCCAGCCTGGTCAGGATTGGTGTGTCGTCGATCTGGGTCATCGGGTCTCGTCCTTTCCGGCCTGCGCGCGGAACTCCCGCACCGTCTCGGCCGAGGGAAGTGCGATCAGCTCCACCTGGTTGCCGTCCGGGTCCTCGCAGAGGAAGAGCGTCACAGGTCCGTAGTTCTTGATGAGGCTGGTGGTGGGCTCGGAGTAGACCTCGTAGCCCATCGCGACCAGCCGGTCGTGGAGGGCGCCGATGTGGTCGGGGTCGACCGGGAAGGACAGCTGGCCCATGCCGATGTCACCCGGTCGCTTGGGCCGGCCTTCGTCGTGCTCCGGCAGGTTCCACTGCGCGAGCTCGATCTGGCCGACCCGCGAGGCTCCCTGCACGAAGACAGTGGTCGCCTTGGCGTGCGCGGGCAGCCGCATGAGCGACGGCGTCAGGTCGCTCGTCTCCTTCGTCAGGGTCTGGCGCATGCCCAGCCCTTCGACGTAGAACCGCACGGAGGCGTCGAGGTCGCGGACACCGAGCGCGACGTGGTTCAGGCTCCCGACGGCGATCCGGGGCTCCGCCGGGGCGCGATTCTCCTCGGCCGTCGTCACAGCACGAACCCCTCTTCCTTGAAGTCGCCGTCGCGCCATTGCAGCGCCGACTTCAGCCCGTCGCGGGCCGCCCGGGTCTTGAACTCGCCGGAACCGGGCCGGAAGCCCTGGGCGAGCACGTACCACGGGACCGACGACTGCAGTGCGGACCGGAAGCCCATCGCCTCGTAGGTCTGGTTGAGCGCGATCTTGTTGGCCGAGAGCATCGCCGGGTGCAGCTTGGCCATCGGCCGCAGCTCGCGCATGACCTGTTCGTCGAGCTCCTCGGCCGGGTAACTCTTGGCGATCCAGCCCATCTCCGCGGCACGCTGCCCGGTCACCGAGTGACCGCCCAGCTGCATGTACTTCGCCTGCGCCATCGACATCTTCCAGGGGAAGTACTCGATGTCGGGGGTGGACTGCGCCCGGGTGGGCGGGTAGCCCATCACGCAGTCGTCGGCGGCGAAGACGATGTCGCACATCGACATCAGCTCCGAGCCGCCGGCCAGCGCGTAGCCGTGCACCTTGGCGACCACCGGCTTGAGCAGGTCCCAGATGGTCATCCAGTCGCGCAGGCAACTGCGCGGGAACTGCCCGGTCCAGGACTCGAAGAGCTCGGAGTGGTTCCACCCGTCGGGCCGCTCCGGGTTGGCCTGGCCGCCTGCGTAGCTGTTCATGTCGTAGCCGGCGCAGAACGCCTCGCCCGCACCCTGGATCAGGATGAGGGTGACCTCGTCGTCGGCCTCGGCGTCCTTGAGTGCCGCCACCACCTCGCGCCGCAGCGCGGGGCTGAGCGCATTGCGCTTCTCCGGCCGGTTGAGGGTGATCGTCGCGATCCGGTCCTCCACGCCGTACAGGATGTTCTCGAACTCCACTAGCTCTCCTCGGATCTGTGCTCATGGCTCTGCCCGGTGTCGGGCTGGTAGGGGGTGGGGGCGTCGGTGGTGACGACGACTCCACGGGCGATCAGGTCCTCGATCTGGGCGGCGGTCACGCCGGCGGCCGCCAGCACGGCGCGGGTGTCGGCGCCCTGCGCTCGTGGCGGGGTGCGCACCGCTCCGGGGGTCCGCGCCAGCCGCACCGGAACGCCGAGCATCCGGACGCCGCCTGCCTCGCTCACCATGCCGTGTTCGGTCAGGTACGGGTCGTCGAGCACGTGCTCGACCGGGCGCACCACGCTGGCAGGCACACCCTTGGCGATCATCTCGCGTGCGATGTCGGCGTCCGGGTCGAGTCCGGAGACCAGGCCAGCCAGGTCCGCGTTGAGGTCGTGCCGGTTCGCCAGCCTGTCGGCGTTGGTGCGGTAGCGCGGGTCGGTGACCAGGCCCGGTTCCCCCAGGAAGTCCGCGAGCAGCGCGAACTGCCGGTCGGAGCCTGCCGCGACGTACACCTCGCCCGCCGGCGAGTCGAACACCTCGCAGGGGGCGATGTTCGGGTGGCCGCTGCCGAGGCGGCGCGGGGGTTCGCCCGTCATGAAATAGTTCGCCGCGACGGGGTGCAGCAGGCTGAGCGCGCCGTCGGCCAGGCTCAGCTCGACGAGCTGGCCACGGCCCGACGCAGTGCGCTCGTGGAGCGCCAGCAGCACGCCGGAAAGGGCGAACAAGCCGGCGGTGAGATCGGTGATCGGCATCGGTACCCGCATCGGGCCGCCGTCGGGCTCGCCGTTGAGGTGCATGATCCCGGCGTGCGCCTGGATCACCGCGTCGTATCCGGGCAGACCGGCCATCGGGCCGTCGTTCCCGAACGCGGTGATCCGGCAGTAGACCAACCGCGGAAACCGCTCCAAGAGCGATGCCGCGTCCAGTCCCCAGCGATCCATCACACCGGGCTTGAAGTTCTCCACCAGGACATCGGCGCCCTCGAGCAGCCGCAGTACGAGCGCGCGGCCGTCAGGCGTGGAGAGATCGGCGCTCAGGTGCTGTTTGTTGCGGTTGAGCCCCGCGTAGTAGGAACTCACGCCGTCGGGACGCGCCGGCCCCCAGGTGCGGGTCAGATCGCCGGCGACGGGCTCGACCTTCACCACCTCGGCACCGTGGTCGGCCAGCATCTGGGTGCAGTACGGACCCGCGAGGACGCGTGAGAGGTCGATGACCCGCACGCCGTCCAGGGCCCCGGTCACTCCGCTGCCCTCAGCACCTCAGCCGCGTCGGGGGCCCCGGGCATCCGGCGCTTGCGCATCCGGATCCGCCAGCGGCCGACCTCGCGCCGGAACGCCCACTCGTTGATCGAGGCGCTGAGCAGCTTCAGGGTGGTCCCGTCCTGGTGGAAGATGAACGAGTAGCCGTTGGCCACGGCGTCGTCACCGGTCACCGCGATCGCCAGATTGTTTCCCTGCACGTGCATGCTGCGGCCGTAGAAGCCGTTGTCGTGGGCGGCGGTCCGCACCGAGAGGAACTCGCGCATCGCGGCGAGCCCCTCCCACCGGACCACCTCGTAGGGGTCGTCCCCGCGTCCGGCGGAGACGTCCATGACGCAATCGTCGGTGAAGAGCGCGAAGTACTCCTCGTCGAGCGGAGCATCGGCGTAATAGCCGTATCGGGCGAGCAGCTCACGGATCTCGCGCTCGTCCTCCAGCTCGCGCAGCCGAGCCTCCAGCATTGCCAGCCGGTCCTCCACGGTGCATCATCCTTTCGAGTCGCCCCACCACGCACTGTACATTACAGCAACATGCTTACAATACATCACTGCAACACACTTGCGGGAGTGGCGCTTGTGTCTCAGCAGCAGCCGTCGGCAGAGACGCCGACCCGCTCGTCGAACTGCAGGATCGTGCCGTCGGGGTCCTTGACGAACATCGCCCGCATCGGCTGGTCGGCGCTCTCGCCGTATCCGGCTCCGGTGGTGTCCTTGACCGAGATCGGCTCGTAGCCGGCCGAGCGCAGCCGTGTCGCCAGAGCCGGGATGTCGTCTACCCAGAACCCGATGTGGTGGATTCCTATCTGCCCCAGATGAAGCGGTGCGTTTCCGGCCAATTCGTCGGACTGCGAGATCGCCAGGAAGAGCCGGTCGCCGAAGCCCTCGCCGTCGTTGCCTCCGAACCTCAGCATCACCTCGCGGCGCCGGGTCGAGCCCACCTCGGGCCCGTAGAGCGAGTCCGCCGGCGGCTCGTTGGTCGCGTCGCGGATCACCGTCATCCCGAGCGCGTCGCGGTAGAACGCCAGCGAGCGCTTCAGGTCGCTGACGCCGATGGCGATGTGGGAGGCGAGCTTCATGAGGGTTCCCTTTCGGCAAGTGACGCGGATAACATGATCACAATAGCCTCATTACTAACCATGTCGGGCGCCGCAGCTCGGCCGCCCGTCCCAGGAGGATCCTTGACCGCCACGCTGCCCGACCTCGGCACCGCGGAGACCGGGCACACGCTCGGGATCATCGATTGCGACGTCCACCCGCTCAAGATTCGCGAGCACCAGCAGCGCGGTGCGGGTGTGCTCTCGTACCTGCCGCAGCGCTGGCAGCGGCATGCTGCCGAGGTGGGTGTCGCCCGCGGCGGCTGGGCCGGCGGCGACCGGCCACGGCCGCGGGAGTACGGCCAGCGCTGGGACACCGAGCCTCCCGGCGGCGGCGCGCCGGGGAGCGACCCGCTCTTCGCTGCCGAGCAACTGCTCGACACCTATCAGATCAGCGCGGGCCTGCTCAACGACCTGGGCGCCTTCTCCTCGGCGGGGATGAAGGGGCAGCCGACCGGCTTCTCGGCGGCGTACTGCCGGGCGCTCAACGAGCACCGGCGCGACAACTGGCTGGCCCGGGACCCGCGCTGGTACGCCTCGATCAACCTGCCCTACGAGCTGCCCGAGCTGGCGGTGCGGGAGATCGAGTTCTGGAAGGACCAGGACCGGCAGTACGGCGACCGGATGAAGCAGATCATGCTCGCACCGGACAACCTGCGCCCGCCGGGCCACCCGTCGTACTGGCCGATCTACGAGGCCTGCGAGCACTACGGGCTGCCGGTGACCTTCCACGTGATGACCGGCAACCGGGTCACCCCGTCGGGCTCGCCGAGCTACTACTACGAGGAGCACTGCGATTACGCGGCGTTCAACTTCCCGATGGTGGCCAGCTTCATCTTCGAGGGCGTCTTCGACCGCTTCCCGAATCTCGCGATCGTCCTGGTGGAGCTCGGCTGGTCGTGGGCGCTGCCGCTGTCGTGGCGCCTGGACGCCGCGGCCCGCACGATGGGCGGCGAGGTCGCGCACCTGGCCAAGGCGCCGTCGGAGTATCTCCGCGACCACTTCTACTTCACCACCCAGCCGATGGAGGAGCCCGAGGACAACGCCCACCTCGACGAGGTCTACGACGCATTCCTGGCCTCGGGTCTGGGCGAGAAGCTGATGTACTCCTCGGACTACCCGCACTGGGACTTCGACGAGCCCGCGGCGTTGCCGCGCAACCTGAGTGCCGAGCGCAGGGCCGCCGTCCTGGGCGGCGTGGCGAGCGAGCTGTACGGAATTCCACTGCTCCCCGGCCAGGGCTTCGCGGTCTGACCTCGGCTCTGGCTTCCTGCAGTCTATTTCTAATAATGTTACTGACATGGACATAGCTAGATGGCGGGCCTAGGCTGCCCTCGGTGCCGCACCGCGGGTGGTGGGGCCGGAGGGAACGCGAGGAGAAGCGTGACAATGAAGGTGAACGGTCGAAGGAGAACAGCGCGGATCGTCAGCGCTCTGGCGGCACTGGCGACGGTGGCACTCGCCGGCTGCGGCGCCGACAACACGTCGGGATCCGAGCAGTCGGCCGGCGGCGCCGATAGCCCGGCGGCCGCCCTGAGCGGGACCCCGATCACGATCGGGTACGCCGCCTCGATGTCGGGAGCGCAGGCCAGCAACGGACTCGGCGGCAAGGCCGTCGCCCACGCTTGGCAGGAGTACACCAACGCGCACGGCGGCATCCTCGGTCATCCCGTCGAGATCACGGTGACGGACACCAAGAACACCGTGCCGGGCGCGACGTCGGTCGTGAAGGGGTTCATGGGCGACTCCGACGTCGACGCCGTCTTCATGACCGATCTGGTCGCCGAGTCCGCGATGACGGACACCTTCAGGAACACCGATGTCGTGGTCATCAGCGCGAACGGCGCCACGAACGTGCCGTGGACCACCGTTCCCGGGCTCTTCCAGGACGTGTCCGGTGCCGAGTACGCGGCGCGGGTGTTCGCCGACGTCGCGAAGGCCGCAGGCACCGAGAAGCTCGGGTGGGCGGTCTGCTCGGAGGTGGCGAACTGTCAGGAGAACAGCGACAAGGGCTCGGCCTACGCGCAGACGCTCGGCGTCGCCCCGGTCGGCACCCAGCTGATCTCCGCGAGCGCCTCCGACTACACCGCCCCCTGCCTGTCCTTCGCAGGCAAGGGCACCGACGGCATCGCGATGTACGCCGGCTACACGACCGGTACCCGCTTCGCCACGGATTGCCTCCGGCAGGGGTACTCCGGCATCTTCCTGACCGCGAACTCCGGGTTCGACCAGACCGCCTTCGGCAAGGTCAGCGGTTTCAAGTCCTACGGCAGTACCGAGGGCTTCCCCTGGTGGGCCGACGATCCCGCCGTGGCGACGTATGGCGACGCGATGGCCGAGTACTCCCCCGACGGTGCCTGGCAGTCCGGCAACGCGACGGCGATCTGGTCGTCCTTCGAGCTCTTCAAGAAGGCCCTCGACGACGCGAAGCCCGCGACGATCGACCGCGCCACGGTGATGGACGCGATGTACCAGGTGAAGGACGAGACGCTCGGCGGCCTCCTCGCCCAGCCGGTCACCTACACCGAGGGCGAGCCTTCCCGGCCCGTCGAGTGCAGCTGGTTCCTGAAGTTCGACGCCGGCGACGACGAGCCGACGAGCATCGAGCCCGCGAAGTCCGGCAACGGCGCGACCGGCGACCTGGCGAGCACCTGCGGGGACAGCGTCGGCAGCTGACGCTCGACGAAACATCTACGGCGCGCGATGAATCCGGCGCGGCTGACCGGATCCGATCACCTCGATCGTTCGGGCCAGCCGCGCCGGGGTGGTGTAGGACTCGATCGAGCCACTCCCCCAATAGCCGGGAGTATCGGTGACGTTCACCACCGGGTTGTCGCCCACGGCGACGGCTCCCGATCCGATCAGCTCGTCCAGGAGGCGACCGGCGCCCAGCTCCTCGACGACGTCGACGGTGTCCAGGCCGGGTCGTCGGGCGGCCAGGAACGGACGCGCCGAGTCCTCGAACGCCCCGAAGACCGGATGCCCGATCCCGAACGCGCGCCCGATGCCGGGATGGTCGACGACGGCCAGCAGCCCGCGCCGAAGAGCGGTAGGGTCCTCGACGAGGTCGATCACCGGCACGTAGCGATGCGCGCCGATCCCGGCGGTACGCAGCTCGGCCACCGCCTCGGCGACGCCGCGCGCAGCGAAGTGTGGCACGAGCCACGCGCCGAGGTGTCCGTCCGGCACCGCAACCGACTCCGCGAGCCCGGCGACCTGAGCGAGCAGGTCCCGGCCGTCCGAGCCTGCGGCCAGGTAGAACCAGCCGTCGCGGGCACGGTAGAGCCGGTCCAGCTCATGCCGGCCCATGGCCTCGGGCCCGCTCGGCTCGTCCCACGACCTGCCGTCGTACCCGATCGCGAACGGCAGCTGGTGCAGCGTGGCGGTCCGTGACAGCGACGCGTTGACCTGCTGCCCCGCACCGGTGCGCAGCCGGTCCAGAAGCGCGAGCATGATGCCGAAAGCGTTCAGGTGCCCGGCCGCATGGTCGTTGACCACGACACCGAGCATCCGCGGCGGGCCCTCACCACCGGCGCGGACGCCCATGCCGGTCACCATCTGCGCGAGCGGCTCGTGACCCCGGTATTCTGCCCGGGAGCCGCCGTGGGAGTGCAGCGACATCGTGGAGTAGATCGCGGCCGGATTCAGCTGGTGCACCCGCTCGGCGCCGAGACCGAGCCGCTCGGCCGCTGCCGGCGTGAAGTTGTGATGGACGACGTCCATGGCGCCGATCAGATCCGGCAGCAGCCCCTGGATCCTCTCGTCCCGGAGGTCGAGGAACGCCATCCGCTTGCCACTGCTGACCGTGCGATGGCCGTGGAAGGCGGACAGGTCGTCGGTCAGTGGGTCGGCCCGGCTCGCGGCCACCGCCGGACTGTCGACCTTGAGCACGTCGGCGCCGTACTGCGCCAGCACACGCGTGCTCGTCGGTCCGGCCAGCAGGCTGGCACAGTCGAGCACCCGGATACCGTCCAGGGCGAGGTCGTGACGCAACCGCCTCTCGCTCGACCAGGAGAACCCCTCCCCGGCCCAGTCGACGTCCGCCTCCGGGCCGACGCCGTCGGGTCGCGCGGAACGGCCCCGGCGCAGCTGGGGCCGACTCTCCGAGAGCAGCACCGGAAATCCCGGCTGGACGGTCGCACCGAGCACCGGGTCGGCGACCTCGATGACCGACCGGCTGGCGCGCGCATGGTCGTCGGCGAGCCACGCCCGGGTGCTCTGGCACAGCCCGAAGGCACCCTGGAGCTCCTCCTGGCAGATGCGCTCCCAGTCCCGGCCGGACCGGGTGCCGATCAGCTCCACCACGTCCCGGACCATCTGCTCGCACGTGGAGTCGTCGAGATCGACGAGCCGGTACTGCGGAAGGAACCGGTCGAGGAACCGCTGCAGGCCGCGCAGCGGCGTGTCGAAGTACAGATGGGTCCCGTCGGCCGCCCGCGCGGTCTGGAGCATCCGGTGCAGACGCGCGTACGTCGGGTTGTTCGTTTTGCGGGAGACGGGGACCTCGGCGTAGGAGCCCACCGCCTGGAAGGCCGCCTCGTAGAGTGAGACCTCGATCCACGCGCCCCGGCCGGTGGAGGCCCGGGTGAGCAGTGCGCCGGCCACCCGATGCGACGCCATGAAGGCCGCGAAGGTCGAGGCCATCGGGAGCGCGCTGAAGACGGGGTCACCGTCGACCTCGCCGTGCCGCGCCGGGTACAGGCCGGTGGCCGCGGCGAGCAAACCGTCCCAGCCGGGCAGATCGGCCCGAGGATCGTCGCGGGGGAAACCCGGCAGCGAGCACCACACCAGCTGCGGTGCGCGCTCGCGGATGGCCGCCGGGTCCAGACCCAGTCGCTGCAGGACCCCCGGGCGGAAGTTGTCGACCACGACGTCGGCGGACTCGGCCAACGCTGCCGCACGGGCGACGGCCGCCGGATCGTGGAGATCGAGGCGGAGCTGCCGCTTGTTTCGATAGAGCGCAGCGTTCGCCGGCGAGTCCCACCGCGGGCCGTCCGGAGGATCGATGTGGATCACGTCGGCGCCGTTGTCGCCGAGGAACATCGCCAGCATGGGTCCGGCCAGGTAATGGCCGAGATCCAGGACACGCAACCCGCTCAGCGCACCGGTCGTCATCGGCGCACGCCCTCTATATACATAGCTACATCATTTCTGCACAATAGAAACAAAACAAGACTTCGGATACGACAGAGCGAGTCAGGAGGTCAGGTGAGCACCAGGAGGTACGTCGTCGGCAGGGCGGCCGATCTCGCCGACGGGGAGAAGATGGCCGTCGAAGCGGGCGGCCGCTCGATCGCGATCTTCAACGTCAAGGGCCGCTACTACGGCCTACTGAACCGCTGCCCACACCGCGGCGCCGACCTGTGCGCGGGGCGATTCCTGCCGCGGGTGACGGCGGCCGTCCCGGGCGAGTACCACTACGACACCGAGCACACCTTCCTGGTCTGCCCGTGGCACGGCTGGGAGTTCGACGTGACCACCGGCCAGTCCTACTTCGACCCGATCGGGATGCGCGGGCGGCCCTACAAGGTCGACGTCGAGAGCGGCGCGACCATCGCCGGGATGCAGCCCGGACCGCTCCGGGCCGAGACGGTCAGCGTTGAGATCGAGGACGACTACCTCGTCGTCGACCTCCGCCCGCAGCGACCACATCGCGCCCAGTCGGCGCGCACCGAGAAGCAGGAGACCGCATGACCACCCTGACCACTCCCCCGGCACCGACCGAGCCGGCCCTGATCGAGCCCGTCGTCGACCGCGCGGGCCGCGAGACGCTGTGGACCGGCAGCGTCATCGACGCCGATGTGCACGCCCAGGTGCCGAGCGCCGAGACGCTCTTCCCCTATCTCGCCCAGCAGTGGGTCGACTGGTGCACCGAGCGGAACTGGAAGCAGCCCCAGGGTCCGCTGTCGCACTACCCGCCGAACTCGCCGCGCACCTGCCGGCTGCAGTGGCGGCCCGCCGACGGCCGCACGCCGGCCTCGGACGTGGACCTGCTGCGCCGGCACGTCCTCGACCCGTGGGACGTCGATCGCGCAATCCTCAACTGCTACTACGGCATCGACAGCATCCGCCAGCCCGATTGGCACAACGCGATGGCCGGCGCAGTCAACGACTGGTTGATCGAGGAGTGGCTGAGCAAGGACTCCCGGCTGCGCGCCTCGATGGTGCTGCCCGCCCGCGACCCGGCCTCCATGATCGCGGAGATCGAGCGGGTCGGCTCGCACCCGGGAATCGTGCAGGTGCTCCTGCCGGTGCGCACCGACGCCCTGTGGGGCCGTCGGATGTTCTTCCCGGTCTTCGAGGCGATGGCCGAGCGCGGCCTGGTCGCCGGGCTGCACTACGGGGGAACCGCCGACGGCGTGCCGTCGACCACGGGCTATCCGTCGTACTTCATCGAGGAGTACGCCGCCGAGTGGCAGGCCTTCGGCAGCCAGATCACCAGCATGGTCGCCGAAGGTCTCTTCCAGGTCGTCCCCGACCTGCGCGTCTCCGTCCTCGAAGGCGGGTTCCTGTGGCTGCCCGCATGGGGCTGGCGGATGAACAAGGACTGGAAGGGGCTGCGTCGCGAGGTGCCGTGGCTGACCGAGCCGCCGTTCGACGTGGTGCGCAGGCACTTCCGCTTCTCCACCGCACCCACCGAGGCCGGGCCGACCCCGTTGCTGGAGAAGACGATCGGGTGGCTGCGCAGCGAGGACCTGCTGATGTTCGCCACCGACTATCCGCACGCGCACGACGACGACCTGGCCCAGCTGCTGAGCGCGATGCCGGAGTCGATGCGGGCCAAGACCATGGCGGAGAACGCCCGGTCCTGGTACCGGCTCTGAGACAGCGATCGGCGGGTCCCGTACTCGCGTACGTGGACCCGCCGATCAGCGTGTCGGGGGCAGCGTCAGCGGCCCGAGACCAGGAGCCGCACCGGGCCGCGGAAGTTGTACTCCGGGCGGTAGTCGAACCCGCCGGCGACGCGAAGGTCCGGGTAACGCCGATAGAGTGCGGTCAGCCCGACCTCGATGTCGAGTCGAGCGAGCCACTGTCCCAGGCAGGTGTGGATCCCGAACCCGAAGTCGACGTGGTGCTTGGCATCCTCACGCTCGATGTCGAGCCGCTCGGGGTCGGGGAACCGGGCCGGGTCGTGGTTGGCCGAGGCGACGAGGAGGCGGAGCGTCTCGCCGGTACGCACCTCGAACCCGTCGATCTCGGTATCGACCGCGACCGCGCGGTGCACGCCGTGCGCGGAGGGGCAGTAGCGGAAGAACTCCTCGATCGCGTTGCTCGTCAATTCGGGGCGCTCGTGCAGCAGGGCGCGCTGCTCGGGGAAGGCGTCCAGGGCGATCACCGCATTGGAGATCATGTCGTTCGCGTTGCCCGAGGTGAGCATGACGGTGAACATCGTGGTCAGCTCGGCATCGCTGAGTCCGGTGCCGTCCTCCCCCGCTGCAAGCAGGTTGGAGACCAGGTCGTCGCCGGGTCCGTCGGCGGAGTTCCCCGGCCGGCGTGAGCGAATCACGTCGTGGACGTAGGCCTCGATGTTGCGGACCGCGTCGTACGCCTCGGTGAGGTTCTCGTAGTTGGTGCCCAGCCCGCGACGCGCGGCCAGTGCCCAGCCGCGGAAGGACTCGACGTCGATGTCGGGAATACGCAGCATCCGGCAGACCACCCGGAACGGCAGGTAGAAGGAGAGCGCGCCCAGGTCGAATGGGCCCTCGCCGGTGGCGGCGATGCCGTCGAGCAACTCCTCGGCGATCTCCTCGGCCTCACTGCGCAGCGCGTCGATGGCCCGCACCGAGAAGGCCCGGGCGACGAAGCGGCGCAGCCGGCTGTGGTCCGGTGGGTCGTTCAGCCCGAGGTGATGGGAGTCGTGCCCGATGAGATGGTCGTACATCGCCAGCTCGTCGCCGCCCAGGGCGGCCCGCTTCTCGGTGACACGGGAGCCGGTCTGCCGCCGGTTGGAGAAGCGCTCGGTGTCGCGGAAGATCGCCTTGATGTCGTCGTACCTCGAGACCACCACGACCGGCCCGACGCGCAGCACGGGCGCGTGCGCGCGCAGGTCGGCGTAGAGCGACCAGGGATCGGCCAGCATCTCGGGGTCGAGCGCGAAGAAGCGGCTCGCCCGCTCCTCGAGGTCGCCCAGGCGGGCACCCGTGTCGGCCACGGTCATCGGCATGCCTCTCTGTCGTTTCGGGGACTCACAGGTCGAGGACGAGGCGCGGGCCCTTGGAGCGGGAGCAGCAGATCATCATCACGTCGTTCGCTGCCCGCTCGTCCTCGGTCAGCAGGGAATCGCGATGGTCCGGCTCGCCACCCAGGACGGTGGTCTCGCAGGTGCCGCAGGTGCCCTCGCGGCAGGACGTGAAAATGTCTACGCCGGCACGCTCGAGGACGTCCGCGATGGACTCGTCGGGTCCCACCGTCATGGTGAGGCCGGAAGCGTCGAGCACCACCTCGAAGGAGGTCGCCGGGCCGTCGAGGGCACCGGCCTTGGGCCGGAAGCGCTCGACGTGCAGGGCTCCGGTGGGCCACTCGGCGCACTGCGCCTCGACGGCGTCGATCAAAACACCGGGACCGCAGCAGTAGACCGCCGTGCCGTCGACCGGCTCGCCGAGCAGTCCGGCCAAGTCGATCAGGCCGCGCTCGTCCTCGGGCCACAGCGTGACCCGGTCCCCGTAGCGCTCCAACTCGCCGCGGAAGGCCATCGACGCACGGCGCCTGCCGCCGTAGACGAGTCGCCAGTCGGCCCCACGGCCCTCCAGCTCGGCGATCATGGTCAGCAGCGGCGTGATGCCGATGCCACCGGCGATGAAGAGGTGGCGCGGGGCCTCCTCCAGCGCGAACTCGTTGCGGGGGCCGCGCAGGCGGACGGCGTGTCCGGCCGCGACCGTGTCGTGCAGGTACGACGAACCGCCCCTGCTCTCCGGCTCGCGCAGGACGGCCACCCGCCACGACGACAGGTCGGCTGGGTCGCCGCACAGCGAGTACTGCCGCTCGACGCCGTTCCCGAGCACCAGATCGACGTGCGCACCGGGTGTCCACGCGGGCATCGCACCCCCGTCGGCGCGCACCAGCTCGAAGGAGCGCACGCCGTCGGCCTCGGCGACGACTGCTCGCACGGTCGCATCGACGAGCCGATCCGGGTCGGCCGACAGGGGATCCCTCTGTGCACCGGTCTGTGTCATCTCGATAGCCCTCGACATCGTTGCTGTAGAAACATTAGAAATCATAGTAACATGATATGTACACAACTTTGTTCGACGAGAGGGCGGCGAAGATGGCCGGAGAGTTCACCCGCAACGGATTGCAGCGCGCAGCGCTGAAGTGGGGGCATCAGCTCAGCAATCTGCTCTACCCCGTCGCGCGCAAGACGCTGCCGTATCGCCCGAAGATGTGGTGGATCCCGCGACTACCGATCTGGGCCCACCCGAGGCGCGCACCGCACGGCCGCCCCTGGAGCACCCCGGTCCCGGCACCGGCCGACGAACTGCGCACCGGCCCCGGCGTCCACCTGATCCCCGACGCGCAGCAGCGCGCCTTCGACGAGGCTCCGCTGCACGACTTCATCCGCCTCCACCCGGAGATGCGCGGAGAGCACAGCCCCACCGGCCACATGTGGATCTCGCTGCTCTCGACGTCGCCGCGCGTCCAGGGCGCCGCCCGCCGCCGCGCGCAGGCCAACCGCCGCCCCGACGCCACCGCACCGGCCGCGCGGGTGACGCCGGCAGCACTCACCGAGGCGATGAAGCGTGAGGCGGCACGCCTCGGCCTCGCCGCGGTCGGCGTGACCGCCTACGACATCAAGTACAACTACGCCGAATATCACGGCCTCGCCGTCGGCGACACGATCATCGTCGGCATCGTCGAGCAGAACTTCGACTCCACCCAGATGTGCCCGAGCCTGCGGTCGGAGAAGGCCGCCCTCTCCGCGTACGCGGGACTCGAGGACCGGATGCGCCTGCTCGCCGACTGGATCCGAGCGCAGGGCTACGCCGCCAGGGCCGAAGGCTTCGTGGGCGAGTCCATGGTGATCCCGTACGCCGTCCAGGCAGGGCTGGGTCAACTCGGGCTCAACGGACAGCTGTTGACGCCGAACGCCGGGTCGCGCTGTCGCATCGAGGTGATGTCGACCGACGCGCCGTTCCTCCACGACGCCCCGGTGGACTTCGGAATCGAGGGCGTGTGCGACAAGTGCCAGATCTGCGTGCGCCGGTGTCCGGCGGGCGCGATCCCGGCGATCCGCAAGGAGAGCCGCGGCGTCGTCAAGGCGAAGCTCAACACCAAGCGCTGCCTGCCCGTGATGGGCAAGACCGCAGGCTGCTCGGTCTGCATGAAGGTCTGCCCGGTGCAGCGGTACGGCCTCCCCGCCGTACTCCAGGAGTTCGAGGCCACCGGCCGCGTCCTGGGCAAGGACACCGACGACCTGGAGGGCTTCGACTGGCCACTGGACGGCAGGCACTACGGGCCCGGTGAGCGGCCCCGGCTCGCTCCCGAGGTCTTCGAGACGCCGGGCTTCGAGTTCGACCCGAGCCGCAAGGTGCCGCTGGACTGGGTGGACCCGACCGGGAAGAACCCCGAGGCGCTCGGCTACTGAGCTGACGAAACCCCCGCATGACGACGTTTCCATCCCCCTGAGAACCCCACATCCTTTGAAAACCCCACATCCTTTGAAAACCCAACATCCTTTGAAAACCCAACATCCTTTGAAAACCCCACATCCTTTGAAACCCAGGAGAAGCCCCATGAAGCTCGCCGTCGACCTCAACCAGTGTGAAAACCACGGTCAGTGCACGTTCGCGACACCGTCCCTCTTCTCACTCACCGACGAGGGCCTGCTGTCGTTCCGGTCCCTGGCCCGGGACGAGTACGTCTCCGCCGACCTCACCGAGGCCGACGCCGAGGCGGCGGCCGCTGCCGTCGACATGTGCCCCATGCAGGCGATCAGCCTGCGCGGGTGAACGCGTCCATGAGCGGGGCCTGCCGCCGGTTCGAAGACCACGTGGTCCTGGTGACGGGGGCGACCAGCGGCTTGGGCGAGGCCTGCGCACTGCGACTCGCTGCGGAGGGCGCCGACGTGGTGGTCACCGGTCGGCGCGCGGATCGCTGTGCGGAGGTGGCCGAGGAGGTGCGCCGGCACGGCGGGAGATGCCTCAGTGTTCCCGGCGATATCACCGACGCCGCCCATCCGGAGCGTCTGGTGGAGGCGACGCTGGCCGAGTTCGGCCGGCTCGACGGCGCTGTGAACAACGCCGGGGTCAGCCCAGCGCCGCGACCGGCGGCCGAGTATCCGGACGAGCTGTGGAACGACACGATCGCGCTGGACCTGACGGCCGTGTTCCGCTGCCAGCGTGCGGAACTCGGAGCGATGGTCGGGGCCGGCCGCGGCGCGATCGTCAACGTCGCCTCCTACGCAGGCACCACGGTCCAGACGCGGGGAATCGCCTCCTATGCCGCGGCCAAGCACGGGGTGCTCGGCCTGACCCGGTCGGCGGCACGCGACCATGCGGCCGACGGTGTGCGGGTGAACGCGGTCGGACCGGGGCACATGCGCACGGCGATGATCGACCGGCTGCTCGACCCGGAGGGCGAGGAGCGGCTGCGGACGCGCATCCCGATGGGCCGCATCTCGGACCCGGAAGAGGTCGCCGCCGTGGTGGTGTTCCTGCTCTCTCGGGACGCCTCGTTCGTGACGGGGCAGATCGTCGTGGCCGACGGCGGACTCTCGATCTGAACCGAACCGGACCGGGTCGATCGGCTGAGCCCGCCGACAGGCGCAGGCCTCAGCCGATCGACGTCTCGGTCTCCGGGTTCTCCGGCCACTTCAGGCGCTTGTAGAGCGGATCGTTCTGGTCGCGCGTTCCCCGGAAGTGGCCGCCCGGCACGGCATTCCGGCAGGGCACCGTCCCGTCCCACTCCATCACCACGCGGCGGTAGGTGATCCGCCAGCCGTCCTCGGTGCGCTGGAAGTAGTCGAGATAGCGCCCGATCGACTGGTACAGCCGGTCCTCGGCGGTCTGCATCCAGTAGGCGAAGTAGGACTCGCCGTACGCCTCGTCTCCCTCGACCTCGAAGATCGACTGGCCCATCAGGTGGTAGATGAAGCTGGAGGCCGACGTGAAACCGGGGTTGTTACAGATGAACTCGGCGAACTCCTCGCGGCTGCCCCGGAAGCGACCGTGGTCGTCGAAGGACTTCTCGGAGTAGCAGGCCAGGATCCCCTCGCGGTCCATCCGATCCACGGCGCGCTCGAGCTTGGCCACCAGTTCGGTGAGCTCCATCTTGTCGGCCAGCAGCGCCAGGTCAAGCGTGGCAGTCATGTATCACTCCTTCAGTCAGAACGTCGACAGTTGTTGTCAACTTATGCTTAAAGCAGGCTAGCGCGGTCGGTCGGCATCGTCCAGCACGTGCGGTTTCCCTCTTTCGGTGTCGCAATCAAGTGCGTTTACTATTATGGAATAAGTAGACAAGTGATGCTCGTCTCATCTATGTTCCCTTCAGAGGACACCCGTCGCCCGATGACGGGACCCGAACACACGAGGAGCATCGGTGTCATCCAGGATTCTCACCCTCAAGAAGGCAAAGCGGGTCGGTGCCGTGTTCGCCGTGGCCGGCGTGGCCAGCGTGGCACTCGCAGCGTGCGGCGGCAGCAGCAACGACACATCCACGTCCGGCCTCGACAGCGGCGGCAGCTCGTCGAGCTTGACCGGAACGCCGATCAAGATCGGCTATGTCGCTTCCAAGTCCGGCGCGCAGGCCACGAACGGCCTCGCGGCCGAGGCCGTCGCACACGCCTGGCAGGAGTCCACCAACGCAAGCGGCGGCATCCTCGGTCACCCGGTCGAGATCGACATGGTCGACTCCAAGAACACCGTTCCGGGCGCCACCTCGGCGGCCAAGGCATTCCTCGCCGACGACAGCGTCGACGCCATCTTCATGACCGATCTGGTCGCCGAGGGGGCGATGGCCGACCTGTTCAAGGACACTCCGGTCCCGGTGATCAGCGGCGGCGGCTCCAGCGACCTGCTCTGGTCGCAGGTGCCCGGCGTCTTCCAGAACGTCTCTGGTTCGGACTACACCATCAAGTCCTACATCGACCAGGCCAAGGCGGCAGGTGCGAAGAGCTTCGGCTGGGCCGCCTGCGCCGAGGTCGCCGTCTGCGCGACCAACGGCGACAAGGCCGAGGACTACGTCCAGTCCATCGGCATGACCGCGACCGGCGTGCAGCAGCTCTCGGCGACGGCCAGCGACTACACCGCCCAGTGCCTGGCCTTCACCGGCAAGGACACCGACGCAATCGCCTTCAACATCGGCTATGCCGTCGGCGCCCGTGTCGCGACCGACTGCCTGCAGCAGGGCTACGACGGCATCTTCTCGGTCATCAACTCAGGTTTCGACCAGGAGGCGTTCAGCAAGGTCTCGGGCTTCAAGTCGGCCGGCGGCACTCAGGGCTTCCCGTGGTGGTCCGACGACGCGAAGGTCGTGGCCTACCGCGACGCCATGAACAAGTACTCGCCCAACGGCGTCTACAGCTCGGGCAACTCCACCGCCATCTGGTCCAGCTTCGAGCTGCTGAAGAAGGCGCTGGAGAACGCCAAGCCGGCCGAGATCAACCGTTCGACGGCGATGGACGCGATGTACACCATCAAGGACGAGACCCTCGACGGCCTGCTGCCCGAGCCGATCACCTACACCAAGGGCCAGCCCTCCAAGCCGATCGGGTGCAACTGGCTGTTCACCTTCAACGCCGGCGACGACGACCCCAAGGGCATCGCGCCGGCAACGTCCGGCAACAGTGCGACGGGCGACCTCGCCAGCACCTGCGGGGGCTACCTGCCCGGCCTGGGTATCTGATCGACCGCACACGCATCACCGAAGGCCCGCGTCCTCCGTCCGGAGGGCGCGGGCCTTCGTCTTGTTCGTCCGTGGGGCGCAGGGCGTGTGACGGCGCTTGTTCGCACGCCTAGGTATTTCGCCACCCGAATCACTCAGCGCCACATCACTATCCGGGACCAGACCGGGCCGGGAGAGGCACGCTGGAAAGCCGCGGCCACGCGCCCGTGGCGTAGCTCGAACGACCTGGAATGCGATGAGGTTCAACGCATCTGAGCCCGCCCCCTGATCGGGGAGCGGGCTCAGTTTCGTTCGCAGGAGGGGCTCAGGCGGCGCCGTCGCCGATGTACTGCTCGAGGACGTTGCCCTGAAGCAAGGTCGCGGCGCTGCCGTCGTAGGCGATCTCGCCGCGGCGCAGCACGTAGGCGTGGTCGGCGATCGACAGGGTGCGCAGCGCGTACTGGTCGACGAGGAGTAGCGCGACGCCCTTCTCGCGCAGGGTGCGGAGGAAGTCGAAGACCAGGTCCACGATGATCGGCGCCAGACCGAGCGAGGGCTCGTCGACGAGGACCAGACGCGGGTTGGCGACGTAGGCGGCCGACAGCGCGAGCATCTGCTGCTCACCGCCCGACATGGTGCCGGCCTTCTGGTTCAGCCGCTCCCCCAGACGCGGGAAGACACCGGTCGCTATCTCGATGCTCTCCTGGGCGTTGAATGCGTTGGACTGCATCAACAAGTTCTCCCGCACGGTGAGGTTGCGGTAGACCCCCCGGCCCTCGGGCACGTGACACAGGCCCGCGCGCGAGCGCCGCGCCGCCGAGGTCCGGGTGACCTCGTCACCGTCGATGAGCACCTGGCCCGACGAGGGTCGAATCAGCCCCGATGCGACGCGCAGCGACGTGGTCTTGCCGGCACCGTTCGGGCCGATCAGGGCCGTCACCGAACCCGGCGCCACCCGCAGGGACACATCCCGCAGCACAGACGTGGTCCCGTAGCTGGCGTTGACGTTGCGCAGTTCGAGGGCCGGCTTCCCGGTGACGGCGACTCCCCCTCCGGACTCGGTCATTGTCGGTCGTTCGGTCATCGGACCATCTCCTCGATGAGGTCGTCGGCGGTCTCGATCTCGGCGTCGGTCTCCGAGCCGAGATACGCCGCCTGGACGACGGGACTGTTGCGGACCTCGCTCGGCGTGCCGTGGAAAAGCATCTTGCCGAAGTCGAGGACATGGATCTGGGCGCAGATCCTGAGCACGAGAGCCATGTCGTGTTCGACCAGCAGGATGCCGCAGCCGCGGGTCTTGACGATCTGGGTCAGGGTCTCGCCGAATTTCTCCGTCTCGACCGGATCCAGGCCGGAGGACGGCTCGTCCAACAGCAGGACGTCGAAGGGGCCGCTGAGGCAGCGTGCCAGCTCGACGAGGCGCCGCTGTCCGGTGGACAGCTCGCCCGCGTTCACGTCACGCAGGTCTGCGATCCCGCACAGCTCCATCGCGTACTCGGCCGCCTCCAGGGTCGCCCTGCGTTCCTTCCGGGTCGCGATCAGTTGACCGCGCAGGTTGGAGCCGGCCATGCCGGACTCGACTCCGAGCGCGACGTTCTGCGCCACCGTGAGCGAATCGGCCAACTGCATCAGCTGGAAGGTCCGGCCGAGACCGCGGCGGCCGCGGGCGGCGGCGCCGAGGCCGGTGACGTCCTGGCCGTGCAGCATGACCTGGCCGGTGGTCGGGGTGAGCAGGCCGCTCGCCGCGTTGAACAGCGTGGTCTTGCCCGCACCGTTGGGGCCGATCAGTCCGGTGATCTGGCCGACTGGAGCCGTCAGCACCGCCTTGTCGAGCGCGGTCCGACCGCCGTACTTGATCGTCAGGTCGCGGATCTCCAGGCCGGTCGCCGCCGACGGGATCTGCCATGGGTCGTCGGCGACGGCGACGTTCGGGGCCTCCTTGCGACGCCGGAAGTGGGTGTCGATGAAGTCGCGGGCACGCTGCGGGAGCGTGTCCGCGCCGCCGCGGGTGGCGATCACGATGGCGCCGACGCCGAAGAGCACACTGAGCCACGGCGTGGCGGTCTCGCTGTGCCAGTACGCCGGGATCATCGCCGAGACGACGCCCACCACCGCGTACCACGGCTCACGGAACGGCATCAGTGCCAGCGTGGCGACCAGGACCAGTGAGTAGTAGGCGGCGTAGTTGCTGTCGCCGAGCACCGCGTAGTGGATGGTGCTGCCGTAGAGCGTGCCGCCGATACCGGCGATGTAGCCGGCGATGCAGAAGACGATGAGGCGCAGCAGGTTTGTGTTGAGTCCGAGGGTGCGCACCGCGAGCGTCGCCTCGGACAGTCCGCGCAGCACCCGGCCCAGCCGGCTCTGGTGGATGAGCACCATCACGAGTGCGGCAACGACGAAGAAGGCGAGCACGACGTAGTACCACGCCTCGTCGCCGGCGTCGCCCGGTCGCGGCATCGGCAGGCCGGTGCCCGTCGTACCGAAGAACCAGCTCTTCTGGTAGAGCCAGGCCTCCGCGGACAGGCCGAAGCCGAGCGTGGCCAGGGCGAGGAAGAGTCCCTGCAGACGGATGGCCGGCAGCGCGAGCAGCGCCGCCACCGGGACGACGACCAGGCCGGAGAGCAGAACGCCGACCAGCCACGGCAGACCCCAGTGAGCACTGATCTGGGCGAAGGTGACGGCACCGATGGCGGCGAAAACGGCCTGGCACAGCGAGACCATGCCGCCGGTGCGTACGACCAGACCGAGCGAGAGCAGCACGATCGCCTGCGTCAGGCCGACGGTCAGGAAGGTCAGGTTGGAGGAGAAGATCTGCGGACCGAAGAGCAGGAAGATCAGCACGACTCCACCGCCGATGAGACGGGTGCTGGTCGGGCCGTGGTACGGGATCTTGGGCGCGTGCTCGGCTCGCGCCGGAGTGTCGAGGCGCCGCTTGGGCGTCACCATGAGAGCGACGATCAGGACGATGAAGGGCAGCGCCGTCGACATGCCCTGCAGGGACGGGAAGTCGATCGCGAACTTGGTGAAGAGGCTCGAGGCGACGCCGATCACCAGTGCGCCGACGTAGGTCAACGGGATGTTCGAGAACCCGCCGAGGGCGGCGGCGCCGAAGGCCTGCACGAACAGGAAGGTCATCGCGACCGCCTCGATGCCGGCCGTCGGAGCGATCAGCACGCCCGACAGAGCCGCGAACGAGGCGCCGATGCCCCAGGACAGCCGCTGGACGGCCTGCGGGCTGGTGCCGTGCAGGGCGACGAGGTCGGGATCGTTGACCACTGCGCGCATGGCCAGGCCGACCCGGCTGAAGCGGAAGAAGTAGAACAGCGCGGCGACGATCACCAGTGAGATCACGATGATCGTCAGCTGGGCGTAGGTGACGTTGACGCCGGCGATCCGTGTGAACTCGGTGGCGCCGGGCAGGAACGGCTCGGGCCGCAGCGGGTTGAAGCCGAACTTGACGGTGGACAGGCCCTGGACGAGCAGGACAATGCCCACCGTGGCCACCACCTTGAAGGTGGGTCTCTGGTTGCTCAGTTTGAGACTCACCGCAGAGAGGACCAGGCCGCTCAGCGGGCCGAAGACCAGTACCGACAGCAGCATCGCGAGCCACCAGTTCATGGTGAGCTCGACATGGAGCCAGTAGAAGATGTAGGCGGCCGCGGCGGCGATCGCGCCATGGCCGATATTGAACAGGCCGGACGTCTTGTACGTCAGTACCAGCCCCGTCCCGGCGAGGCCGAGCACAGATCCGGTCACCAGTCCGGCGACGATGAAGGGCAGGAGAGTGTCCACGTGATACCTCGAGGTTGCTGGGAACGATGGCACGCGCCCCGGGACCGGGCGTCGGGTCTACTGATGTTCTATGAATCCCACAATGATTCTTAATGGTCGTCTAATAATGCTCAGAGATCTGGGTCACGTCAATCGTCAGAGCGGACGAATACGACAGAAAGGTGTCGCCCACGCGTCACGAGCCGGCCTACGGCAGGGTCGCCGCGCCGACGATCGCGGCCCGCTGCGCTGCGCTGAGCACCCAACGGGGTTGGCGCCGCTCGACGAACGCGCTTGTGCCCTCCGTGTGGTCCGACGAGCCGCACAGGACGTCCATCGCCTCCGCGGTGACCGCCCAGCCCAGCTGCTCCCCGGGCTCCTCGATCCGCTCCAGTCCGCGCAGGATCTGGGCCACCGACTCGGGCGCACTCGTGATCGCATCCAGCGCGAGCTCGAACGCGGTCCGGAGCACCGCTCCGGGCTCCACCAGCCGATTGACCAGTCCCAGGTCGTAGGCGCGCGCGGCATCCAGACGGGCGCCGGTGAGCATCATCTCGACGGCCACGTTGCGGGGCAGCCGCTCCGGAGCGCGCAACAGACCTCCCGCGCCCGGCAGCCGTCCCCGAGCACCCTCGGGCAGCGCGAACCAGGCGTTGCGCGAGGCCACCACGAGATCGGCCGCGAGCACCATCTCGAAGCCGCCGCCCAGCGCCGGCCCGTCAACGGCGGCGACGAGGGGCTTTGTGCGGGAACGCCGGATCATGCCGTACTGCCCGCCATCGGCGGTATGCGGCCCCGCGCCCAGGACGAGGTCGCTGCCGGCGCAGAAGTAGTCGCCGGTCGCTGCGAGCACGCAGACCCGCAGGTCGGGATCCGCCTCCAGCCGGGTGAACGCCGCCTCCAGGCCGAGGGTCATCGCCGGGTCCACCGCGTTGCGCTTGTGCGGTCGGTCGAGGGTGATCTGCAGCACCGGTCCGATCGCCCGGACACGGACCACGCCGCCGGGCCGTCCGTCCTCTGACCGCGGATCAGCCATCGAAGGGCTCAGGCCAGTCCAGCCAGGTGGTCAGCGCCCGCCCTGCGACCAGGGCGCGCTCGGCCTCGCTCAGCGCGGGGAGTCGAGCGACGAAGACGTCCGCCAACTCGGCATAGGGCACCGCCAGCCGCGACAGATCGGATCCGAAGAAGACACGCGCGGCGCCGAAGGACTCCACCAGCCGGTAGATCGCCTCGGTGATGGACGGGAACGGGTGCTGCTCGCGTACGAAGCATGGGAGCGCCGATGCCTTGACCGCGATGCCGGGATAGCGGGCCAGAGCTGCGAGTGGCGCCACCGCCTCGGGCAGGGGAACCTCGGCGGTCTCGACGGCAGCATGGTCGACGGCGATCTTCAAGCCCGGGAACTCCTCGGCCAGTCCGGCGTAGAGCCCGTAGCGACCGGGCGCGTAGATGCTCAGGGGAACGCCGTAGCGCTCGGCCGCCGCGAAGAAGCCGCTGCGTCGCGCCGCTTCCAGCGTCCCGTCGACGTCGCCGCGGTTGAGCGACATCCTGATGGCCCGCATCCCCGCGATGTCGCGCCACTGCGCCAGCCGCTCGACCGCTTCCGGGTCGCCGGTGGCGAAGCGGCAGATCGCGCCGAAGCGCGCCGGGTCCGCCGCAGCCACCTCGAGCACGTAGTCGTTGCGCGATCCCTCCCAGGTCGGCCCGAGCAGGAGAGCACCGCTGACCCCGGCACCGGCCATCTCGTCCAGCACCTCGGGCACCTCCAGCGGAACGGGCCGCTGCGGTTCGATGGCGTCGAGGGGCCAGGGACGGTCCGGCGTCGAGGCCTTCCAGACGTGGATCTGAGCGTCGATCAGTCGAGTTGGAGTCATGATCATAAGATCATAGCGTCATCATTTGTCCACGAGAAGGATCTCAGAACGCGAAACCCTGCCAGGCTCGTCTGCTGAACGCCAACGGGTCCTGCACCAGCGAGACAGTGAGGTCGAGGCGGCAGAACGTCCTGTCCTCGCCATATGCCGGCCAGCCCGGCTCGCCGGTGGCGACGAACGCGACCCAGGCGCCGTGCATCCGGGTGGCCAGCTCCCGCGGCGCGTCGACACCGCGCAGCTCGATCCCCCAGGGATCGTCCAGGGTGTCGAAGACGAAGGGCACCTCGAGTGTGTGGCAGGCCCCCAGCCGGCCCTCGAACGTCGCCGGCCGCCAAGCGAATTGGTAGGCGTACGACGCCGTCCCCGCCGCCCGCCGAGCCTCGAGGAGGCGGTCGGTGGGGGCGATGCAGAACCAGTCCGACTGCACCGCCACGAACAGCTCGGCCGACGTCGCCTCGGGCAGCTGCTCGCGGTACGTCGCGAGCATTGCGCCCGGGTCCTCGCACAGCCTCGCCGTCGTGGCGGTGAGCACCTGAGCGGTCATCGCGTCGGCCAGGCCGGTGGGTGCCACGAAGAGCCCGTACTCCTCGGCGTTCACCCCGATCAGCAGGTCGACGTCCGCGGCGGCGCCGGCCGCGATCGCGTCCACCGGGTGCTCGGGCAGGAAGTCACCGTCGACCACCGGCTGGAACACCAACCGCCGGAATTCGGCGAAGCGCGGGTCCTGGCCGGAGGTCAGCCGGGCGATCACCGCGTTGGTGGCGGTGTGCAGCTCCTCAACCGGAACCTCCGCCAGGGCACGGGCATTCGCCTCGACACCGAGCTCGATACCCAGTTCGGCGGCGACGGTCTCGGCCCGTGCCCGGGTGTGCACGTGATGCCCGGTCCCGCTCTGCGAGATGGCGCGATGGAAGAGGCCACGCGCGCTCGGGACAGCGAGCAGGGTGCACACCGCCATCGCGCCTGCGGACTCCCCCGCGATGGTCACCCGTCCGGGGTCGCCACCGAACGCTGCGATGTTGTCGCGGATCCACTCCAGCGCCGCGACCTGGTCGCGCAGTCCGCGGTTGGTCGCGGCACCACGAAGCAGCGCGAAGCCCTCCACTGCCAGCCGGTAGTTGATCGTCACGGCGAGTACGCCGTCGCGTGCGAACGCCGTACCGTCGAAGGCCGTGGTGGAGCCGGCGCCGGTGGCGAATCCGCCGCCGTGGATGAAGACCAGCACCGGTGCGCTGCCGTCCAGATCCGGCGTCCAGAGGTTGAGGTTCAGGCCGTTCTCGCCGTGCCGGTGCGGGTCCGGTAGCAGGGCATCGATCACCGCGGAGCGCTGCGGCGGGGTGGAGACGGTCGGTCCCCAGTCGGTGGCGTCCGCGATTCCCTGGTGCGGCACCGGCGGGCGCGGGGCGTCGAAGCGGGCCTCGCCGACCGGCGGTGCGGCGTACGGGACACCCTTGAAGGCCCAGCCACTGCCGGTGCGCGCGCCACGGAAGGCGCCCTGCGCGATGCTCACCACCCTCGTCTCGGCCGCTTCGTCCACCACTGCCGTCTCCGCCTCTGACATCGGTCGCCTCCCTGTCGTGCTCGTGCCGCGGTCTTGCTGCGCGCATCGCGCTTGTACTTATTTTGCTATTATGTACAACTATTGCAGAAGTCGCGCTGAGACGCGACCGGCCTCCGCCGGACCGAGACTGTCCGCGGCGGGCGCTCGAGAGGCATTCGCGAAAGGTAGCGCCACCATGACCCTGGACGAGACGACTCGACTCCGGCTCCTCACCGCACCCGACGGGGCGTTCCCCGTGACGGAGATCGTCGTCGACGGTGTGCGCCTGGAGATGTTCGACCGCGATCCGCGCACGATGCGCGACGCCTTCCTCGCCACCCGAGCGCACCGGAACCGGACCGCGGTCGTGTACGGCGAGGAGCGCTGGACCTACGAGGACCAGTGGCAGGAGGTCGTCGCGCTCGCCCACGCCCTGCGCGACGAACTCGGCGTGCGCAAGGGCGACCGGGTCGGCCTGGCCATGCGCAACTACCCGGAGTTCCTCTTCACCTTCTGGGCGACCCAGCTGCTCGGTGCCGTGCTGGTGCCGTACAACGGCTGGCTCCGCACCCGCGAACTCGCCGACCTGATCGCCGGGTCGGGACCGGTGGTGCTGGTCGCCGACCGCGAACGCGTCGCCCTGCTGGCCGAGGAGGACCTGACCGCCGCAGGCGTACGCGCCGTCATCGGGGTCCGAGCCGAGGACGCCACCGCCACCGCCACCGCCACCGAGCGCGGACGCAACGCGGTGATTGCCTATGCCGACCTCGTGCGGCGCGCCGGTCACCCGGCCGAGCCGCCGGCCGAGGAGGTCCTCCCGGAGGACCCCGCCACGATCCTCTACACCTCGGGCACCACCGGAAAACCGAAGGGCGCGCTGCACCGCCACCGCAACCACTCGGCTTCCCTGCTCAACAAACTGATCCGCGCCGTGCGGGTCGTGCCTGCGACCGCCACCGAGCCGCTCCAGGTCCTGCCGCCGGCTCCGTCGACGAAGCTGATGACGTTCCCGATGTTCCACATCGCCGGGATGAACACGCTCTACACAGCGGCGTACTCGGGCCACACCCTGGTGCTGATGTACAAGTGGAACGCCGAGCTGGCGGTCGAGCTGATCGAGCGCGAGGCGGCCAACGAGATCGCAGGCCCGCCGTTCGTCATCCAGACCTTCCTCGACGCCGCCGCGACCACCGAGCGCGACCTCGGCAGCCTGCGCATCATCGGGATGGGTGGCTCGGCAGCCTCTCTCCAGGTCGTCGACGCCATACGGGAGCGCTTCGGCGACCAGATCACGCCCCGCACCGGGTACGGCCTGACCGAGACCACCTCGGGTGTCCTGTCCATTCCGGCCGGCGACTTCGCCCGTCATCCAGACAGCGTCGGGCGCACGCTCCCCACCGTGCAGGTGGCCATCCTGGGCGAGGACGGTCGCTCTCTCCCGACAGGCGAAGTGGGTGAAATCGCGATCTGCGGACCTCAGGTCGTCAGCGGCTACTTCGACGTGCCGGACGCCGAGGACTTCCGCGACGGATGGTTCCACACCGGCGACCTCGGCCGGATCGACGAGGAGGGCCTGGTCTACATCACCGGTCGCCTCAAGGACGTGGTCATCCGCGGCGGCGAGAACATCTACTGCGCCGAGGTCGAGGCCGCGCTCAACGCACATCCCGACCTACTCGAGGCGGCCGCGTTCGGCGCCCCGCACGCCGCGCTCGGCGAGGAGCTCGTCGCGGTCGCACGTGTCCGGCCCGGCAGCAGCGTCGAACCGGAGGAGCTGCGCACCTTCGCCGCCGAGCGGCTGGCCGCCTTCAAGGTGCCGGCCCGGATCGCGATCGTCGACGCCGAGCTCCCCCGCACGCCGAGCGGCAAAATCGTCAAACGCGACATCGCCACCACGCTCGACGTCACCGACCTGCTCAACCCCGTCGATGCCTGAGATGGCGGGCTCGGAGCTGCGCTGGAGCATCCGGGCCAGCTTCCTGCGCTACGTGGCGGCGCTGCCGGACGCCCGCGGGTCGGTGTCCGACGGCGCGCGGCTGACCCGCGACGACCCGCAGCTCGTCGTCTATCCGGCGGACCCGGACGCGACCACCGCCTCGACCCTGGCCTTCCGCGGTGACCTGCGGCTGTCGGGTCATGGCGGGCTGCTCTTCGTCCGCCTGGCCGGGCCGCGGATCGAGCTGGGCATCGACGGCGGTACGGCGGTGCTCAGCGTCGAGGACCCGCAATCCGAGGACGGGACCGGGCCGCGCCTGCCGCTCGTCACCGTGACCATGACCCGGACCGAGGCAGGCTGGTCCGGCTCGGACGCCGCGCTCACCGCGGACGGCGTGGCGCTGTTCAACCACGTGTACCCCGCCGGTGCTGCGTTCGACCCGCTCGAGATCGTCACCCCCGACACGGTGACCGACTCCGCTCGATGAGCGTCCTGGATCCTCGTCGGGGCGAGGATCCAGGGCGCCGGGGGTCGAAAGTCCCGCTCAGACCCGCTCGGGTTCGGGAGTATCGACGTTGAAGACGATGCTGTTGCCGCCGTCGACGATGATCGTCTGACCGGTGACGTGGCCGGCCAGCGGCGAGCTCAGGAAGAGCAGCACGGCGGCGATGTCCGAGGGATAGGCAACCTTGCGCAGCGGCGTTTTGTCCACGTTGGCGACCACGAGGTCGTGGGTCCAGCGCGGGTTGGTCTGTTGCCGCGGCGTGCGCACCACGCCCGGGGCGGCGGCATTCACCCGGATGCCCAGCGGACCGAGTTCGACCGCGGACGTGCGCACCAGCGACATCAGCGCCGCCTTCATCGCGCCGTACGCGCTGGTCTTCGGGGCGCTGGTCATCCCGGCGACGGATGCGACGAAGGAGATCGAGCCGCCGGTGCCGGTCCGCTCCCAGAGCTTGCCGGCGTAGGTGAGCGCGAGGTAGGCGTGCTTGAGCACGAGATCGACGTGGAACGTCCAGTCGTCGTCGGTCAGGTCGACCAGCGGCTTGTACATCGCCAGTCCGACGATGTCGACCACGCCGTCCAGCCGACCGCACTGCTCCTCGACGAAGCCGAAGAGCGAGGCCATCGCCTCGCGGTCGGTGATGTCCCCCGTCCAGGCAAGACCGCCGACCTCCGCGGCGACAGCGGCGGCGCGTTCCTCCTCGCGATCCACGCAGACGACGGTCGCGCCGTTGGCCGCCAGAGCCCGGCATGCCTGCAGGCCGATTCCGAACCCGCCGCCGAGGACCACGTGTACCTCACCGTCCAGGCGCAGCATCGACGCGTAGTCCGGGCTCCAGTCCGCGTCGCGGTCCACCCACTCGGTCACTTCGCGGCCACCGTGGTGTGCGCCTTGGTCTGTTCCGGGTCCTGATCGGGATCCGCCGAGGATTCCCGCTTGCGCCACTGGACTGCGCCGTCCTCGACGGTCGCGTGGGCGACCCGGCCGCCGTGGATCTCCGCCCAGTGGGCGTGGTTGATCTGGTGCAAGCTGAAGCAGGCCTGCAGTGCGTTGTGGAAACCCATGTTGTCCTGGGTCTGATTGACCGCTTCCTTGATCATCAAGGCGGTCATGGTGGGCCGCTTGGCGATCTCGCGGGCGTAGTCGAGCGTGCGCTCCTCGAGCTCGTCAGCGGGGAAGATCTTTTGGACCATGCCGAGGAGGTGGGCCTCCTCGATCGTGACCTCGCCGCCGGTGAGCATCAGCTCCTTGGTGCGTCGCAGGCCGAACTCCCAGGGGTGGGCGAAGTACTCGACGCCGCACATGCCGAGCCGGGTGCCCACCGGGTCGGCGAAGGTCGAGCCCTCGGCTCCGACGATCAGGTCGCACGACCAGGCGAAAGTGAGTCCCGCCGCATGCACCGGCCCTTGGACCGAGCAGACGGTGATCTTGCGCAGGTTCCGCCACCGCAGCGAGTTCTGGTAGTAGAAGTGCCACTCCTGGGTCATCCGCTTCTCAGCGCTGACCTTGGTCGCTCCGTGGCTCTGGAACGTCGGGTGCTGATCGGGACCGGCCTCGCGCTCCAGGGCCCTGTCAGGCGTGCCCATGTCGTGCCCGGAGGAGAACGTCATACCGTTGCCGGCCAGGATCACCACACGCACGGTGTCGTCGGCCTCGGCACGGAGCATCGCCTCGTCGAGTTCGACGAGCAGGCCGCGGTTCTGGGCGTTCCGGTAGCGGGGACGGTTCAGGGTGATCCGCGCGATGACGCCTCCGTCCAGCTCCTCATAGGTGATGAACTTGTACTCCGACATGAGCGTCCTCTCCGGCGCGACGACCGTGTCGCCCCATTCTTCGATCGAAACATAGAAACAACATAATTGCGGTCCTACTTGACCGCGATCGGGTTCAACGGCGAGCCGACGGCTCCCGTCACCGTCAGTGGCTGGGCACTGAGGAAGAACTCGTAGATGCCGTCCGCGGCGCAGTCGGCGGCGAGCTGGTCGAGATCCCACATCTCACCGATGAGGACACCGGCATTGACCAGGAAGATCACGTGCAACGCGAACTTCGCCTCCGGCAACGACTCGCTGGGGACAGACTCGAGTCCCCAGGTGTCGGAGGCGACCGCCGCGATCTTCCGCGGGAGCAGGTAGTCGGCCGCGCTCACGCCGAGCCCCGGCGCGGGACCGGCGGCGTAATCGCCCCAGTGCTCCTCGCCCTCCTCGCGCCGGCGACACATGTGCCCGGTGCGGATCAGCACGATGTCGCCCTCGCCGATCTCGACGCCCTGCGCCTCGGCGCAGGCCTCCACGTCGACGTCCTGGATCGCCTCCTCGGGCTCGAGCCAGTCGACGCCGTAGAAACGCGGGAAGTCGAGCAGCACACCGCGTCCCACCACCCGGTCGCTCACCTGGGCGATGCTGTTGTGCACCGCCCCCTGGCCGGTCACCGACTGCGGACCGTGACCGTTGTAGGTGACGCCGTCGTAGAACACATGGCAGAAGGCGTCCCACTGGGTGGCGCACTGCAGCGGCAGGTAGATGCCGTCGTCGGTGGACTGCATCCCGTGCTGGGCGTTGTCCCAGTCGGCCAGCAGGTCGCCACCGTGCTTGTACATCACGTGCTGTGGGTTGACCCGTGCCGACCGTGCCGGCATCGGACCGTTCCGGTCGAGCGGGATGGCCAGGGAGAACGACTTCCCGGTGCGGATCAGCGCACCGGCAGCGGCTCTCCGCTCCCGAGTGATGTAGTTGAGCGAGCCGGCCTCGTCGTCACTCCCCCAGCGCCCCCACGTGCGGTAGCGCTGGGCGATCTCGTCGAGTTGGGCCTTGCTGTAGCTGCGCCGTGGCGAGACGGTCGGGCGAGTACTGATCGTCTTCTCCATATCTCTGGGTCGGGTCCGGGTCAGCCGCCGATGCCATACGTCTTCATGTTGGCGAACTGGTCCATGCCACTGCGCCCGAGCTCACGACCGACACCGGAGCGCTTGGTGCCACCGAAGGGCACCTCGGTCGGCGAACCCAGGAAGGCGTTGATGCCGACACCACCGGTGTCGAGGCGTGCGGCGATCCGCATGGCCTCCTCCTCGGCGCCGAAGACGGCGCCGCCGAGACCGTAGGGGTTGTCGTTGGCGAGTGCCACGGCCGCTTCCGCGTCGGCGACCCGGAAGATCATCCCGAGGGGGCCGAACGGCTCCTCCTTGTAGACCCGCATCTCCGGCGTGACGTTTCCGATGACGGCAGGCGCGAAGTACGAACCGGGGCCGTCGACCTTGCCGCCCTCGAGCAGCACCGTCGCACCCTTCGCGATCGCGTCCTCCATCTGCTCCTGCAGCAGGTCGGCCGCCGCCTGGCTCGACATGGGGCCCACGGTCGACTTCTCGTCGAACGGGTCGCCGAGAACCTGCCCGGCGAACGCGGCGACATACTTCTCGGTGAACTCGTCGGCGATGCCGTCGGTCACGATGACGCGCTTCGGCAGCGCGCAGGCCTGGCCGCCGAGAACGAGGCGGCAGGCCGCAGCAGTGCCGGCAGCGAGGTCGACGTCGGCCGAGTCCAGCACGATGAACGCGTCGGACCCACCGAGCTCGAGGACGACCGGCTTGATGTGCCTGCTCGCCTGGGCGCCCACGGCCGAGCCCGCGCGGTCGGAGCCGGTGAGGGTCACAGCCCGGACGCGGTCGTCGGCGATGAGGGTCGAGCACTGGTCGGGGGTGGCGAGGATGGTCTGGTAACACCCCTCGGGGAACCCGGCGTCGCGGAAGATCTCGTCGTACATCAGCGTCGAGCCGGCGCAGATCTCGGCAGGCTTCACCATCACGGTGTTGCCGAGCATCAGGTTCGGCGCGGTCGCGCGCATCGCCTGGTAGAGCGGGGCGTTCCACGGCTCGATGCCGAGAACGACACCGACTGCCTCCCGCCGCAGGATCACCTTGGCGAAGCCGGCAACCTCGATCAGCTCGTCGGCGAGCAGCTCCTCGCCGTGCTTGGCGTAGTACCGGAACATGTCCACGGCACCGCTGCCCTCGGCCATCGAATGTGGCAGCACCTTGCCCATCTCCAGGGTCGCCTGGTGGGCGAGTTCGGGGAGCCTCGCCTCGATCAGGTCCGCGACCGCGTGGAAGAGTGCGACCTTCTCCGAGATCGGAACGTCGCGCCAGACGCGGTGGGCCGCGTGCGCGGTCGCCAGCTTCGCCTCCAGATCCGCGTCGTCGACGAAGGCGAACTCTCGCAGCAGCTCACCCGTGGCGGGGTTGAGCGTTCGGTAGGTGCGCTGGGCGGGCATCGTGGCAGTCACGTGGTCCTCCTGTGGACGGGCTCGTAATTAGCTTTCAACACTAGTACAACAAGACTTAAAAAGGTATGTTCCCTTATTGAAACTCGTCAGCCCGGCGGCGCCCGGGATCTCTCTCCTTCTGGAGGTGCGCATGGACATCAACCTGCTCGACCCGGCCCACTACGTGAACGGCCAGCCCTATGAGCTCTATCGCCATCTGCGCGAGACCGACCCCGTGCACTGGCACGAGGAGTCGTACGGCGGACCGGGCTACTTCGCCCTGACGCGCTACGCCGACATCAAGGCGGTCGAAACCGACTCCGCGACGTTCGCGAACGCACCGACAACGCTGATCAACGACGACGCTCGCGTCGGCGACGAAACCCATCAGCACCTGATCTTCTCCGACCCTCCGCACCACACCGAGCACCGCAAGTTCCTCAGCCCGGAATTGGGCGTGCTCGCGGTTCGCACGGGAGATGACCGCCTTCAGGAGCTGGTCCACGACATCATCGACCGGGTCATCGAGAAGGGCGAGTGCGACTTCGTCGAAGACATCGCCGGCCGGATGGCCAGTTTCGTCATGGCCGACCTCATCGGGCTGCCGCGCGAGCAGTCGCTGGTGATGTTCGACGCTGCGGCCGTCCTCGCCAGCGGCGCCGACACCTCGAAGGGCCGCGGCCTCGAGGCGGCGACGATCATGTACCAGTGGGCCGACGCGGCCCGCAAGGAGCGGCTCGAGAGCCCCCGTGACGACATGCTGACCCGGATCGCGCACGGGGAGGTGCTCGGCATCCCGTTCGACGAGTTTCAATTCCAGCTCGACTTCCAGCTCCTGGTCAGCGCAGGCAGCGATACCTCCCGCAATGTGCTCGCGACGGGCATGCTCCGGCTGTTCGAGAACCCGGACCAGTACCGCGCCCTGGTGGAGGACCCGAGCCTCGTCGCCCAGGCCGTCGAGGAGATGCTGCGGTTCGACCCGCCGATCGTCTTCCAACGCCGCACGGTGACGCGCGATACCGAGATCGGTGGTGTCGCGATCCGACAGGGCCAGAAGGTGGCGAGCTACTACGGCGCCGCGAACCGTGATCCCGCCGTCTTCGCCGATCCCGACACGTTCGACATCCGCCGCTCCCCCAACCCGCACCTCGCCTTCGGCGCAGGCAGGCACTTCTGCCTCGGCACGCACCTTGCGCGGGCCGAACTGGTGGCGATGTTCACCGCGCTGGTGACCCGGATGCCCGACCTGCGTGCGACCGGTGACACCGTCTGGCACGAGTCGCCCGAGACCCCCTCCGTAGTCGGTCCGACGGCGATTCCGGTGGCGTTCACCCCCGGCGTCCGACTGGGCAGCGCCGCGCTCATCTGACGTCCGGCTTCCACCCATCCATATTATGTTTGTAGTGAGGCAACTCACCTGCTTTAGTTATGTTAATCCGAGTAGGTTGGTTGCCGTCACTGCCCCCGGCTGCGAAGGATCACCATGACAACCGCGCCCCCCGCGACCGCCAGCGAGACCCTGGTCGAGGAGATCGCCCACCGAGTGGTGGCCGAGCATCCGCCGGCCACCACCCCGCTGCCCGAACTGATGGGCGCGTGGTACGACGCCGGCCTCACCTGGGTACATTTCCCCCTCGGCCTGGGTGGGCTGGACGCACCGCGCTCGCTGCAACCGCTCGCCAATCGGATTCTCCGCGAGGCGGGCGGTCCCGAGCCTCGCACTGTCAACACCATCGGCTACGGCATCGTCGCCGGCACCATCCGGCGCTATGCCGACACCGAGCTCGCCGCTCGCCTGCTGCGCCCGCTGGCCACCGGCGAGGAGAAGTGGTGCCAACTGTTCAGCGAGCCCGGCGCCGGCTCCGATCTCGCCGGCCTGGCGACCCGCGCCGTACGCGAGGGGGACGGCTGGCGGATCAACGGCCAGAAGGTGTGGAACAGCCTCGCTCACCTCTCCCGCTGGGCGGTCCTGCTGGCCCGGACCGATCCCGACTTGCCCAAGCACAAGGGCCTCACCTACTTCATCGTCGACATGCAGACCCCTGGCATCGAGGTCCGGCCGTTGCGCCAGCTGACCGGACGGGCGTCGTTCAACGAGGTCTTCCTCGACGACGTCTTCATCCCGGACAGTCAGCGCTTCGGCGAGGTCGGCGAGGGCTGGATCGTGGCCAACAGCACCCTCGGCGACGAACGGACCTCCTTGGGTGACCGCGTCGCCGCCCGCGGCAGCGGTGCCATCGCCGACGCCCTCGCACTGTGGGCCGCCCACCCCGAGCGGCACACCCCGGTACTGCGTGAGCGCCTGGTCCGGCTGTGGGTGCGGGCGGAGAGCCAGCGACTGACCGGCAACCGGGCCCGCGTGGCCGCCACCAAGGGCGTGATCGGTCCCGAGAGCGCCATCATCAAGCTGCTCAATTCCGAACTCACCCAGCATGTCTACGAGTTCTGCATGGAGTTGCTCGGACCCGAGGCGACGCTCATCGACACCTACTCCCTGGATGCGCCGGACGATGAGAGCGGGCCGACTGCGATCCAGCGCAAGTACCTCCGGTCCCGGGCCACCACCCTGGAGGGCGGCACTTCGGAGATCATGCGCAACGTCATCGGCGAGCGCGTCCTGAAGCTGCCGCAGGAGCTGCGCGCCGACAAGGGCATCCCGTGGAAGGACATCCCCCGATGAGCACGACCCCGACCACCCCCAGTTTCCCCACACGACAGGCAGGCAGATGACGCAGGAGTTCGAGTTCAGCGACGAGTTGGTGGAGCTGCGCACCATGGTGCGCGACTTCTGCCGGGAATTCTCCCCCGAGGCCGTCGTACGCGAAGCGATGGAGAGCGACACCGGCCACGACCCTGCGCTGTGGCGACGGTTCGGTAGCGAACTCGGCGTGCTCGGGCTCGCCGTTCCCGAGGAGTACGGCGGCGACGACGCCGGTCTGGTTGCACAGGCCATCGCTGTCGAGGAGATGGGCGCTGCTCTGGTGTGCGGCCCTGTTCTCGGCACTGTTGCTCTGGCGATGCCGGCCCTCGCCGCGCTGACCGACGACGACGCCAAGCGCGAACTGCTGCCGGAGCTGTGCTCCGGCGCGAAGCTCGCGACGCTGGTCGCGCCGCTCTCCGACGGCACGCTCGACGTGGACGCCGTCACCGTGTCGGCGACGGCCACGGACGGCGCCTGGCGGCTCGGCGGTGAAGTCACGCAGGCCCCCGACGCCGGCACCGCCGACCTGCTCCTGGTCGTGGCGACCACCGACGAGGGACCTGCACTGTTCGCGGTCGCGGGCGATGCCGCGGGGCTGACGCGTACGCCGCTGACCACCCTCGACCTCACCCGTCGTCAGGCCGCGCTCTCGTTCGCCGGAACTCCGGCACGGCTCCTGGCCACCGGCGCCGAAGCGCTCGCTGCTTGCGCTCGCGCCGCTCTGGTCGCCGGCGTGCTGCTCGCCGTCGAGCAGGTCGGTGGCGCCCAGCGGATGCTCGACATCACCGTGGCGCACGTGGCCGCCCGCAAGCAGTTCGGTCAGGCCGTGGGCGCGTATCAGGCGGTCAAGCACCGGTGCGCGAACATGCTCATTGCGGTGGAGACGGCGCGGTCCGCGGCCTACCACGGAGTCTGGGCGCTGCAGGACGGCACCGACGACCCGCAACTCGCGGCGAGCCTGGCCAAGGCGGTGGCGAGCGAGTCCTACGCGTGGGTCAGCACCAGCGCGATCCAGATGCACGGCGGGCTCGGCTTCACCTGGGAAGGCACCCCGCAGCTCTACTTCAAGCGCGCGACCACCGACTCGCTCACCCTCGGCACCGCCGACCAGCACCTCGACCGGATCGCCGGCCAGGTGCTCGACGGGCTCGTGCGGGCCTGAGGTCCCGTCGCCCAACACAACCCGGGCCGGCTCGCCGAGTCGGTACGCGCAGCAAGGAGAAGAAAGACCGTGGAGTACGACTACGTCATCATCGGATCGGGCGCGGGTGGCTCCGTGCTGGCAGACCGGCTCTCCGCCGGCTCCGACGCGAGCATCCTGGTCATCGAGGCCGGCGGCAGCGACCGCAACCCGATGCATCTGGTCCCGAAGGGCTTCTTCTTCACGATGCACTCGGACAAGTACGCCAAGAAATTCGACGCCGGGCCGTTCGGGCCCAACGACTCGATCGATGCGTGGTGGCGCGGCCGGGTGCTCGGCGGCTCCACCACGATCAACGGTCTGGTCTGGAACCGCGGGTGGGCGGGAGACTTCGACAGCTTGGTCGAGGACGGTAATCCCGGCTGGGGCTGGGACACCTTCCTGGCCGCGTACCGGGAGATCGAGTCGTTCCAACTCGGGGCCTCCGAACTTCACGGCGCCGGCGGCCCGGTGAGCGTGGAGATCACCGCCCCCGTCGAGCCGGTGTCGGAGGCGTTCATGGCCTCGTCCGCCGCCATCGGCGCGACGCGGGTCATCGACATCAACGGCTCCGACCTGGAGCGCGCCGGCTACACCCAGTTCTCCACCCGTCGCGGGCTGCGGGTCACCGCCGCAACATCGTTCCTGCGTCCGGCGCTGCGCCGACCGAACGTGACCCTGATGAGCCGCACCGAGGTCGCCCGCATCCTCTTCGACGGCACCCGCGCCGTCGGCGTGCTCGCGCGGCGCCGGGGCGAGAAGGTGGAGATCAAGGCCCGCCGCGAGGTACTGGTCTGCGGCGGCTCACTGGACTCCCCCATCCTGCTGGAGCGCTCGGGCATCGGCCGCGGCGACGTGCTCGCAGCCGCGGGCGTCAAGCAGGTCGCGGAGAGCCCGAACCTCGGCGAGCGGCTCAACGAGCACCGCGGACTGCGGTTCATGTACAAGCTGAACGGGCGCACCGCTGCCGAGAACGGTTTCAACCCGCTCGTCGGCAGTTCCGTGAAGCAGATGACCCAGGGAGCCAAGTACCTCGTCCGCCGGGACGGCATCATCGCGCAGGGATCGGCCACCTGTCTGCTCTACTTCAAAGCGGACCCCACCTCGGACAGGCCCGACACCATCGGCTTCTTCAACCCGATCTCGATGAAGGCCCCGACCATGCACAACGACAAGCTCGCGGTGGACGACGAACCCGGCCTGATGCTGGCGGCGTACCCGTTGCGCCCGACCAGCCAGGGCAACATCCACATCACGGGTCCTCACCCGGGCGACCCGGTGGCGATCCAGCCCAATTTCCTCGACACCGAGGACGACCGGCGGATCCTGTCGAAAGTCGGACCGCGTGTGCGTGAGCTGTTCGCCAGCGGACCCATCGCCGACCTGGTCACCGAGGAGCGCGTTCCCGGCAGCGGCGTCCGCACCGAGACCGACTTCGAGCAGCTCGGGCTCAACGCCGGATCCTCGGGTTACCACCCGCTCGGCAGTTGTGCCATGGGGCCGAACGCGGACGACGTCGTCGATGCCCGGCTGCGCGTGCGCGGCGTCGAGGGCGTGCGGGTGGTCGACGCCTCCGTCTTTCCCCGCCAGCCGTCGGGCAACACCTCGGCACCCACCCAGGCGCTGGCCTGGCACGCGGCCAAGCTGATCCTGGAGGATGCGTGAGCGTGAGCCCTGCGTGCTCGACAGCGTGATGGTCGGCGCGCCCGTGCCCACACGGGCGCGCCGCTCCCTCAGCCGCGCGTGACCTCGTCCCTCACCCGTCGAGTCTCCTTCCACTTCATGAAGACCCGACGCTCGGTGATCCGCCATCCCGCGTCCGTACGCGCCAGCGTGTCCTCGTAGGCGCCACCACCGGACACCCGCACGATCTCGCCCTCGCTCTCCCCGCGTCGCCCGGTCTCCATCTGATAGTGGGAGAAGGCTTTTGCGGTGTCTCCCGCGAGCTCGATGACCGTGTTGTACAGCGGATGCTGGGCGAACAACCATGCCGGGTCGGGCTTGCCGAGACGCTCGCGCATCTGCGCGGGAGTCTCGCGCTTACCCCCCATCGGCGTGAAGTCGATCGCCGCGTCGGCCGCGAAGGCCAGATCCCATTCCTCCCAGCGGCGCTCGTCGAGCCCGATTGCGTAGTGGCGCAGCGCCTTCTCGATATCGAGCCGGTCCTGTAGTTGATCAGCCATCGTCGGTGTCTCCTCGTCGTGGCTCAGTGTGGCCATTGGATGGTGAAGTACTGCGTCTCGAGGAACTCGTCGAGACCGGCACGGGCCCCCTCGCGGCCGAGGCCACTCTGCTTCATGCCGCCGAACGGCGCCGACGGATCGGAGACGAGTCCGCGGTTGATACCGACCATTCCGGCATCGATCCGCTCGGAAATCCGCAGCGCGCGGCCCAGCTCGCCGGAGACGACGTACGCCGCCAGTCCCATCTCGGTGTCATTGACCAGGCGCAGCATCTGCTCCTCGTCGGTCCAGGTCACGATCGGGGCGACCGGACCGAAGATCTCCTGGGTGACCACGTCGGCGTCGGGCGCCACGTCGACCAGGACCGTCGGCGCGTAGTAGAAACCGGCGTCGTCCGGCGTCGCGGCGCGGTGGCTGACGCGGGCACCGCCTGCCACCGCGCGCTCGACCAGGCTGCCGACCTCCTCGACGGCACGAGCGGAGATGAGCGGGCCGATGTCGTGCCCCTGCGCCGCGGGGCCGACGCTGAGCTTCTCCACCGCGTTGCCGAACCGCTCGGCGAATTCGTCGGCGACCGCGGCATGCACGTAGAAGCGGTTCGCGGCGGTGCAGGCCTGTCCCGCGCCGCGGAACTTCGCCACCATCGCGGCCTCGACGGCCAGTTCGAGGTCGGCATCGTCGGTAATCACGAACGGCGCGTTGCCGCCGAGCTCCATCGAGGCGTTGAGCACACGGTCGGACGCCTGGCGCAGCAGTGTGCGACCGACTTCCGTCGAACCGGTGAAGGAGATCTTGCGCACGCGTGGATCGGAGATCCACGTCGAGACGAGAGTGCCTGACCGTTTGGTCGGGACGACATTGACGACCCCGGCGGGGAGACCGGCCTCGACCATCAGCCGAACGACGGCGAGGGTGGTGAGCGGGGTCTCCGAGGCCGGCTTCACTACCGTCGTGCATCCGGCCGCCAGTGCCGGTGCGAGCTTGCGGGTGGCCATCGCCGCCGGGAAGTTCCACGGCGTGACCAGGGCCGCCACGCCGACGGGCTTGTGCGTGACGACGGTGCGGGTCCCGCCGGCCGGCGCGACGCCGTAGTCGCCGGCGGTGCGCACGCCCTCCTCGGCGAACCAGCGGAAGAACTCCGCCGCGTACGTCACCTCGGCGCGGGCGTCGGCGAGTGCTTTGCCGTTCTCGGCACTGATGAGGGCAGCCAGTTCCTCGCGGTCGCGCAACATGAGTTCGTAGGTACGGCGCAGCAGTTCCGAGCGCACGCGCGGGGCCGTTGCGGCCCAGCCGGGAAGCGCCTCGGCCGCGGCATCGACGGCGGCGGTGCCTTCGGCCTCGTCGCCGTCCGCGATCGTGGCGACCACGCTGCCGTCAGCCGGGTTCAGGACGTCGAACTCGCCCGCGCCACCTGCCCGCCAGACGCCTCCGACGAACAGGCCATTGTGGACAATTTCATTACTTAAAGTCATATCAGCATTATTCACAACATAATTGCAGTAGTCCAGGGAGTCACCCCACCACCGAACGGGATACCGTGGCGGCTCCGCTCCTGTCGAACGGTCCTGTCCGTGACAGGATCACTACAAGACAAATAGAAAATCGGAACCCCGGGTTCGGTTCGGACGCCGTTCCGCTCGTGAATAGGATGAGGGCCATCATGCAGAGCCAACGCGACGAGTCCATCTCGATCGCACTCGAGCGACTCGCCCTCACCCTGGGCGAGAGCGGCGCCGTGCCCGTCGCCGAGCTCGTCCGTGCGCTCGAGCGTGCGGCGGAGCGGCTGCGCACCAAGTCGGTCGCCGACGAGAACCCCATCGACCTGGTCACCCAGGCGGACGCATCGCGCGCGGTGGGGGTCAGCCGCCAAGCGGTGAACCAGTGGGTGCGCAACGGCGTGGTGCGCTCCTACGCCGGTTCGGGCACCAGCGGCCGCTACGGCCCGATGGTGTCGCTGGCCGAGATCGCGATCGCCGCCAACCGCCGGACCCGCGACGTACCGTTCTCGAACAGACGGCGCCGAGAGCTGGTCGATTTCCTCGGGCTTGTCACTCGGAGCACGGCCGCCCCGGTCGCAGCCGAGATCCTGAGCGCGCTCGAGGACGAGGGCTACGAGAGCCGCACGCCCGAGAAGACCCGGGTTCTGGGCGAGTTCGTGATGGCGTCGATGGGTCTGGGCGACCAGCAGCGTGAGTTCACGCCCGAGGGGCTCCGTCTGCTCTCCCAGCTCGAACCTGCGATCACCGTCGACACCGACTCGCCGTTCGGGCGGTTCACGGACTCACTGGGGCTGCTGATTCGCTCGTCGGGCGGCAATGCAGGCTTCGACTCTCCCTCGGCCGCGCTGCTGTCCCTGTTCGGCTGTGCGACCGTCGGGGCGCTCTACTCCGGCGCCGACGCTGAGATCGGTCGCGACATCGCCGACGCGGCGCACGAGGTGTGGGGAGAGGATTGGGTCGAGCGCCTGCTCGATGCCGTCTTCCACCTCGGCGAACTGCGCCGCTCGCCGCTGACGCGGTTCACCGCCTCACTGACGTACCTGGACAACAACCGCTTCTTGCGCAACGCCCAAGCGGCCGGAGTGAGCATCGCCTACTCGCGTGGGCCGGGCCCCTTGCTCCCCCACCGCTTCTACGGCGGTCCGATCTTCCGGGACTTGATGGCGGACACGGAACGGCGCACCACTCCCTGGGGCTTCTCGCCCGCCTCCGCCCAGGTGGGGCGGCCGGCCGAACTCGAGAGCGGTCTCAACCCGTTCCGCGTGATGAACTACGAATTCGGGCTCCTCGACCCGCACGTGCACGGCATTCGCCGCTACTGCTTCTCGACGACGGATGCCCGGCGTGACCTTCGGGCGTACGTCGAATCGCTCCACGGGAGCGAGCGAGAGCGCTACGTCGGGTATGCCGTCGACGGCCTCGCCCGCACTGTGCAGCAGCAGAACATCGAGCTGGCCGCGATCGACTCCGAGCAGGAGTTCGACTGGTGGAAGGACCACATCATCCGCTCCTCGGAGCAGGAGATCCTGCTCGGTCTGCGCGACGAGCGCGCTCGCAAGGTCGCGCACGCCCTGCTGGTCTCGACGAGTCTGCTGCCCGAGGTGGTCAGCGCCGCACACACCGACGGCGCGTTGCGCGACCGGCTGCGGATCTATGTGAAGAACCTCGAGTTCGACGTCATCGACGCCCGCTACCGCGACGACCTACGCCGCGGTGCCTCCCGTGTCATCAAGGGTGGCGGTGTCGCCTTCGACGAAGCCAAAGCCACCGAGGCCGCGACGGCAGAGATTCAGGCGATGCTCGCCTGATCCTCGGACCGAGGCTCGGGAGCGACTCGCACCAGGCGCTTGCCCAGGTGCTCGCCCGCGAGCATCCCCAGGAAAGCCGACGGTGCGTTGACCAACCCGTCCACCACGTCCTCGTGATGAACCACGTCGCCGGCGCGGAGCCAGTCCGCGACCTCGCGCTCGAAGGTGGGCCGCAGGTGCTCGAAGTCACTGAAGACGAACCCCCGCATCGTGATGCTCCGTGTCACGAGCCCGGACAGCAGGCTGTCGGCGTCGGTATCGAGACCTGTCGACGCCGCGCTGTACGCCGAGGCGACGCCGCAGACCGGCACCCTCGCGTGCCGGTTCAGGCGGGGCCAGACCGCCTTCCGGACCCGCCCGCCGACGCTCTCGACGTAGACGTCGATACCGTTCGGCGTGGCATCGGCGAGACAGCTCTCGAAGTCGGGATCACGGTGGTCGAGGGCGGCGTCGAAGCCTGCGGCGCGCAGCCAGCCGACCTTGCGCTCGCCACCGGCGATGCCGACGACGCGGGAGCCCTCCAGGCGGGCCATCTGCCCGGCCAACGATCCGACCGTCCCGGTCGCAGCGGCGACGACGACCGTTTCCCCCGGCCGCGGCCTGCCGATCTCACGGATGGCGGCGTACCCGGTCAGTCCTGGCATACCCCGCACACCCAGCGCCGTGGAGACGGGTGCATCAGCTGGATTCAGGCGCCGGACCGCGGTCGCCGGAGCAACGGCATACTGCTGCCAGCCGGTGGCTGCGGCGACGACGTCACCCGGCACGAAGCGCGGGTCGCGACTGACGACGACCTCCCCGACGGTGCCGCCCTCCATCACCGCGCCGAGGGCGACCGGCGGAGTGGCGGAGGAATGCGATGCCGAGGAGCCCATCCGGCCTCGGAGGTAGGGATCGAGCGACAGGTACAGCGTGCGCAACAGCAGCTGGCCCTCTGCCGGCTCCGGGATCGGTCCCGAGGTCACCTCGAAGTCGTCCGGCCGGGGTGCGCCGTCGGGACGTGCTGCGAGCACGATCCGGGTCTGGGTACGGGTCATCGTTACCTCGCGGTGGGTTGTCGGGAGCCTCACCGCGAGGCGGTGGGCACTCAGTCGGCGGAGCGGGCCGCCACGGCGTCGTCCCCGTGCGCGGCCGAGCTGAGCGGCTGGGAGAGCAACTCGGCGATCTGATTACGCGCGATCTCGAGACGTCGGGCGTACTGGTCGCGCTCGGCCGCGATCTGGTCGGTCGTGGTGCTGGCCGCCGGTGCGGCTTCGCGCTGGGCCTCCGCGGTGGCCGACAGCAGTTCGGCGACCAGTGCCTGCGCGAGCCGCTTGTAGTCGAGCTCGATCGTGGGCTGGCCCGAACCGGTGATCACCGTGGTCCGGCTCGTCGAGGCCATCGCCTCGGACGAGGGCATCACCGGGACGCCGATCCCCTCGATCTTGTAGGTGCGCTTGCCGCTGATCTCCCGCTCGATCTCGCCGTCACGGTCCATGGCGGCGATCAGCTGGATGAAGGCGACAGCGGATCCCGTGTAACCGACAGCGTCCTTCAGCAGGCTCGTGGCATAGCCCGACGGGTCGACGATCGGACCCGAGGTTGCGAGGTACTGCCGTATGCGCGTGCGCGCGGTGCGGTCTCGTGACATTGATCCTCCAATGATGCGTCGCCCATGGCCGCCCCGTGCCGCCGGTCGGGCGACTGTCTGGAATCCAGCCATCAGCACAATAACACATCAACTTAAGGATAAGTACAGCCACGGACCCGCGAACAGCCGCCGACCGACCGTGATCAGCTGCGGCGGGCCTGCACCTCCCGGATCGTCTCGGGACGTATGCCGATCTGCGGCGCTTCGCGCATGCGCTTTCTCGGCTTGTCGGCGGCGGCCTGGTCGACGGCCCGAACATTCACAGCGCGTACCGAAGCGGAGAACAGTCCGGCCCGGTGGGGATGACCCACCGGTTCCTCGGCCGCCTGGGCGAAGGCGGGGTCCATACGCTCCAGCGGCGCTGCGGTCCGCAGATGCCGGGAGAGATCGCCGTCGCTCGGACGCTGCGCGGCTCGGGTGGACACGGTGCTCATCTGCTCCTCGTTCTAATGCTGTCGACACAGTCTCCACGACTAACCAGTGGTTGTCAATGGCATCACTTGACGGACGAAGGGGGACGGCATAGCGTGCGTGACGGCGGTTACATCAGGGTCGCTGCAACACGACGAGGGAAGGCACACCATGGCCGACGAGCGGATGATGTTGATGGCCGGACAGGTCGCTTCCCTGGTACCCGAACCGCCGGCCTGGCATGACGCGTTCGGCTATCTGGCGTGGGAAGAACTCGTGCTGACCGCGGCCCAGTGGCTCCGCGCTTACCTTCCCGACGCCGCGCTCCAGTGCCCGCCCCGGCGTTCGCCTCTGTCCTTCTCGCCCGAGACCGGTCGCCTGGCCGCCGGTTCACTCACGGCGCTCGCCACCATGCTGGCGCACGAGGTCGACACGGCCTCGTGCGAGGCGCTGCTACTTCAGGCCACCACATCCTGGCAGGCCGAAGCCCGGCAAGCAGATGCCGGGACCGCCGTGCCTGCGCTCGCGCGCCGCGCCTGACCCGAAGCACCGGCGATGCAGAGACGACGGTGGCCGATCCGTTCGGATCGGCCACCGTCGTCGCGATGCGCGCTGTTGATCAGACGCGGGCGTCTCGCCAGCGAGCCGACGGCACTTCGACCTCGACGTCAGCCGTCTGCAAGCCGAATTCCGCTGCCACCAGCGCAGTGTCGGCACCGGGGATCGGAGCGCCGGCAGGGGCAAGGTCGGGAGCGGCGCCGAGCTTCAACGGCGCATTGGCGACCTCGATGCCGTCGACGAGGTCGATGTCCGAGAGCCGGAGCCGCATGCCGCGCGCGACCGCCTGCGGGTGCGCGAACGCCTCCCCGACGCTCAGGACGACGGCGCCGGGGAGCTTCAGTGAGTAGTAGAGCACCTCCCACTCCTGCGCCGTGCGCTCCAGGAAGCTCGGCTCCACGAGCGCATAGAGTTCGTCCTCGTTCTCCCGGCGCAGTGGCTCGGTGACGAACCGCGGGTCCTCGACCCACTCGGGGTGACCGGCGGCCTCACAGAACCTCGCCCAGAACTGCGGCGTGATGCAGATCGTGAACCACCTGTCGTCGGCGGTGCGGAACACGCCGAAAGGCAGCGAACCACTGCCGCCGCGGCGCGGCTCGGGCAGGAACTCCTTGCCAACGGTGACCGCCTGTGGCGCGCGGTAGGACAGGAGCGCGACCTGTGAGTCGAAGAGGCTGATATCGAGCCGCTGGCCGTGGCCGCGCAGACTACGTAGTCGCAGTGCGCCGAGCGTTCCGAGGGCCGCGAACATCGCGCCGGTCAGTCCGCCGATCGGGTTCCCCCAGCGGATCGGCACCTCGGGGCGGGTGTGGTCGACGGTGATACTCATGCCGCCGCCGAGAGCCTGGATGGCGTTGTCGAACGCGGGATAGGCGCTCCACGGACCGCTGTGCCCGAAGCCGGTGATCGAGGTGGCGATCAGCTTGTCGTTCTTCGCGCTGAGCGTGTCGTAGTCCAGGCCGAGACGCTCGAGGACACCGGGACGGTAGTTGTCGATCATCACGTCGGCACGGCCGGCCAGTCCCAGCAGGAAGTCGAGCCCCTCGGGCGTCTTGAGGTCGGCGACGACGCTCCGCTTGCCGCGGTTCAGCCCCGCCCGGAAGGACGCCTCGCGGCTCTCGTCCGGGTAGGGCTCCATCACCTGACCGAACGGACGCTCGACGCGGATCACGTCGGCACCGAGGTCGGCCAGTAGTTGGGCGGCGAACGCCTTGCTGGGCTCGTCGCCGTTCATCTCCAGCACTGTCGTGCCATCCAGCGGCCGGCCGAGCTGCCGCGAAGGCTCGGGTGCGCCGGACGGGATCACCCGCTCGCGAAGCGGCAGACTCCCGCGATCGTCTCCGCAGTGAATCACGCCTGCGCCGGCGAGCCGGTCCAGTTCGGGCCCGTCGAGCCCGAGGAGGGTGCGCAACACCATCGCGGTATCCGCGCCGACCTGGCGTGGCGCCCGCCAGGTCGAGACGTCACTGAACTTCAGCGAGTCGCCGACCACGGTTGCCGTCCGGCCGAACTCGTCGGTGATGTCGACGGACATGCCACGCGCCTGGACCTGCGGGTGACGGAAGACGTCGGCGACTCGCGTCACCTTTCCGCAGACCACGCCGGCTGCCATCAAATTCTCCTGCCACCAGTCGGCAGGGCGCTGCTTGAACACCTCCTGCAGCAGCGCGACCAGTTCCTCACGATGCGCGTGCCGCGCCTGTCCGGTGTTGAACCGCTCGTCGGTGAGCAGATCGGGCCGCTCCATCACCCTGGCGGCGGCGGGCCACATCCGCTGGCTGATGCACGTGGCGACCCAGCCCTCGCTGCACTCGAAGTTACCGAAGGGGACCGTGCCCTGGCCGCCCTCGAAGGGCGCAGGCAGCGGCTCCTGACCGAAGGTCAGCGCCTGCGGCACGCGGTAGGTGTTGAGGGCGAGCATCACGTCGAGCATGGAGACGTCGACGTGCTGGCCTGCGCCGGTCCGGTCGCGATGGATCACCGCTGCGACCAGGCCGATCGCGCTGAAGATCCCGGCGAAGAGGTCGCCGATCGGGATTCCCCAGCGCACAGGGGGCGTGCCGTCGTCGAGTCGGGTGTAGTTCATCGTGCCGCACATCGCCTGCACGATCGGGTCATAGGCCGGCATCGTGGACCATGGCCCGTCGCCGCCGAAGCCGGTCAGCGAGCACGTGATGATCGACGGATTGAACTCGAGCAACGACTCGCGGTCGACCCCGAGCCGTCGGGTCACCCCGGGACGGAAGTTGTCCACGACGACATCGGCCTGCGCCACCATCTCCTGAAAGAGCCGGCGTCCCTCGTCGGACTTGAGGTTGATGCTGACCGAGTGCTTGTTGCGACTCAGCCCCCAGTTGAAGGCCTCGTCCTCACTGAGTCGGGCGTGGTCGATCTTCGCGGCCGAGCCGGGCGCGGGGAGCGATTCGACCCGGATCACCTCCGCACCGAGATCCGCCAGGAGCAGGGAGCCGAACGGACCCGAGACGACCCGGCACAGGTCGAGGACCCGCAGCCCGGACAGTGGGGCTGACGGCGATGACGTGGGAACGGTCGCTGCATCTTTCATAATGCCTTGACCATAATACGTACCTTATTAAGGCACAACTATGAGTGGCCTATATCATCATTAGGGTCTCGGCTTGCGTGAGCGGCCGGATTCGCGACCGTCCCGTCCCGGACGTGAGCAGGATCAGGCCGGGGCGGGTGGTTCGGGCGACCGCGTCGTGGCGATCAGCGCCGCCACCTGGCTCCGCGAGGTGAAGTCGAGCTTGGTCAGGATGCGTTGCACGTGCGTGTCGACGGTACGCGGTGAGATCACCAGCTCGTCGGCGATCTCCCGGTTCGTCTTTCCGGTCGCCACCAGTCGAGCGATCTCCTGCTCGCGTCGCGTCAGCGGCAGGTCCTGGAGGGGATTGTCGATGTCGTCCGGTTTCGCCAGCACCTCTCCCAGGGCGACCGAGGCAGCCTCGTCGAGGGTGAGTCGCCGACCGTGCCCGAGCGCGGACCGATAGCCGCTCACGCCGAGTCCCGTCGCGGCTCGGGCCGCGTAGCGGTCATGCCACTCCCGCATCCCGCCGAAGCCGTGGAACGGAGGGCCGAAGTCCCCGGCGCGTGCCTCTCCGACACCGAACAGCACCGCGGCCCGCTGAGCGTCGCCGACTTCGACCGCTGTCCAGGCCATGAGCTCGATCGCCCAGATCATCCCCTGCCGGTTGTCGAGAGACCGTTTGCGCACCAGGCTCTCCCGCGCCAGGCCGGCGGCCGACTCGGCGTGCCCGCGCAGCAGTTCCTCCAGGCCGAGAAAGGCGAGTGCCCAGGAGAGCAACAGGCCTTCGCCGTAGGCGGCGCACAGTTGGCTGGCCTCGGTCAACACCTTGTGCGCCTCATCGAGCCGGCCCAGGTAGCAGTAGGCCAGTCCCAGGTTGAGCAGCGCATCGGCCAGGTACGGCGGACCGCCCGGCACGGCGCGCTCCATTTCGACCCCCGCCTCGAGGTGTTCGATCGCCGGCTCGAGCCGGCCCTCGAACAGCTCGGCGATGCCCAGTGAGCTCCGCGCGTGTGCCACGCTCGCGGCATCTCCGACCTTCGCGGCGATCCGCTCACACTCCGCGAGCTGCTCCCGTGCCGCGGGATAGTCGCCATTGACAGCGCACAGGAAGCCGTGAATCCACAACGCCGCCGCGCGCTCGGGGTCGGTCGGCTCACTGGCGGTGAGCAGCCGGCTCAGCCATCGCCGCCCCTCCCCGGGCAATCCCAAGCTGATCCAGAACATCCACAGCGAGCTGGCTATTCGCAACCCGGTGCCCGCCCTTCCCGGGCTGGTGAGAGCACCTTCGAGCGCGGCGCGCACGTTGGCCTGGTCCGCTGACACCTGGCTGAGCAGTCTCAGCTGGTGTGGACCGAACCAGCCTTCCTCCACCGATTCGGCCATGGCAAGCACCTGGCGCAGGTGCGTCTCCCGCACGACCTCGAGTTCGCCCGCCTGGTGGAGGAGCTGGGCACCGTAGAGCCGGATGGTCTCGAGCATCGTGTAGCGCGATCCGTCCAGGACGACCAGGGACTTGTCGGTCAGCTCGCACAGCGCGGTCCACACCGCGTCGGCGGGCAGGTCCGGTCCGGCACAGACCGCCTGCACCGCCTCGAGCGTCGCACCGCCGCGGAACACCGACAGTCGAGCCCAGAGCACGCGTGCCTGGGACGTGCACAGGTCGTAGCTGTAGTCGAGGCTCGCCCGCAGGGAGCGGTGTCGCTCCGGAGTCGAGCGCGAGACCCTGGTGGCCGGTGCCAGCGGGTCGCCGCCATGGGTCAGCATCGACTCCACCGACAGCCATCTACTCCCCGCGGCAGCCAGCTCGATGGCGAGGGGGAGGCCGTCCAGCTGCCGGCAAAGCTCGACGACCGACTGCTCGTCGTATCGACCTGCGGCGATGTCGGGGTTCAGCGCCCCCGCCCGCTCCAGGAAGAGCGCGACACTGGCATAGCTCTGCGCCTTCCCGGGTTGCAGACCCGCTTCCCGGCTGGGCAGTGCCAGCGGCGGGACCCGAAAGGGTGCCTCGCCCTCGACGCGCAGCACCTCCCGGCTGGTCGCCAGCACCCGGAGCGAAGGACAGCCGCACAGCAGGGCGAAGGTCACGTCCGCGACGGCATCGACGAGGTGCTCGCAGTTGTCCAGCACGAGGAGCATCTGGCGCTCGTCGATCGCCGCGACGAGGTCCCCCAGGTCGTCGCCGGCGGACAGGCTGATACCTATCCGCGCCGCCACGGTGGCAGCGATCAGATCGGGCTGGGAGAGGTCCGCCAGCGGGATCGTCCAGACACCGTCGGCGAAGGCGCCGCGGACCTGCCGGGCGACGTGATACCCCAGTCGGGTCTTCCCCACGCCGCCGGGACCGGTCAGCGTCACCAGTCGGGAGTGTGCGAGCAGGCTCTTGATCTCGGCGGTCTCGGTCTGTCGACCGACCAGGCTGGTGATCTCCACGGGCAGTGTGTCCCGGAGACGCGCGTCTCTGCGCACCATCCTTGCGCACCATCCCGTTCGGTCGTGGTCCTTGGTGACCGCATCAAGCCCGCTCGGCCGACCGCGAGAACTCTCGTGGCGCCGATGTGAGGAACATAACATACGTAGCCGCGTACGCCGTTCTACTGATGCGTGGCCCAACCCGTTCGGCGGAGGCTTCGGTGACACAGCACACAACGATGTGGAGGTCATCCAGATGGAGTGTCGCGCTCACAACGCCGCAGGACGCCGCGGTTCACATCGGCCGGGACGAAGCGGTAACCGAGGCCCGATCGCGGACCGCTGCCCCGGCCGGCGATCGGCCGCCCACGCCGTTCGGAATCAGGCCCGGCCGCCGGCACCCGCGGTGGACGAGCCCATGGTCCGCGCGGCCGAGCTCGTCACCCGCATCGCCGCCCTGATCCCCCTGCCGAGCGATTCCCTGACCGGCGACGACACCGCCTGGTCGGCCTTCGAGGCGCTCCTGGCCGAGGCTGCGACCTTGCTGGCCGGTGCGCTCGGCCACGACGGCCGCGCCGTGCTGTCTGCGCTGACGGCTTCGCCGCTCGGCGCCAACCCCCTGTGCGTGCTGCTGATGGAGCGCTGCAGCCACACTCTCTAAAGTAATGCTGTTATTATGTTCTATACATCAATAACATGAGTGCACCTGCAGTGTGCCTCACCGAGTGCACAGGAGGAGCTCTGTGACGGAGCCACAGTCCGAGGCGACAACACTGGACGCCCTCGTCATCGGTGCCGGCATTTCCGGCATCTACCAGCTCTACGCGCTCCGCGAGCTCGGACTCGACGTCCAGACGCTCGAGGCCGGCTCCGGAGTGGGCGGAGTCTGGTACTGGAACCGCTACCCCGGCGCCCGCTTCGACGCCGAGAGCTATACGTACGGCTACTTCTTCTCCAAAGAGCTCATCGACGAGTGGGACTGGAGCGAGGAGTACGCCGCCCAGCCCGAGATCGAGCGCTACCTCAACTACGCGGTCGACAGGTTCGGCCTGCGTGAGCGGATCAACCTCGAGCAACGGGTCTCCTCGGCCGTCTGGGACGCCTCGAGCGGACGCTGGACCGTGACCACCGAGAGCGGCCGGGTCTGGCGGCCGCGCTACCTCGTCACCGCGCTCGGCATCCTCTCGGCGCCGGCCTTCCCCAAGGTTCCCGGTCTCGAGGACTTCCGCGGCGAGTGGGCGCACACCGGCCTGTGGCCGGCCGACGGCGTCGACTTCACCGGCAAGAAAGTCGCTGTGATCGGCACCGGATCCAGTGGCGTCCAGATCATTCCGATCGTCGCCGAGGACGCCGACAGCCTGGTCGTCTTCCAGCGCCGCCCCAACTGGTGCACACCGATCAACAACTTCGACATCACACCCGAGCGGATGGACGACATCCGCAACCGGATCGACGAGATCTTCGAGGCCACCCAGCTCTCCCCCTCCGGCTCGCCGCACAGTCCGATGACGGAGTCCTCCCTCGACCTGGAACCCGAGGAACGACGCAGGCGCTTCGAGAAGCTCTACGACTCCCCCGGCCTGGTGATGGCCTTGGGCAACTTCCGCGACGTCGCCCTCGACAAGCGCGCCAACGACAACTGCACCGCCTACATCGCCGAGCGGATCCGTGCCCGGGTCAACGACCCCGCGGTCGCCGACCGGCTCATCCCGATAGACCACGGCTTCGGACAGAAGCGGCCGCCGCTGGAGAACGGCTACTACGAGGTCTTCAACGAGCCGCACGTCACACTGGTCTCCACCCTGGAGGAGTCCATGGTCCGGTTCACCGAGACCGGCATCGAGACGAGCGCCGGCCACTACGACGTCGACGTGATCGTCTTCGCCACCGGCTTCGACGCCGTCGTCGGCTCGTACAACAAGATCGACATCCGTGGTGAGGGCGGACTCAGCCTGAAGGAGCACTGGGAAGCGGGCCCGCGCACCTGGTTCGGCATGCAGACGGCCGGCTTCCCCAACCTCTTCATGATCGGCGGAGCGCAGAGCGTGACCGGGACCATTCCGCGCATCACGGATTTCCAGGCCGACTGGGTCGCCTCGGCCGTCGAATACGCCCGCGACCACGGTCACACCACGATCGCTACCAGCGAGGCGGCCGAGGACGAGTGGATCGACCACGTCAACGGCGGCATCGTCGGGACCCTGCAGGAGAAGGCCGAGTCCTGGGCCTTCGGCTCCAACGTCCCCGGTCGCAAGCGCGCCTACCTGCTCTATGCCGGCGGCCTGCCGCAGTATCGCGAGCGGGTCCGCGCCGCCACCGACGACGACTACCGGGGTTTGACCTTCTCGTCCTGACCCCCGCAAGACACTGCGCCCGACGCCGTTGACGTCTTCTAATGATGTCCACTATGTTGCTTAAACAACATTAGGCGTCGGGCGCAGTGCGTCCGACGACAAGAGAGGCAGCGATGAGCACCAGAGCAGCAATCCTGTGGGGCACGGGCGAGAAGTGGAGCGTCGAAGACGTGGAACTCGCCGATCCCGGCCCGGGCCAGGTGCGGGTCAAGATCCGCGCGACCGGCCTGTGCCACTCCGATGACCACGCCGTCACCGGTGACATGCCGACCCCGCTGCCCCTGGTGGGTGGCCACGAGGGTGCAGGCATCGTCGAGGCGGTGGGGCAGGGTGTCACGCGAGTGGCGCCCGGCGACCACGTCATCCTCATCTTCCAGCCGCCCTGCGGCCACTGCCGCAACTGCGCGCGCGGACGCTCCAACCTGTGTCTCAACGCCTCGCTGCAGGAGTACGGCGCCTCCAAGTCGTTCCAAGCCCGGGGCCAGGAGCTCGCCGCGACCGGCGACCTGGGGACCTTCGCCGACGCGACGGTCGTCTCGGAGCGCTGTGTGGTGAAGATGGACAAGGACATCCCGTTCAACGTCGCGGCCCTGCTCGGCTGCGCCGTCACCACCGGCTGGGGGGCGGCGGTATACCTCGCCGAGGTGGAGCCGGGTGACAACGTCGTCGTCATCGGCAGCGGTGGCGTCGGTGTCAACTCGGTCCAGGGCGCCAAGAACGCCGGCGCGAACTTGATCATCGCTGTCGACACCGTGGAGATAAAGCGACAGAAGGCACTCGAGTTCGGCGCTACTCACGCCGTCGGCTCGATCGAGGAGGCGCAGGCGCTGCTCGCCGACCTCGCGCCCGGACGGGGCGCGGACGCGGCGATCCTGTCGGTCGGCGTGGGCGACGGCAGCAAGCTGGGTGAGATCATCGACCTCACCGGGCCGGCCGGCATCACGGTGATCACGTCCGTCTCGCCGTTCGCCTCCGCCAGTGTCAACATGAACCTTGCCATGTTCACGCTGACCCAGAAGACGCTGCGTGGCAACGTGTATGGCGGCGTGCAGGTGCACCGCGACATCCCGCTCCTGCTCGACCTCTACCGCCAGGGGAAGCTCAAGCTCGACGAGCTCATCACCAAGACGTACACCCTCGACCAGATCAACGAGGGCTACGCGGACATGCACGCGGGCAAGAACCTGCGTGGCGTCATCGAGTTCGCCGGCTGACCGCGAGAACCTTCGGCTACCGACAGGGGCCGCACGCTTACGGGTTGCGGCCCCTGTCGTCTGCCCACGACAGCCACGGGGTCACCCGAGAGCATGTGATGATGCCGTGCCGGCGCGCAGCCACAACACAAGGGAGCCTTATGAAGTCCACCGCATTCGAAATCTGTGTCCAGGATGAGGCGATTGCGGACCTGCACCGTCGACTTCGCGAAACCCGCTGGCCAGACCAGATTTCGGGTACCGGGTGGGACTACGGCACCGACGGTGACTACCTCCGGGACTTGTGCGACTACTGGGTCGACGAGTTCGACTGGAGACGGGTCGAGTCCGAGGCGAACTCGTGGCCACAGTTCACCACTGACATCGATGGCCAGGGTATCCACTTCATACATGCACGCTCATCATACGAGCAGGCCAGTCCACTTCTCCTGGTTCACGGGTGGCCGAGCAGCCCGTTGGAGTTTCTGAAGATCCTCGGGCCGCTCACTGACCCCGTGGCTTTCGGGGGCAAGCCCGAGGATGCATTCCACGTCGTCGTCCCGTCGATTCCGGGCTTCGCTTGGAGCGGGCACACGATGACGACGGGATGGCATCCTGGTCGCATATCCGCGGCGTTCGCCCAGTTGATGCAGGGCCTCGGTTACGACCGCTTCGGGGCATTCGGCACCGATCTGGGGTCTCCGATCAACATCGAGCTGGCGCTTTCGGCACCGAGTGTGCTGTCGGGCATCTACCTGACCTTGATTCCCTCGGGTCTCCAGCCCCTGGACGGCGTGCTCACACCCGCCGAACAAGCGCTGATGGCGGCCAACGATCGCAAGAAGAGCGCCGAGATCGGTTATGTGGCACTGCAATCCTCGAAGCCACAGACGCTTGCCTATGCACTGTCGGACTCGCCGGTAGCCCAAGCTGCCTGGATTGTCGAGAAACTGCGGAGCTGGACCGATTGCGGCGGAGACCTGGAGTCTGCACTGACCAAGGACGAGATCTTGATGATGGTGTGCGCACCCTGGTTCACTGCGACGGGCGGTTCATCAGCCCGCGCCTATTACGAGATGGCACGATACTTCGCACAAAATGCCGGAAACACCCCGACACGGGTCGAGGTTCCCACCGGTGTCGGGGTGTTTCCGTTCGAGCTCTACCCGACCTCGCGCCGCATCGCGTCCGACCATTTCAACATCGTCCACTGGACCGACATGCCGGCGGGCGGTCACTTCGCCGCGATGGAGCAGCCGAGTCTGCTTGTCGCCGACATCAGGAAGTTCTTCAGCACATCGCGATAGGTGTGCAGCCAACCAGATCTCGACAGTCTCGAGGAAAGATAACCGAGGAGCAGCGGTGACAAACATTGTGACGAGCAGTCCGCAGGCAACGAGCCAGGAAAGAGCGAACACACCCGAACACTTCGACGTCATCGTCATCGGAGCCGGGTCCGCAGGTCTGTACGAGCTGCATCTGCTCAGGCAGCGAGGACTCTCCGTACGGGTGCTCGAGGCCGGCGGCGGTGTCGGCGGAACGTGGTACTGGAACCGGTACCCGGGAGCCCGCCTCCATTCCGAGAGCCACACCTACCAGTACTTCTTCGACAAGGAGCTCCTCGACAGCTGGGACTGGTCGGAAGCGTTCGCCGGACAACCCGAGCTGGAGAGATACTTCAATGTCGTTGCCGACAAGCACGACATGAAGAAGGACATCGAGTTCAACACTCGCGTCGATGCCCTGGAATTCGATGACGCGACGAGCAACTGGACGGTACGCACCGACGACGACCGCACCTTCACAGCGCATTTCGTCGTTACCGCCACCGGCCCGCTCTCCGCTCCGATCTATCCCGACGTGCCGGGAATCGACACGTTCTCGGGAGAGTCCTACCACACCGCACGGTGGCCGCACACCCCTGTGTCGTTCGACGGCAAGCGGGTCGCGGTGATCGGCACCGGATCAACCGGGGTCCAGCTCATTCCCAAGATTGCCGGTGAAGCACAGCATCTCAGCGTTCTGATGCGCACTCCGAACTGGGTGGTTCCCCTCAACAACCGAGTCATAGACGGAGACGAGATGGCCGAGATCCGTTCCGGCTACCCGAAGCTCTACGACTATCTGGTCAGCACCTTCGGGGGCTTCCTCCACGACCCCGAACGCCGACCGTCCACGGACTTCTCTGCTGACGAACTGCAGGAACGCTACTCCGAGGCGTGGCAGGGTGAGGGGTTCTCGAAGTGGTTCGGGCTTCCCTACGACATACTTTCGGACTTGGAGGCGAACGGCGAGTACTGCAAGTTCGTTGCCGCGAAGATCCGTGAACGTGTGAAGGATCCGCAGACAGCCGAGGTGCTCACTCCTACACATCCTTTCGGCGCCAAGCCTGTTGATTGCGAATCCGCAGGACATGCCGGGGACGAGCGCGGGTACTACGAGGTGTACAACCAGGACAATGTCGAACTCGTTCCCGTAGCCGACAACCCGATCGTCGAGATCGTGCCGGAAGGTGTGCGTACCCGTGACGGCCTGATCGAGGCGGACATGATCGTCTACGCCACCGGGTTCGAGGCCTTCGTCGGTTCGTTGAATCGGATCGACATCACCGGCGCCGGCGGTGAGAAGCTGCGCGATCGGTGGGAAGGTGGACCCACGACCCTGCTGGGTATTCAGGTGTCCGACTTCCCCAATCTGTTCATCGTCGGTGGCCCACATGGCAAAGGCGGTCACGGGAACTCGACACGCTGCGCCGAGTTCCCGCTGGAATGGATCGCGAATCTGATCGGCAAGGCGGTCACTGACGGGCTGGCGCGCATCGAGGCGGACAAGAGCGCGGAAGTCGAGTGGACGGAGCACGTCTACAAGCTCGGAAACGCCAGCATGGTGTCAAAGGCGAAGTCGTATCTGTTCGGTGACAATGTTCCGGGCCGGCGGCGTGCCTACGTCGCCTACGTCGGTGCCCTGCCGGACTTCGTCGAGCGGCTGCGCGAGGTCGAGAAGAACGACTACCAGGGCTTCGTGCTGAGCTGAACCAGCGCGTGCCCACTCCGGGCGGGGCGGACCTCTCCGCCTGCCCGGAGCGGACGCCGCGACGGCCGCGGTTCGCGGTGAGTGTCGGCGTCGATGTGCCAGATGAGAGGCCTGGGGTCAGGCCTCGGTCAAACCCGGGCGGTCTCCAGCTCGGCGGTGAGTCGCTGCAGGTAGACACCCATGCTCTTGGGCATTCCGAGCAGCACCACGCCGACCAGCGCGCCACCGCGCCGGTAGCCGACGGCCGCCTCTCCCCGCAGCTCGCCCTCCAGTAGCTCGACCTCGTCGCCGAGACCGGGCTGGCCGAGCGCGCGCAGGCTCACAGCCCCCTGGTCGGACCAGAACGTGGGGAGCGTACCGAAAGGCTCGGTCCACGGCGTTTCCGCCAGATCACCGAGCAGCACCTTGGCGGCGTGCATGCTCGTGTCCACTGCCACCTGCCAGTGCTCGATGCGGCGCGGCTCGGCGTCGTACAGCGCGTTCGGGAATCGGCCGACGTCGCCCACGGCGACGACACCCGAGAGTCCGCCCGGACGAAGCATCTGATCGCAGACGACGCCGTTGGTCAGATCGAGTCCGTTGCCCTCGAGCCAGCCCGTGTTCGGCTCCGAGCCGATAGCCTCCACGACCACGTCCGCGACAAGCCGGATGCCGTCGCTGAGGACCACGGCGCCAGGCTCGATCGCCGCCACGCCGGTGCCGAGGTGGAACGTCACGCCCGCCGCCGCATGCCGACGACGCAGCTCGGCGCCGACCACGGCGCCGAGCGGAACCTGCATCGGTACGTCGTCGACGGCGACCATCGCCACCTCGCAGCCACGGGCGATCGCCGTGGCGGCCACCTCACAGCCGATGAAGCCGGCGCCGATCACGACCACGCGCGAGCCGGGCCGCAGCCTGTCGCCGAGGGCGATCGCGTCGTCGAGCGTGCGCAGCGCCGTGGCCGGGCCGCCCACCTCGGGCGGCAGCCTGCGGGCCCGGACTCCCGTCGCCGCGACGAGCCCGTCGTAGCTCAGCTCCGTGCCGTCATCGAGCACGACGACCCGGCGGCGGAGATCCGACGAGACGGCGGCGCGGCCCAGCAGCCACTCGAAGGGGTGCTCGCTGTCACGCCGACGGAGTTCGACACCGGCGTGATCGCCGCCGTCGGCGAGCAGCTTCTTCGACAGCGGCGGCCTGGTGTAGGGATAGTGCACCTCGTCGCCGACGATCGTGACCTTCCCCGTCCAGCCGTGCCGGCGCAAACCCTCTGCCGTGCGCAGTCCGGCCAAGCCGGCCCCGGCGACGACGATGGTGCGCTCGTCGGGATCGAGTGCCTCCAAGTGACCCATTGACGTACTCCTCTGGTTCGTGGTTGAGAGGTCGGTGCGACGTCAGACGACGCCGTCGGCGTGCAGTTCTTCGATGGCGCCGGGCGCGAGTCCGAACTCGGCGAGCAGCGCGTCGGTGTGCTCCCCCAGGGCGGGTACGTCGCCCATCACCGGCGTCAGGCCGGCGATGTCGATCGGCGGCGCGAGGGCGGGCGCCGGGCCGCCGGGCGTCTGCACCTCGTGCCAGCGGCCGCGTTCGCGCAGGACGGGGTGGTCGAGGAACTCGGCCACCTGGTTGATCCGCGCGTTGGCGATCCGCAGCCTGTCGAGCAGTGCGACCACCTCGTCGCTGGTGCGCCGGGCAAAGGCCGCTGTCACGAGGACGTCCAGCTCTGCCCGATTCGCGACCCGATTCGCACCGGCGCTGAACCGCTCGTCGTCGATGATCGCCGCATCCTCGAGGAAGTCGGTGCAGAACGCCCGCCACTCGACGTCGTTCTGGATCGAGAACAGCACCTCGGTCCCATCGGCCGCCGGGTAGGCCCCGTACGGCGCGATGGTGGCGTGGTGGGTTCCCAGCCGGCGCGGCTCGACCCCGGTGAACGCGGTGTAGTACGCCGGCTGGCTCATCCACTCCGCGAGCGCGTCGAACAGGGAGACCTCGACGGGGCGTGCCACGCCGGTGGTGGCACGGCCGAGCAGCGCGGCCAGGACGCCGCTGAAGGCATACATGCCGGCGGCGATGTCGGCCACGGAGATCCCGACCCGGGCACCGGTCTCGGGGCCGCCGGTGATCGAGACCAGGCCGGTCTGGCACTGGATCAGCAGGTCATAAGCCTTGCGCTGCGCCCACGAGCCGGTGCTCCCGTAGCCGTTCACCGCGCAGTCGACCAGCCGCGGGTTGAGCTCGGCGAGGGCCTCCACGCCGAACCCGAGCCGGCCGACGGCCCCGGGTCCGAGGTTGTGCACGAAGACATCGGCCTTCTCCAGGAGTGTGCCCAGCACGGCGCGTCCGCTGTCCGACTTCACATCGAGGGTCAGCGACTCCTTGCCCCGGTTGAGCCAGACGAAGTAGCTCGAGAGCCCGTGCACGGCGGTGTCGTAGCCGCGGGCGAAGTCGCCCGACCCAGGGCGCTCGATCTTGATCACGCGGGCCCCGAGATCGGCCAGCTGGCGGGTGGCGAAGGGAGCCGCCACGGCCTGTTCGAGACTGACGACGAGCAGGCCTTCCAACGGGCGCGGTGCGGCAGAGGATGGCATGGTCGGCAAGTTGTTTCTCCTGACGGGATCGCTGTAGCGGATTTGTTGTTCAAACCTCACTCAGCCGGTCGGTCAATCATGGACTTCCACGATTACAAACTTGGTCATATAGTGTAAACATAGTAACCGAGCATTATTGGATCGGGCACTGCAGCCCCGGGTCGAAAGCGGAACACCGATGGACACCTCCACCGACACCACCCCGCCGGCGCAGCGTCGCCTGGCTCCCGGCCTGCGCTGGGGCATCAAAGGCTCGTTCGTCGACTACGTGCGCCGGATGCCGGACGGCAAGGGCTCGGTCGGCGAGGGCGCGACACCCGTCGGCACCGCTGATCTCTTCTACGAGTACGACGCGGCAGCGAGCACCGCAGGCGACGACGCGGGCCGGCAAGTGTGGGCCTTCCGCGGCGACGTCCGGTTCAGCGGCCACTACGGCATGCTCTTCGTCCGGATCGCCCATCCCTGGGTGGAGGTCGACGGGTCGCGGGCCGTGCTCACCATCGAGGATCCCCAGGCGCGTGAGGGTGCGCCGCGGGTGCCGCTGGTGACGGCCCGGTTGCAGCGCATCGCCACCGACGACGGGGCCGTGGTCTGGGGTGCCGACGACGTGGCCCTCACCGCCGACGGCGTGACGCTCTTCAACGACGTCTACGCCGAGGGTGAGCCGTTCGACCCGCTGGTGGTCCAGCTGCCCGCGTAGCGGGCGATCCTCACCGCGCCACTCCCAGCGCCCGAGCCAGGACGGCGATCTCCTCGGCCAGGTAGCGGCGGGAGATACCGGCCGACGGCGCGGCGGTGAAGACTGCATGGAACGCGCCGGGGAAGCGGTGCGCCTCGGCCGCCACTCCCGCCTCGGCGAGCATCGCCGCGTAGGCGAGACCCTCGTCGCACAGCGGGTCCAGTTCCATCACCGCAACGTACGCCGGCGGCACACCGCGCAGGTCGTCGATGCTCGCGCGTCCGGGGGCCGCCTCCGCCGGCACATCGGCCGATCCGGGGGCGAGGTCGCCCAGGTAGTGCGCCCAGCTGACCTCGCCCACGGGACGGCTCCAGATCGGGGTGTCGTCGTAGCGCCGCATGCTCGCCGTCGTCAGTCGGTCGTCGGTGGTGGGCACCGAAAGGAACTGGAAGCATGGCGAGAGTTCGCCGCGTACCCGGATCGCCAGGCCGGCTGCCAAGGCACCGCCGGCGCTGACACCGTGGAGGGCGATCCGCCCCGGATCGACACCGAGGTCGGTGGCAGCGGCGATCAGCCAGCGCAGCGCCGTCTCGCAGTCGTCGAGCGGTGCCGGATAGGGGTGCTCGGGCGCCCGGCGGTAGTCGACCGAGACCACGACCGCCCCCAGCTCGCGGCTCAGCTCCACGTTGCGGGCGTGACCGGCGTCGGACGAGCCGCTCACGAATCCGCCACCGTGCAGGTGCAGGATCGCGGGCCGGGGCTCGGGTCGCACCGGCGGCCGGTAGAGCCGGACCGATGCAGTCCTGCCGTCGAAGCCGACCCCGCGATCGGCGATCTCGATGTCCCCGGGTTCGACCTCGCGGGCGCGGGCCGCTGCCCCGGCATCCGAAGCTGCGCGGAAGCGCCGGTAGTCCACGAAGTCAACCGCGGGCAACGCGTCGAGCACGTGCTCCAACTCGGGGTCGAGGAGCTCGCGCCAGCGGCTCATGCGCCCGTCCCGCGGCGCAGCCCGTAGGTGCCGAGCGGCCGGCCGAGCTCGAGTAGCAGCCATTGCAACGTGATGCTCCCGTCGAACTGCGTGACGATCCGCCCCCTCCAGTCATCGATTCCGGCTCGCTTCAACCGGGGTCCCATGGCGATTCCGCTGATCCCGGCGCCGATCACGAGGACACGCACGAACTCCTCCAATCAAGACCCTCCCCGGGGATCCGCGAGAAGAGCTAAGGTGACAAACATAATAGAAACACCTTAGTGAAAGGTTATCAACAAGATATGGGACGTGTCAGCGGGAAAGTTGCCTTCATTACCGGGGCCGCGCGCGGTCAGGGTCGTAGCCATGCGGTCCGGCTCGCCGAGGAGGGTGCCGACATCATCGCCGTCGACCTGTGTGACGACGTACCGGAGATGGCCTATCCGGGCGGGACGCGCGAGGAGCTGAACGAGACGGTGCGCCTGGTCGAGCAGACCGGTCGCCGGATCGTCGCACAACAGGCGGACGTGCGTGACTTCGCCCAGTTGCAGCGGGCGGTCGATGCAGGTGTCGCCGAACTGGGCCGGCTCGACGTCGTCGTGGCGAATGCCGGCGTCCTGACTGCCATCGGGCCGTTCGACCAGATGAGCGAGGCGGCCTTCACCGATCTCGTCGACATCAACCTCACCGGGGTGTGGCGCACCGTCAAGGCGGCGATGCCGCACCTACGCGCAGGCGGACCGGGCGGCTCGATCATCCTGACCAGCTCGAGTGCCGGCATCCGGGCGTCGCGCAGCACCGCCCACTACGTCGCGAGCAAGTTCGGCGTCGTCGGTCTCATGCGGGCGATGGCACTCGAGCTCGGCCCCGAGATGATCCGGGTCAACAGCGTGAACCCGGCGCAGGTCGACACCCCGATGATCCAGAACGACTTCATGTACCGGCGCGCCTGCCCCGACGTGGACAGCCCCGGCCGCGAGGAGCTCGCCGCGGCGTCGCTCTCGCGGATGGCGATGCCCATCCCGTGGGTCGACTCGGTCGAGATCTCGCACGCGGTCGTCTTCCTCGCCTCCGACGAGTCGCGCTATGTGACCGGCCTGGCAATGACGGTCGACGGCGGGATCAGCATTGCCTGACCCCTGATACCCAATTATGATTGCTGTTATCTTTTTGGATAAATAGACCACATCTAGCGGTCGGGCGGCGAGGCGTCTCCCGCCCAATCAGGAGCACCCATGACAACCCCATTCCTCGGCCGCGCGATCATCATCGGCGGCAGCATCGGCGGCACCCTGGCCGCAGCCGCGATCGCCGGTCACTTCCGCGAGGTGGTGCTGCTCGAGCGTGACGAGCTACCCATCGAGCCGGTCTTCCGCAAGGGGGTGCCACAGGGCGCCCACTTCCACGCGCTCTTGGCCGCCGGCCGGGCCGCGATGGACTCTCTGCTGCCCGGCTTCTCCGATCACGCCTTCGAGATGGGCGCGGTGCGACTCGACTCCGCACAGGACGTGATGCGCCTGGATCGGGTCGGCTGGTCGCCTCGGTTCGAGTCGGGCCTCGAGTTCCTGATGGCGAGTCGGCCGTTGATCGAGAAGGCGCTTCGCGACAAGGCTGCCGAGCTCGACGGCGTGCAGTACCGCTCGGGCGTCGAGGTGGCCGGACTGCTCGGCGCCGACGGTCGGGTCACGGGGGTGCGCACCACCGACGGGGAGGAGCTGTCCGCCGATCTGGTGATCGACGCCAGCGGTCGGTTCTCCGAGTCTCCGACATGGCTGCAGGCGCTCGGATACCCCACTCCCAGAGAGGAAGTCGTCAACGCGCACTGGGGCTACTCCTCCACCTTCCTGGAGGTACCCGAGGACTGGGACCCGGGCTTCCAGGCACTCGCACTCACCGCGTTCGGGGACGGCGCCCTGACCCCCGAATCGGCGTCCCGGGCAATGGCGATGTGGGTCGTCGAGGGCGAGCGCCGCTGGATCCTGACCGCTCAGGGCTCCGCCGGCGACCACCCGCCCCGGACCGAGGAGAAGCTGCGCGACTTCATCTCGAGCATCGGGGTGCCCGAGCTGGACAAGGCGCTGTCGCAGGTCACGTTCCCCGAGAAGATCTCGATGTGGCGCGATACCCGCAGCCGGCTTCGCGACTTCGCGGGCCAGTCGGAGCGGCCCGAATGCTTCCTCACCATCGGTGACGCCTGGATGGGCTTCAACCCCGTGTACGGGCAGGGGATGACCGCCGCCGCGCTGGAGGCCTCGGACCTGCGCACCGAGCTGGCCGCTCACCTGACCGAGCGCACCGGTGAGCTGACCGGACTCGCGGGGCGGTACTACGCCAGGGCCGATGCCCTGATCAAGTACTGCTGGACCTCCTCGAACACGCTCGACCACCGCATTCCCGGTGTGGAGTACACGGTCGACGGCGTCGCCCAGGAGGTCGATCCGACCTCCTCGGACTTCTCCGACCGGCTCGCCGCCTACATGGCTCTCGACCCGGAGCGCTACGTCCGTTACCGCGAGACCACCCAGCTGCTGCGCTCTCCCGAGTGGCTGGCCGGCGACGAGATCGTCGACGCCGTACGCGAGCGCTGGGACGAGCTCGGCAAAGCTGTCGTTCCCCGGTGAACGGGGGCGAAGCCGCATAATGACGGCCATGGGATCTATATTCAGCGCCATCATCAACGGAGATCTGCCGGGACGGTTCGTGTGGGAGGACGAGGACGTCGTCGCGTTCCTCACGATCGCCCCCGTGACCCAGGGCCACACCCTCGTCGTGCCGCGTGAGGAGGTGGACCAGTGGCAGGACGTCGACGGTGAGGTCTGGAACAAGGTCATGGACGTGGCCCGCACGATCGGGCAGGCCGTCCGCCCGGCGTTCGACGCACCGCGGGCCGGACTGCTGATCGCAGGCCTCGAGGTGCCCCACCTGCACCTGCACGTCTTCCCTGCCTACGATCTCGGCGATTTCAACATCAGCAACGCCGAGCAGAATCCGTCCCAGGAATCGCTCGACGAGGCGCAGGCGAAGATCAAGGCGGCGCTGCGCGAACTCGGCCACGGGGCCAACGTCCCCGACTGACGGTCAGCTCGACCGCGGCAGTTCCACCCGGAACGTGGCACCTTCGCCGGGTCGGCTGTCGACGGTCACCGCCCCTCGGTGGGCGGCGACCAGGGCCGCGACGATCGACAGGCCGAGCCCGCTGCCGCCGCTCTCCCGGGTGCGTGACGCGTCGGTGCGGTAGAACCTCTCGAACACCCGGGCCGCGTCTTCCTCGGTCAGTCCGGGTCCGGTGTCGGCCACCTCGAGCACGACGCTGTGCTCGGTGGTGCCGAGCCGGACCGTCACGTCCGCGGTGGCGGGGGTGTGTTTGACGGCGTTGGCGAGCAGGTTGCCGAGGACCTGCCGCAGCCGGGCATCGTCGCCGATCACCTCCGGTGTCCCGGGTCCGGGGCGGACGTCGAGGGCGATGGACCGCTCGGGGGCGACGGCGCGCGCCCCGTGCACGGCGTCGGACGCCACCGACAGCAGGTCGACGGGCCGGGTCTCGAGGGGTCGCTGGGCATCGAGCCGGGCGAGCATCAGCAGGTCTTCCACCAGGAGACCCATCCGCGACGCCTCCCCTTCGATGCGGCTCATCAGGGTTTCGGTGTCGGTCATCGCGCCCTGTCGATACAGTTCGGCGAAGCCGCGGATCGTGGTGAGCGGGGTGCGCAGTTCGTGGCTCGCGTCGGCGACGAATCGCCGCATCTTCTCCTCGGACCGCCGCGCCGACTCCTCCGACGCCTCGGTGGCGGCGAACGCGTGCTGGATCTGCGCGAGCATTCCGTTGAGCGCCACGGACAGTCGCCCGATCTCGGTACGGTCGTCCCGTTCCGGGACGCGTCGGTGCAGGTCTCCCGACGCGATCGCCGCGGCGGTCTCCTCCACTTCGACGAGGGGACGCAGACTGCGCCGGACAACGAAATACGCGACCACTCCGAGCACGATCAGCACCACCACACCGATGATGAGTTGCAGCACGGCCAGCCGGTTCACGGTTTCGTCGTTCTCGGTGAGCGTCATCGCGACCGTCGTCTCGATGCCGTCCGGCGCGGTGGTGGTCAGCACCCGCCACCGCACGTCGGAACCGTCGGTCGAGCCGACCGTCACGGGCACGGAGGCCGGGTCTTCCGGCAGTGCGGGCGAGACGGATTCGTCGTTGATCTCCCGCAGCACGGTGCCGTTGGCCAATGTCGTGCGGACGTAGAACGGGCTCGGCGGACGTCCGGGATTCGGTTCGTCGGGCGGCGGCAGCGGGCGCGACTTGCCGGGTTTCGCCCACCCCTGAGCGGCCTCGTGGAGTTGGTGATCGACGCGGTTGGTCAGTGAATTCTCGAGCGCCGACGTCACCGCGACACCGGACACGAGAAGGCCGAGCGCAGCGAGCAGGAGCACGGCGCCGACGAGCGTGATGCGCAGTGGCATCGCCCGGATCCACCGGCGCGCAGGCCTGTTCGGGACGGCGGCGACCGCCTCGGCCGACTCCCGGGGAGCCGCGGGCGCGGTCATCGCCGCGGTTCGCGCATCACGTAGCCGACGCCGCGGAGGGTGTGAATCAGCGGCGTGTCGCCGGTGTCGACCTTCCGGCGCAGGTACGACACGTACGACTCGACCACCCCGACCTCACCGCCGAAGTCGTAGTTCCAGACGTGGTCGAGGATCCGCGGCTTGCTCAGCACCGTGCCGGCGTTGACCATGAAATACCGCAGCAGTGTGAACTCCGTCGGAGACAGCGACACCAGGTCGCCCGCCTTCCAGACCTCCCGCGTGTCGTCGTCGAGTTCGATGTCGGCGAACTTGATGCGGGCCGACTGCTCCTCCACCGACACCTTGCCCGCCCGCCGCAGGATGACGCGAAGCCGGGTCACCACTTCTTCGAGGCTGAACGGCTTGGTGACGTAGTCGTCCGCGCCGAGGGTGAGGCCGCTGATCTTGTCCTCCACCGCATCCTTCGCGGTGAGGAACAGTACCGGTGCGTCCACACCGTCGGCGCGCAACCGCTTGAGCAGGCCGAACCCGTCCATTCCCGGCATCATGACGTCGAGAATGACAGCGTCCGGGCGGAAGGTGCGCGCCGTGTCGAGTCCCTCGGCCCCGGTCGACGCCGTCGCCACCTCGAATCCCTGGAATCGGAGACTCACGGAGAGCAACTCGAGGATGTTCGGTTCGTCGTCGACGACGAGGACGCGGGCTTCGACAGGCTTATCATTCACGCAACCCATCATCACTCGTGACGCTGGATCGTCGCTGTAGGTTTCCTGGGAGGTTCCTGTGAGCCGGTGCGGCCGGCTTGGGACGGACGGATTCCGATCGTCAGTTGACGACGATATTGAGGTTGAACACTACCCCGCCGAACGTCAGGATCGTGTTGGCCAATCCGAGTGTGACACCACTGTTGAGCGCCCCGAGCAGTCCCAGCATCATGACCTCCATCGTCGCCCCGGTGAAGGGGTGTTTGCGCGCTGTCCGCGCGCGTTGCGGATGACACTAAGTCACGTTCGACAAATTCGTGGCGACACGCGCACGCAATTTCCCTGAATAAAATCACCCATTCTTCTCGAGCGAAAAAGGGTGAAATTCCGGGCGCATAAGCAAGGATGGGACAGTTGCTCTCCCGAGCCCCGGCGCTCACGGTCGCCCCACAACGCGACAACCCCGCCGCCTGGCCGACGGCGGGGTTGCAGTAGCGGAGTTGTCTTGACAGGCAGGAAGTTCAGGCGACGACGTTCAGGTTGAGCACCACTCCGCCGAACGTGCCGATCGTGTTGGCGAGTCCGAGGGTGAAAGCGCTGTTGATTGCGGCGAGCAGTCCGAGCATCATGATGTTCCTCGTTATCTTCCGTGGTATACGCACAGAATTCACTGTCGCGCTCGACGATAAGTCAGCAGGTCTCGATCTGCGAGATATTCGGCGCATTCCCGCGCCGTGCGCGCGGAGCGAGCCTGTGGAGTCGCTCACCACTCACGGGCGCGGAGCGCGTCTTTGGGTACCGTGGAATTCGTCGACACGACATCCGGACGAGCGCACCGTACCCGGCCAGCGACAAGACGGTGCCCGGAGGTTTGTCATGGCGTGGATCGTGCTCGTGCTGTCGGGGGTCCTGGAGGCCGTCTGGGCCACCGCCCTCGGCCGGTCGGAGGGATTCAGCAAGCTCGGCCCCAGCATCGTCTTCGGCGTCGCCCTGGTCTTCAGCATGGCGGGTCTGGCCTACGCGATGCGCAGTCTCCCCACCGGAACGTCGTACGCGGTGTGGGTCGGCATCGGCGCGGCGCTGACGGTCGGGTTCGCGATGCTGACGGGCGCCGAGAGTGCCACGCCGGTGAAGATTCTGCTGATCCTGGGGATCGTGGGATGCGTCGTCGGACTGAAGGCTCTGCACTGACCGGATCGAGACGCTCGATGATTGTGTGTCGCGGGTTACAGTAACTCCATGAACCTGGTGTCGTTGATGACCCTCCCGGTGCGTGCCGGTCTCGCGGCGGCCGATGTCGGTCTCGGTATCGCCGAGGCCACCCTCGTGACGGTCCGGACCGCGGTCGCCGGGACCGGCGTGGTCACGGGCATGAGCACCCAGGGCAGCCCGCTGCAGGTGATCAGCCAACTGTCCTCACTGGCGGCGAACGACCGGCCGCTCGGGCAGGCACTTCAACCGGGCGGTCCGCTCGACCGTCTCCTCGCCCCGGGCGGCCCCGTCGACCGTCTCACGTCGGAGGGCGGCACCCTCGAACGACTGCTCGAGCCGGGTGGGCCGCTCGAGCGGGTCCTCGCCAAGGACGGCCCGCTCGACCGGGTCCTCGCCGAGGACGGCACCCTGGAGCGACTGCTCGCGAAAGACGGCCTGCTCGACCGTCTCACCGCCGAACAGGGCCCCCTCGAACGGCTGACTGCGCAGGACGGCGCGGTCGAACGACTCACGGCGCCGGGCGGACTGGTCGATCGGGCGCTCGCCGAGAACGGCATCCTCGACACACTGCTGTCGGAGGGCGGCGCGTTCGAACGCCTCATCGCCGAGGGCGGCCCGCTCGATCAGATCGTGGCGCTGTCCGAGACGTTGACGGCGCTGGCGCCCAACCTGGAGCGGATGAGTGCGAGCGTCGACCTGCTGCAGGAGACGGTGGGGGTTCTCAGCGCCGCCGTCGGGCCGCTCGGTGAACTGGCGGGCAAGTTGCCGGGGCGCTGGCTCAACAAGGGCAAGGGCGACCGTCCTGGCGTCGACTACACCCTCGGCCCCGCCTGACACCTTCACGTCGGGACGGCCTGGAAGCGACCGGCCGACACTGACCGACACCTGCCTCTGGTATGTATTTCGCATGACACGAACCATCGTTGCGCTGTTGATCCCGGCCGCCCTGCTGCTCGGGGCGTGCAGTTCCGAATCGACCACCACCGACGCCGAGTCCACGGCGAGCGCAACGACCGAGGCCACCGAGGCATCCTCCGCAGGCCTGCCCGCCGTCGCGGACCTGTGCAAAGGCCTCCTCCAGTACGCGAAGGGCGCCGAGGCCCGCGCGCAGCAGAGCGGCGAGACGTTCGACCGCACGAAGGCCCTCGACGACCTCTTCACCCAGTCGGCCGAGACGGCGGAGTGGAAGGACGCTCCGCAGGAGCGCAAGGATCAGATGATCCAGGCCTACGACGCCGCCAAGACCGGGGCCTGCTGACCCGTCCCCCCCGCGCGGACCCGGTTCGCCACCCCGCTCCCGGGTGACGACTGGAACACCGGACATCCGGGACTTCTTCGCCGGACGTCGCTGAGCGGATCCGGAGCGGTCAGATCAGGCTCGAGATGAGGAAGGCGGCGAGCAGCACGCCGACGAGAACGGATCCGGCGGTGGCGGCCGCGAGGACCACCGAACCGGTCACGGCCATTGCCGGCGCCGCCGCGACGAGGGCGGCGACGAGCGCGGTTCCGAGCGAGAAGCGGCGGTCGGGCTCTGCCTGCCGGTCCTTCGCGTGCCGGGCACTGTGCGTGCGGAATGCATTGTGGACCGTGAGGGTCATGATTCTTTGTCCCGTCTGGAGTCGAATGCGGACCAGAGCCGGAGCCCTGTCGGGTACAGAGGTCACCTCCCCGGCGCCGGCGGATCGCTATCCGGGCGTGCCGCCCGGTCCGTCCAGCCGGGACGCCAGTTCGGCGTTCTCGGATTCGAGCGCGAGGATGCGCCGAATGCCGGCGACGTTCACACCGTCGTCCATGAGCTGAGCAATGCGTGCCAACCTGATCAGGTCGTCGTCGCTGTATCTGCGGGTGCCGCCGCTGGTCCGGGCGGGGGTGAGCAACCCCCGCCGCTCGTACAGGCGGAGAGTCTGCGGGCCGATGCCCGTCAACTCCGACGTCACCGCAATTCCGTAGACCCCGCGACGTGAGCGGGGCGGAACGTCGATGGTCACAACAGGCTCCCTTCTGCATAAGGAACACCTGATGTTAACACGCAAATGAAATGAATCTGCATTCACAGATATAGATTTTGCATCTCGGATCCCTCATGCCTGGACTGCAGCCGCCAAGACGAGCATCGGGTCACGTAATCTCGGGCACGAACCGAACACGAACCGCCACCGACCCGGACGGATTCGTCGAGGTGTCGTGGCCGTGAGCGCCGCGGCCTCTGTGCGAGAGACGAGAAGACGGTGCCCCGTACTCAGGAACACGCAGATCGCTACCGTGACGCCCTCACGGCGCTCGCCGCGGCCACGCAGCGACCGGCCAACGTGGTCAACACCGGTGCGGGCTACGCGATCCGGGTCGATTTCGAGTTCAACCGGTACCTTCTCGCGTCGAATGCCACCGACGGACTGACCGACGCCGTCGAGGACTCGGCCGAGTGGAGGGTCAGCCTGTTCCAGGGCGCCGCCGACGGCACGCCCGACGAATTGCTGGCCACCGCCGGGCACGCGTGGCTGGTCGACGCATTCGACCTCGCGTTCGCCGACGTCCGGGCCGAAGGTAAATGGCAGTCGGCCGACGCGTCGTTCGACGAGTTCAACCCCACCAACGACCAGTCCGCGACCTGATCCGGCGCCGCTCAGGCGCGGTCCGGAACCTCGGATCGGACGAGTTGCTCGAGTTCGGCGTTTCGCGCCGCGAGGACCGCGTTCTCGGCCTCGAGCCGAAGGATCTGGCCGATGCCGATGAGATTGACTCCGGCGGCGACGAGTTCGGTGATCTTCTGGAGGCGCGCGACATCGTCCTCGCTGTACCGGCGTGTGCCACCGCCCGTGCGAGTCGGTGTGATCAACCCGCGCCGCTCGTACAGGCGCAGCGTCTGCGGTCCGATACCCGTCAGTTCCGACGTTACCGAGATCCCGTATACACCCCGCTGCGAACGAAGCGGCATATGAGAGGACGTCACCGGGTCTCCCTTCTTCTCAGGGCACATCAACCTTAGCAAGCCCCAGTGGACACAATGTGCCGCGGGGCGCACAGGTTCGCTCCGGAATGCCCACACCGCCGCATGGCTGGACCAGCAATCTTGCCGATTCGGCTTGAACTTCCCGTCCGACCGCTGTAGAACAAATCTATATTCTTCAACGCAGATTAGTTCTCACGACGAGGTCGCACGAAGGAGAACCGCCGATGACCACCCACGACCCTCAGAGCACTCCCCACGACGGGGAGGTCCTCGTTCTCGGCGCAGGCAGCGGCGGAGCGATCGCCGGCGGCCTGATCGCCACGCTGGCGCTCAGCGCGCTCACTCTCCTCTCGTCCCTGCCGACGTGACCGGACACCCCGACGCAGCCGCCCTCCCCCGACACCGACTTTTCGCACACGACAGGACGCAGCCCTCATGCCCGCCAGCTCCGCATTCCACGCTTCCGCCACCAGCACTGCCACGCGCGGCGGAGCCACGATGAGCACCGAGGAAATCAAGGCCCGGATCGAGGCGATGTTCGCCGACGAGGCCGCAGACACGTCCCCCGCACTCGTCGAATAGCGACGCCATCGCCGATGCCGGCAGGTCAGAGAAGGGCAGAGCCATGAAAGTGTCCACCCCGCTCGTCGAACCATCGCTCGAAATCCGACGCATCCCCACGCGGTCGAAGGCGGCGCATCGCACGAAGTCCGCGGCCGACGCCGCACGAGTAGAGCTACTGCAGGCGCGACCGGAGACCGCCCGCCGCGAGCGTGACCAGTATCGTGACGTGCCCGCGCAGTGCGAGGCCATCGGCCGGCTCGCCGTCTCCGACCCCCGCCGCGAACTGCTGCGACAGCGACTGATCGAGCGGTGCCTGCCGCTCGCCGAACACATCGCCCGGCGTTTCCTCGGTCGCGGAGAACCCCTCGACGACCTGATCCAGGTCGCCCGCCTCGGTCTGGTCAAGGCCGTCGACCGTTTCGACTCGAGCTGCGGGGCGAACTTCGTGTCGTACGCCGTCCCGACAATCACCGGCGAAGTCCGCAGGCACTTCCGCGACACGGGATGGGCGATGCGTGTCCCGCGCAGCATGCAGGAACTGCACCTCTCCCTCACGACCGCGACGACCGAACTGACCACCACACTCGGACGCGCCCCGACTGCGAGCGAACTGGCCGAGGCCCTCGGGATCGACAAGGAGGAGGTGGTCCGGGGTCTCCGGGTCGCCGACGCCTACAGCACCCTGTCCGTCGATTTCCCGCTCGGCGAGGACGAGCGCCCGCTGGCGGAGACGATCGGGGACGTCGACCCGTCCCTCGCACACGTCGAGGACCACGTGGTTCTCGAGCCGCTGCTGGGATCCCTTCCCGACCTCGAACGCACCGTCCTCGTCCTGCGGTTCTTCGGCAACATGACCCAGTCGCAGATCGCCACTCGGGTGGGCGTCTCGCAGATGCAGGTGTCCCGGCTGCTGGCCAAAACCCTGGCGGACCTGCGCGGGAAACTCGCCGACGCCGGCGGTCAGATGCCCGGGTAGGCGGCCAGGAAATCCTCCCACGTCCGCTTGCCCGTCGCCGCCTCGAGCGACAGGTTGACGCCGTCGCGGTACGCGCGGCCGGCCTTTCCCGGCATCCGGACCGGCATCGTCAGCCGGTGCCTGCCGGTCGCCTGCAGGTAACTGCGCGCCAGTTCGCCCATCCCGTACACCGTCGGCCCGGGCAGGTCGGAAACCAGGCCGGCCGGGGCGCCGAGCGTCAGTTCCACCAGACGCGCCGCCACCTCCCCCGAGTCGACCGGCTGGAAGCGCAGTCCGCCCGGGACCGGGATCACCGGCAGTTTCGCCATCTTCTGCAGCATGCTCAGCACCAGTTCGTGAAACTGGGCTGCGCGCAACGTCGTCCACGGCAGGCCCGAGGCGGCCACCGCTCGCTCCGCGGCCAGCTTGGATGCGAACCAGCCGAGTGGAACCCGGTCGGCCCCGATCACCGAGATGTAGACGAGATGCTGCACCCCGGCGCGCGAGGCGGCCTCCACCAGGTTCCGGGTCGCCACCTCGTCGCCCTTGGGGCCACCCGCCAGGTGCAGAACGGTCTCGACCCCGTCCAGTGCGGCTTCAATTCCCTTGCCCTCGAGCAGGTCGCCGATCATGTACTCGACGCCGTCGCCGGGGTCTCGGCCGTGCCGGCTGAGGACCCGCACGTCCCGCCCCGCCGCCCGCAGCAGTGGAACGACCTGACGTCCGAGCGTGCCGGTACCGCCGGTGATGAGAATGGGTGATGTCATGATCTCTCCAGATTCTTCGGACAGCTGATTTCGGTGGATCTACCTGTGAGACACGCCGCGAGGAAGGAATGTGACACGGTGGACGACCGCGATCGGCTGACCGAGCGTTTCGAGGGACACCGGCCGCGGCTGCGGGCCGTCGCGTACCGGATGCTGGGCTCGGTGAGCGAGGCCGACGACGCCGTCCAGGAAGCGTGGTTGCGCACGATTCGCGCGGACACCGGCGAGGTGGAGAACCTCGAGGCGTGGCTGATCACGGTGGTGTCGCGGGTGTGCCTGAACGTGCTGCGCTCACGCGAGCAGCGGCTCGAGGAACCTCTCGACGTGCAGGCACACGATCCGGCCGTCGGCCACGACGACGGCGGCGACCCCGAACACGAAGCGATGCTGGCCGACTCGGTCGGGCTGGCGCTGCTGGTCGTGCTCGACACGCTGACCCCGGCCGAGCGGCTCGCGTTCGTGCTGCACGACATGTTCGACGTGCCGTTCGACGACGTCGCCCCCATCGTGGGCCGCTCCTCCCAGGCGGTGCGGCAACTCGCCAGCCGTGCCCGCCGGCGGGTGAAGGGCGCCGCGCCGGCACCGGACCCCGCGGATCTGGACCGCAGGCGAGCTGTCGTCGACGCCTATCTGGCCGCCACCCGCGGCGGCGACTTCGACGCGCTGGTCGCCCTGCTCGATCCGGATGTGGTGCTTCGGGCCGATCCGGCTGTCGGACCCACCCCGGGGCCTCTCGTGATCCGGGGCGCCCGCGTCGTGGCCAAGGGCGCGCTCGCATCCGCGGAACGGGCCCGGGTCACCCAGGTGGCCCTGGTGAACGGGGCGGCCGGGCTCGTGATGGCTCCCCGCGGGCAGCTGTACCTGGTGCTGGCGTTCACGATCGTGGACGGGAAGATCACCGAGATCGACGTCATCGCCGAGCCGGATAGCGTCCGCCGGCTCGACCTCGCCGTCCTCGGGGACTGACCGGTCACCCGAACCGGGTGATGACCGTCGGCGCCGAGACCCCGCAGCATGGAGGGAGCCGACACCCGGGGAGAGGGGCGCGAACGTGACTACTGCCTCGGACGACGATGCCCCACCCCGGAGCGCGGCCGCGCCGTCGCCGTTCCCGCCGATCGCCGACTACGCCTTCCTCTCGAACTGCCACACCGGGGCGCTGATCGCGCCGGACGGTTCCGTCGACTGGCTGTGCGTGCCCCGGTTCGATTCACCCAGCGTGTTCGGCTCTCTCCTCGACCGTGAAGCCGGGATGTTCCGGATCGGCCCGTTCGGGCTCAACGTTCCGGCGTCCCGCCAGTACGAGCCGGGCACCAACATCATCTCGGCGGTGTGGAACACCCCGACCGGGTGGGTGAACGTGCGCAGTGCGCTGACGATGGGCCCGACCCGCGGTGAGGACACCGTCACTCCCCACACGAGGCCGCCGGCGGACGAGGATGCCGACCACATGCTGGTCCGCACGGTCACGTGCCTCGACGGCAGCGTGGAGGTGGAGTTGGTGTGCGAGCCCGTGTTCGACTACGGGCGCGCACCGGCGGAGTGGGTTCTCGTGGACGGCGATCGGCACACCGCCGACGCGAGCGGTGCGGGGCTCACGCTGCGCCTGCAGACTGACATGGCGCTCGGCATCGAGGGCGGACGGGTTCGCGCGCGCCACATGCTCGAGAAGGGCGAAACCCTGTACTGCGCGCTGACCTGGGCGGCGGAACTCGCCGCGCCGGGGACGGCGGAAGAGGCTGTCGCGCAACTCGATGCGACCGCGACGTTCTGGCGGCGCTGGTTCAGTCACGCCCGCTTCCCCGACCATCGGTGGCGTGAGGCGATCCAGCGATCCGCCCTGACCATCAAGGGCCTCACGTACATGCCGACCGGTGCCACCGTCGCAGCCCTCACGACCTCCCTGCCGGAAACCCCGGGCGGCGAACGCAATTGGGACTACCGGTACACGTGGATGCGGGATTCCACGTTCACGCTGCAGGCCCTGCATTACCTGAACCTGGACTGGGAGGCCGACGAGTTCATGCAATTCATCGCCGACCTCGAGTCGAACGGCGATGGCGCACTGCAGATCATGTACGGAATCGACGGCACCCGCGACCTCACCGAGTCGACCCGCGACGACCTGTCCGGCTATGCGGGCGCGCGCCCGGTGCGGATCGGCAACGGCGCGTTCGACCAGCGGCAGAACGACGTGTTCGGCGCCGTCCTCGACTCGATCCTGCTGCACACGGTGCGCAGCAAGCGCCTTCCCCGCCGGCTGTGGCCGCTCGTGCGGCAGCAGGCGGCGTGCGCCTCGGCGGTGTGGCGCGACCCCGATCAGGGGATCTGGGAGGCGCGCGGCGCACCGCAGCACTATGTGTCGTCGAAGCTGATGTGCTGGGTGGCACTCGACCGGGCGTCGAAGATCGCCGGCATCCGCGGCGATCGCGCGGCCGAGGACACCTGGCGTGCCACAGCCGAGGAGATCCGCGCCGACATCCTCGCGCACGGCGTGAAGAAGGGGGTGCTGCGCCAGCACTACGACACCGAGGCGCTGGACGCGTCGACGCTGCTCGCCGCGGTCTTCGGGTTCCTACCCCGCGGGGACGTCCGGCTCCGTGCCACCGTCGACGCCATCGCGAGCGATCTCACCGAGGACGGATTCGTCCTGCGCTACCGCACCGGCGAAACCGACGACGGATTGTCGGGCAAGGAAGGCAGTTTCCTGATCTGCTCGTTCTGGCTGGTGTCTGCCCTGACCGTGGTCGATCGGGTGCAGGAGGCCACCGATATGATGGAGCGACTGGTCAGCGTGTGCTCTCCCCTCGGCCTCTACGCCGAAGAGTTCGACACGAGCACCGGCCGTCACCTCGGCAATTTTCCGCAGGCGTTCTCCCACCTCGCGCTGATCGAGGCCGCCGGGCGCATCATCCTGCTCGAGCGGATGCGGGAACTGATGTGAGCCGAGGCCGGGCCTGACGTGCCTGAACCCGAACGGATTCGGTGCGCAAGCCACCAAACATCGCTGGGTTCGCTCGCGCCTCAGGTGAGTCCTGGCGGAGAGAGCTGGGTCCCTGTCACCACTAGAGACGGGGTGCGGCCGTAGTTCCTCGTACGACGAGCCGGGGTTCGAGAACAATATCCGTGCTGGTGTCGCGTCCCTGGTCGAGCCTTTCGCTGACGGCTGTAATGGCGGCTTCGGCGAGTTGGGTGGCGTCCTGCCTGACGGAGGTGAGGTCGACGTAGGACAGACCGGCGGGCTGGCTGTCGTCGTAGCCGACGATGGAGATGTCACCGGGCACGTTGATGCCACGACGGGTGAAGGTTCCGATCAGGCCGATCGCACAGCGATCGTTGCCGGCAACGATGGCGGTGGGGAGCGTGCCGTCGGTCATGAGTTGACGGGCGGCCCGGGCGCCGGCCTCCTCGGTGTAACCGGCCGGAACGACCCGGATGTCCGAGTCCAGTCCCAGGGTCTGCATGGCCGTTCGGTATCCGCTGCGACGGTCTTCGGCGCCGGGCATATCGCCGCCGTCGACGTGCACGATTGCGCGATGGCCGAGTGCGTGCAGGTGTTCGACCGCCAGATGCACACCGAGATGATCGTCGGTGCGGACCGAGTCCACGCCGCTCACGTCCGAGGGTCTGCTGATCTCGACGACGGGTATCTGCCGGGCCAGGGTGGCCAATTTGTCGGGGGTGACATAGGGCCCGATGACGATGAGGGCCTCGATCCGGTAAGCGAGGAGGCTTTCCACCGCCTTGCGTTCATCACGTCCGGGCCCGGAGGCGCCCAGGGCGATGTCGTATCCGACGCGTTCGGCGGCGGGGTAGATCGCTTCCACGATGGACGCGTCGTGCGGGTGCCGCAACGTGAACAACACGCCGACATGGCCGCTGCGTGCTCGCCGGAGCACCTGTGCCGCGGTGTCGGGTCGATATCCCAGTTCCTCGGCGACTTCGAGTACCCGGGCGCGGGTGGCGTCACTGGCTCCCGGCATGTTCCGGAAGACCAGCGACACCAGCTGGCGTGAGACTCCCACCCGCGCTGCCACATCACCCATGGTCGGACGCTTCCTGCTCACCGGCGACGCGTGGGAGGGCGACGGATCGGGCGGTCTCAACAACATTTCCTCCGGGGGGCTTGACAGGTGGGAGTGATCCTAATCATAGTTACTGGCACGTGCCACTGGCACGTGCCAGTAGATCGGGGAAGGTGCCCCATTCCACGGGTTTCGCGTCGTCGAACGGTCGACGTCCAGTAAGGGAAAACAATGAACCACCAGGTACGAGGGTCGAGCAAAGTGCCGCGAGTGCTGGGCAAGTGCCTCATCGGCGCGGTCACAGTGGCAGCGGCAGTGGCATGCAGCAGCACCGGCGGAAAGCCGGCGGACGCGGGTGCGGGCAGCGGTGCCGGCACGGCCGACACACCGCGGATGACCGTCGCGATGGTCACCCACGCCCCCCAGGGCGACGTGTTCTGGAGCATGGTGCAAAAGGGCGCGGAGGCCGCCGCAGCCAAGGACAACGTGGAGTTGCTCTACTCGAGTGACGACGATCCGGGCCGGCAGGCCAATCTCGTGCAGAGCGCGATCGACAGCAAGGTCGATGCCATCGCGGTGTCACTGGCCAAGCCCGACGCGGTGGCCTCCGCCATTGCCGCCGCCGATGCCGCGGGAATTCCCGTCGTTGCTCTCAACGCCGGCCTCGACGACTGGCAGCGGCTGGGGACCAAGATGTTCTTCGGCCTGGACATCGAGGCGGCGGGCAAGATGTCGGGTGAGCAACTGGCCGGAGCCGGCGGAAAACACGCGTTGTGCGTGATCCAGGAGCAGGGCAACGTCGTGCTCGAGCAGATGTGCCAGGGCGCAGGAGGCGGGTTCGGCACCGGCAAGGTGGACACCCTCTACGTCCAGGGCTCCGACATGCCCTCGGTGCAGTCGGCGCTGACCGCGAAATTGCAGCAGGACCGAAGTATCGACAGCATCGTCACCCTCAACGCTCCCATCGGGATGGCCGCGCTCACTTCGCGGTCCGAAGCGGGTAGCTCGGCCGAGATCACCACCGTCAACGTCACCCCGGAGGTGGCCTCGGCGATCGAATCGGGGGACATCCTCGCTGCCGTGGACCAGCAGGGCTGGTTGCAGGGCTACCTCGCCGTCGACTCGCTGTGGCTCTACCAAACAAACAACAACGTCATCGGCGGCGGACAACCGGTACTGACCGGGCCGACCCTGGTCAACCGGGACAACATCGCCGCGATCGCACCACTAGTGGACAAGGGAACACGATGAGCGCACAGAAAGACCTCAACGTCGGGATCATCGGATGCGGAATGATCGGCACCGATCACCTGCGGACCCTCACCGAGGCCGTTTCCGGCTCCCGGGTGTGGGCCGTCAGCGACGCCGACCCGGCTCGGGCCGCGCAGGCTGTCGAGCAGGTCGACCCCACGATCAAAATCCACACCGACCCCCACGCGTTGATCAGCGATCCGGACATCGACGCCGTCCTGGTCGCCTCGACGGAAGAGACCCACGAGCAGTTCGTTCTCGCCTGTCTCGCCGCCGCCAAACCCGTGCTGTGCGAAAAGCCGCTCGCCCCGACCGCCGAGGCGTGCCTGCGGGTGGTCGAAGCCGAAGCGCAGGTGGGACGCAAACTCGTGCAGATCGGCTACATGCGCCGATTCGACCCGTCGTACGTGGAGATGAAGCGGGTGCTGGACTCCGGCCAGCTCGGTGAGGCCCTGTTTCTCCACGCCGTCCACCGCAACGCCGGCTACCCGGACCGGTACGAGTCCGACGCGCTGATCACCGCGACCGGCGTCCACGACATCGACATTGCCCGTTGGCTTCTCGGCGACGAGATCGTCTCGGTCACCACCCGCAACCCCAAGCCCTCGGCGTTGGTGCGAGACGGGTTCCAGGACCCGCAGTTCCTGATCCTGGAAACCGCCGGCGGCGTGATCGTCGACGTCGAGATCTTCGTCAACGCGCACTACGGCTACGACGTGCGCTGCGAACTGGTGGCCGAACGGGGCACGGTATCGCTGGTGCCGCCGACCACGGCATCCATTCGGCACAGCGGCGTCGACGGTCACCCGGTGCTCGCGGATGCGCGGCCCCGCTTCGCGGCGGCGTTCCGCGACGAACTCCAGGCCTGGGTCAACGCGGCCACGAACAAGCAAGTCTGCGGCGCCAACGCCTGGGACGGATACGCCGCCGCCGCCGTCGCCGAGGCATGCCTCGAATCGTTCGGCAACCACACCCGCACCGACGTGCGGTTGGCCCCCCGGCCCTCGCTCTACACCGAGGACGACAAGTGACGAACATCGAATTCAACACCGCCCCCGCTCCTTCCGCGGCCGGCCCGGTAGCCCATCCGACCCTGCCCCCGGACACCAAGGGACCGCACTCCCGCCGACTCGGTCTGATCGCCGTCGTCGCGACGTTCGGCGGACTGCTGTTCGGATACGACACCGGTGTCATCAACGGGGCCCTCACCCCGATGGCCGAGGATCTCGGCCTCACGTCGACCACGGAGGGCCTGGTTGTCAGCATCCTGGTCCTCGGCGCCGCCGTCGGCGGCCTCTTCGGTGGGCGTCTGGCCGACCGCTACGGACGCAAGCACAACATTCAGCTTCTGTCCGTCATCTTCATCGTCGGCACGATCGGCTGCGTCCTGGCACCTGACTGGCATGTGCTCGCGGTCTTCCGTTTCATCCTCGGGCTCGCGGTGGGAGGCGCGTCCGCGACCGTCCCGGTCTACCTGGCCGAGATGGCACCCAGCGAGCGCCGCGGCAGCATCGTCACTCGCAACGAAATCATGATCGTCTCCGGTCAGTTCGCGGCCTTCGTGATCAACGCCGTGATCTACAGCGTCTGGGGCGAGCACGAGGCGGTCTGGCGGTACATGCTGATCGTGGCCGTGCTCCCGGCGATCGGACTGTTCGTCGGCATGCTGCGCATGCCGGAGAGCCCGCGCTGGCTCGCCGCCCGCGGACGCGACGCCGAGGCGCTGGCGGTGTTGCGTCAGGTCCGCTCCCCGGAGCGTGCCGACGCCGAGATGGCCGAGGTTCGCGCCTTGGCGGCCGAGGACGAGCAGGGGCAGACCGGCGGCTGGAGCGACCTCCGCACCCCCTGGGTTCGCCGGCTGCTCGTCATCGGGATCGGCCTGGGCATGTTCGCCCAGTTCGACGGGATCAACATGATCATGTACTACGGCACCCACCTCCTCGAGGACGCCGGATTCTCGAGCAACGGCGCCATCGTCGCCAACACCGCCAACGGCCTGTTCAGCATTCTCGGCGCCTGCCTGGGCATCGCGATGATCAACAAGTTCAATCGTCGGCCCATGATCATCATGGGATTCGTTCTGACCGCGACCTTCCACGCCCTCGTCGGGATCTCCGCCCTGGCGCTACCCGACAGCACCGTCAAGCCGTACATCATCCTCGTCATGGCCGTGGGTTTCGTGTTCTCACACCAGGCCTTGGTCGGCCCGTTGCTGTGGGTGATCCTCTCGGAGATCTTCCCTCTGAAGATCCGCTCGTTCGCCGTGGGCACCAGCGTCTTTGCGCTCTGGATAGCCAACGCGATCGTGGCGTTCGGATTCCCGCCCACGGTCAGCGCTTTCGGCATCTCGACGACATTCTTCATCTTCGCCGGCCTGTGCGCGCTCGGCGTCGCATTCACCTGGCGGATGATCCCGGAGACCCGTGGACGCACGTTGGAGCAGTTCGAAGACGAATTCCGCATCGCCCACTCCTGAAACAGAAAGGAAACCCGCATCATGTCAGTCGTTGTCGCAGTCCCGGACAGTCCGGAGGGGACCGCTGCGCTCGCCGCCGCAGCTGACGAGGCGACGCTCCTGAACACCAACGTCGTGATCGTCAACCTCGGTCTGAGGCCGCTGGACGCCTCGATGCTGCCCACCGGAGTAGAGACCACGGTGATCGACCGCATCGGGATCGAGCAGCGCGACCCGCTCGACGTCGTGCTGCACGAGATCGACCAGCACGACACGCAGCGCCTCGTCATCGGTGTCCGGCGACGTTCCGCCGTGGGCAAGGCGCTGCTGGGCAGTCTCAGTCAGCGCCTCATCCTCAATGCCCCGGTCCCCGTCGTGGCAGTGAAGGTCGCCGAGGAGGACTAACCGCGCGGCCGCTTCTCGGCGCCAGTCCCCAGACTCGTCGCCGAGGAGCAGTCGCTTCTCCGTCCCGCAGCTTCGCACGACGAACTTCACAGCCACAGAACTCATCGACACAAACGAGAAAGGACATCTGATGGAGATCGGACTCCTCACCGACAGCCTGGGCGACCTTCCCTTCGAGGACGCTCTCGACTTCGCCGCAGCAAACGGCATCAGCACGATCGAACTCGCGTTCGGCGGCTGGTCGAGTGCCCCGCACACCGACCTCGACGACCTCCTCGTCAACGCCGGCAGCCGTCGCCGTCTCGTCGACGCCATCGAATCCCGCGGCCTGCGTCTCGAAGCCCTCAACGCCAGCGGCAACCAGCTGCACCCCGTGCACGGCGCCGAACACGACGCCAATGTGCAGGGCGTGCTGCGCCTCGCCGGTGAGCTCGGTATCGACACCGTGGTGACGATGAGTGGCCTGCCCGCCGCGCCGGGAGACCGATTCCCCGCCTGGATCACCACGGTGTGGCCGCCGGAGAACCTCGAACTGCTCGACCACCAGTGGGACGTCGCGATCGCGTACTGGGAGAAGACCGCAGCCCTCGCGACCTCACACGGCGTCGACAAGATCGCCATCGAGATGCACGCAAACCAGCTCGTGTACAGCGTTCCGAGCCTGCTACGGCTGCGGGAGGCCGTCGGTCCCACCGTGGGTGCGAACTTCGACCCGAGCCACCTGTGGTGGATGGGCGCGGACCCGCTCACGGCCATCGATGCGCTCTCCGGCGCGATCCACCACGTACACGCAAAGGACACCGAGGTCCACGCCGACCGGATCGCCGTTCGCTCCAGACTGGAGATCCTGCCGAACCCGCAAGTCGCCGAGCGCGGATGGAACTACGTCGCCGTCGGCGCAGGGGAACCCGACGGTGCTGCGTTCTGGACCCGATTCGCCGACCAGCTACGCGCCGCCGGCTACGACGGACCGCTGTCGATCGAGAACGAGGACTACTCGCTGTCGAGCCGCGACTCGGTCGCACTCGCCGCACGGACCCTCTCCTCGGCCCTCCGCACCAGTCTCTGATTGGTGCTGGAGACCGGTTCTCAACCGTCTCACCAGTGAACCCTCAGTGGTCAGCTGTTGGGTCGACGGTGAGTCCCTCGGTGTCGGCGAACACCAGTCGTCCGTCATCGAGGGCCTCCGCCCAACGATGCGCCGGCGCCCCATTCAAGGCCACGGTCCTGCGCATGGGACAGGTCGGCGTACAGGGCTGACGAGCGGCGCCGCCGCCACATCCAAACGAAAGAACACGTTTCACTCGTCCGGCGACCTGACCTCGCCGCCAAGGGCAACCTGTGTGTCAGTTATCAGTCCGCGCTGCTGCCGTTCGCGAACCTGCGGGGCCTCTTCGACAGCCGCAGCGGCGACCCGCTGCGCGATCCGGTGGTCGAATCGGTACTCGACGACGAGGATGGGCCATCGGGTGCCGGACGTCCCCGTCCCTGCCGGCGCCGGGTGTGCCACCCACGACGTGGGGTCGATGGCCCTCGACGAGAAGACGGTGTGGTCGTCGATCGTCGGCGACACGATCGCGAGCCCGCTCGGTCAGCCGATCGGGACGTGACGGTTCACAGCCCGCCGCCGACACCGGCGAGCAGTCTGCGCGCCCCCTCGTGGAGGCGGTCCCGGACGGTGGCGACGCTGGTCTGCATCGTGTCCGCCACCTCGTCGCAGGACATTCCCCGGTAGTACACGAGGGCCAGTGTCTCCCTTTCGAGGGCGGGCAGTGCTTCCACCGCGTCCAATACCGCCGACCTGCACGAATTCACTTGCATGCACTCATCGTCAATGACCGGCGGGGTCGGAGACAGGGACCCCAGGGTGACGAACTGCCCACCCAGGGGTGAGTGTGCGGGAAACGACCGTGTGGGAAACAACAGGGGGCCACCTTCCGGGGGAAGGTGGCCCTCTGTGTGCGGAGTCGATTCCGCGGTGGAGCCCCCTGTCAGGATTGAACTGACGACCGCTCGCTTACAAGGCGAGTGCTCTACCACTGAGCTAAGGAGGCGGACACGCGCGCCCATCATATCCATTGCAGGAACGTCGGCCACTTCCGCCCACATTGGATAGCGTTGGAACCATGAGTACCTCGGAGATCGCCACCGTCCTCGCTTGGCACGACGCCCTCAACTCCGGCGACATCGACACTCTGCTGTCGCTGTCGAGCGACGACATCGAGATGGGTGGACCGAAAGGCGCCACGCAGGGCCTGGCGGCGCTGCGGGAATGGGCGTCCACCGCGGGCATCACGCTGAATCCGCAGCGAATGTATTACTACGACGGAGTGCTGGTGGTCGAACAGCAGGCCACGTGGGCCACGGACCCGGAAGAGACGCGTATCCTGGCCTCTGCATTCCGTGTCGTCCACGATCAGGTCATCTCCACGTTCCGCCACGAGACACTCGAGTCTGCACTCTCCGCTACCGATTTGACCGAGAAAGACCTTGTCTCCGACACGTAGTATGTCCAAGCTCACAGAATCCCTCCAACGTCTCACAGGCGACCGTCGCGCAACGGTCGATGCGGTCACCGCTGCACCCACCCCGCTGCAGCCGATCGACCTCACCGACGATGCGGTCGTCGCCGAAGTACTCGACCTCGCCGTGCGAGTCGGTGAAGTCCTCCTCGCGTCCGGCACCGGTGCGATGGACACCGCCGAGCAGGTGCAGTTCATCGCCGCCACGTACGGCCTCGCCCAGTGCGATGTGGATGTCACGTACAACTCCATCGTGCTGTCGGCGTACCGCGGGCCCACCCTCCCGCCGGCGAGCACCATGCGGATCGTGCACTACCGCTCGATGGACTTCACCCGGCTCGCGGCGGTCGACCGGCTCACCCGGCGCATCCGCCGGGAAGCGGTCACCCCCGGCGAGGCGCACGAGGCCCTGACCGCGGTCACCACGGCGCCGCACCCGTACAACCGCTGGATCGCGACGCTCGCCTGGGCGTCGATGGCCGCGTCGGTGTCCGTGTTGATGGGTGGTGGGGTGCTGGTCGCGTCCGTCGCCTTCCTGACGACGATGGTGATCTACCGGGTCAACCGCGTCCTCAACCGCATCGGTCTGCCGTACTTCTTCCAGCAGGTGGCGGGCGGCCTGGTGGCCGCGACCCCGGCGGCGACGCTCTACACGTTCCAGGATCAGCTGGGTGTCGAGATCAGACCGTCGCAGATCATTTCGGCCGGTGTGGTGGTGCTGCTGTCCGGGCTGTCGCTGGTCGGTTCCGTGCAGGACGCCATCACGGGAGCACCGATCACGGCGGCGGCGCGATTCTTCGAAGTGGTCATGATGACCGGCGGCATCATCGCCGGTGTGGCCATCTCGTTGCGTCTGACCGGCGTGCTGGGTTCGACCCTGCCTCCGGTCAACGTCGAGATCACCGAACTCGTGCAACTCCCCGTGCTGGTGATGTCGGGCGCTTTCGCGTCGATGTTCTATGCACTGGCCTGTTACGCCGAGCAGCGGGCCCTGACGGCCGCGTGGTTCGGCGGCGCGGCAGGCGCGCTCGTGTACATGGTGGCGCACCAGTTCGGCATCGGCCCGATCATCGGTTCGGCACTCGCCGCCACCGTGGTCGGCTTCGCCGGTGGTCTGATGGCCCGCCGTGCGCTCACGCCGCCGTTGGTCGTCGTGGTGGCCGGTATCACGCCGCTGCTGCCGGGTCTGTCCCTGTATCGGGGTCTGTACGCCCTGCTCAACAACGAGGTCGTGATCGGACTGGGCTCGCTGCTGGCGGCGTTCGGTATCGGTTGCGCGCTCGCGGCCGGCGTCACACTCGGCGAATGGATCGCCCGGACTCTGCGGAGGCCGCGCATCCTGCGCCGCACAGACGACATCCGCCGCCCCGTTTTCAAAACGAGGCGGCGGAAGCCGGTCGAAACACACACACAGAAGGCGGCCTGAGGCAGTTTCAGGTGACGGCCTCTCGGCCGTCGGCCGGGCGCGACCGCCGGAATCTCACCGGACGGTCGTCCCGGCCCACAACGTCGCCGAATCGCGGGCGACGAGGAGGTCAGCTCTTGTCGACGCTGTGCCGTCCGCCCGACTTCTCGTCGGCCTCCATGGCCTCACGCAGGCTCTTCGGCCGCATGTCGGTCCAGTTCTTCTCCACGTACTCGAGGCAGGCTGCCCGGCTTTCCTCGCCGAAAACCACGCGCCAGCCTGCCGGCACCTCAGAGAACGTGGGCCACAGTGAGTGCTGGTCCTCGTCGTTCACCAGCACGTAGAAGCGGCCTTCTTCGTCATCGAACGGATTGGTGCTCATCTCGCCTCGCTTGTCGCATACGTGTCCTGTGCGTTCACACTAGCAAGCGTGCCGTTGCGGCCACGCCTTGTTACGACAGATGTAACGATCTCTCCCGCCCGCACGGCAACGTTCGACAAGAGCGACGACGTGATTCCGTGCGTTTTCTCCGTGCCGCCCTGCAGATAGATTCCCGCTGTGACGTCCGGCGAAACCGCCAATCGGTAATCTCGGCCGACTTCCCGCGGCGGGTGGGTTTTCGGCGCCAGTTCGCCGAGCAGCGGCTCGAGGGGAGCCGGGGTGAAACCGGTGGCCAGAATCAGTGCGTCGCAAGCAAGAGTGTCGGTGAGGCCGTCCACACCGCTGCGCACCGCCACCTCGATTCCGTCCGAAGTCTCGTCGACGGCAATGATCTCCGACGCGCGGCGCATGAACAGCCGGCGGCGCCCGCGCACGCGTTCCTGGTACTCGGTCGCGTAGAGCTCGTTGATGAGCTCGATGTCGACCACCGAATAGTTAGTACTCCTATGGACATCCAGCAATCGCAGACGCTCCTCCTCCGGGGCGCCGTGCAGGTCGTCCACGGCCTCCGGATCGAAGATGCGGTTGGCGTACGGACTGTCGTCGGCCGGGCTGTAGCCGTAACGCGAGAAGACGCTGTGGACTTCGGCTTCGGGGTAGTTTCCGTGCAGGTACTGGACGATCTCGGCGGCGCTCTGGCCCGCTCCGAGGACGACGAACCGCTGGTGAACCGGGGCCGGCATCTCGCCGAGCCGGAACAGGAATTGATGGTTGTGGAAGCACCGCGCAGAGGGATTGGCCCACTCGGGGATTCGTTCCCGCAGACCCGCGCCGACCACGACGTTGCGTGCGATCACCGCGCTGCCGTCGGCGGCACGGACCTCGAATCGGTCGATCACCCCGTCGTCGCCGCGGATTCCGCGTACCGTCTCCACCGCGGTGCCGTACCGCACGTCGGCGTCCACTCGGCGCGCCGCCCACTGCAGGTAGTCGTGGAACTCGTGACGAGTCGGGAAGAACGTCTGGTGATTGACGAAGTCGACGAGGCGACCCTGATCGAAGAGGTAATTGAAGAAGGTGAATGCGCTGCGCGGATTCCGGAACGTCACCAGGTCCTTGGGAAACGCGATCTGCATGGTCGCGCCGTCGAGCAGCATTCCGGGATGCCACCCGAATCGATCCTGCTTCTCGAAGAATTGCGCGCTGATCCGCTCGCGCGGGGGGCACTCCGCGTTGTGTTCCTCGATGGCAATGGCCAGTGCGAGGTTGGCGGGACCGAATCCGACACCCACGACATCTCGCACCGGGAGATCTGTACCGACCGTTTCCGGCGATTCACTCATAGCTCGTTGTCCGTCCTCGACGCCGCGCCGCACCCGACCCAGCCGCCGTCTGTCTTCCGGCAAGATAGTGAAGCCTATCCTTATTTCGAGCACAGTACCAAGTACTTCCGGCCCCCGAGGCGGCGAAGTCCGCCCCGGCACTGCGATCTAGATCACTCCTGATCATCGGGCACCGTCCGCCCATGCGGTGACCAGCGCCGACAACTCCGACGCCCAGCCACGGACCTCCTCGGCATCCAGCACATCCGAGGAGAAGGAGAAATATGCGTGGACGGGTCCGCCGCCGATCGGCTCGTAGAAGCTCAGCGTCAGATCCGAATCCGGCACACCCACCGGCACCGGCATGAAGCCGCCCAGCGCGTCGAGGTGACCGAGCCGGGCCTGCTCGTGATGAACGATCATGACCTGCGGACGAAGCACCGGCGTGTCGCCGAGCGCCTCCACCACGTCGGCGAATGCCACGTCCTGGTTGTCCAGCGCGTCGAGATTCGCAGCGCGGATACGCTGCAGCAACTCCACGGGATCGGGATCACCACTCGTATCCGTTCTCAGCAGAACGATATTGAAGAAGCAGCCGACCAGCGCGTCCAGCGTCTCCTCGGTGCGTCCCGCGACGAGCGACCCGAGCGGGATGTCCGTGCCGGCGCCGTGGCGGGTCAGCACGGTCGCGAGCGCCGCCTGCAACACCATGAACAGGCTGGTGCCCGTGTCGCTCGCGAACTTCGCGACCGCACTGTGCAGTTCCGCGTCGATCTCGACCGGCACGATCTCCGCCGTCCGCGGTCCGCGAACGCCCGGGGCGGGAAGTTCGAGCCGGGACGGCATTCCGTCCAGCGTCTCGTGCCAGTACGCGAGCTGACGGGACCGGCGGCTGTCCGGGTCCCCGGGATCGCCGGCGAGTGCCTGCGACCACACCACGTAGTCGGCGTATCCGACGGGCAGCGGTTCCCATTCGGGTTCGCCGCCGTGTGAGCGGGCGGCGTATGCGCCCATCAGGTCACCGAGCAACGGCACCACGGACCATTCGTCGACGGCGATGTAGTGCATCGCGAGGAGCAGCGCCTGGGTGCCGTCGGCACCGGTCACCAGATGCACCCGCAGCGGTGCGTGTTCGGTGAGGTCGAGGGGGGCCTGCGCCAACTCGAAGACCGTGCGGTGCACGTCCCCGTCCCCGACGTCGACGAGTTCGAGGGCGGGCCGCACCGCCTCCTGAGCGAACACGGTGTCCCCGACCTCCACATACACGGTGCGCAGCGGTTCGTGCCGCGACGTGACGTCGTCGAGAGCCCGCGCGAGGATCTCGGGGTCGACGGTGTCGCGAAGCTGCAGCGACAGTGCGTGACTGGCGCGCGCGTCGGCGCCGGCCGCCCGGAACTGCTTCCAGAACCGGCGTTGCGGCCCGGACAGCGGAAGGGTCTCGGGCCGGGGGTCCGACGCCGTCAGCACCGGCCTGCCCGTGGACGCGGCCGCCGCGACGATCGCGGAGAGTTCGGCCACCGTGGAACTGTCGAACACGTCCCGGATGCCGATGTCGACGGCGAACCGCCCACGGATCCGGCCCACCAGCCGCATCGACGCCATGGAGTTACCGCCGAGGTCGAAGAAGTTGTCGTGGATGCCCACCGACGGCAGGTGCAGGATCTCGGCGAACAGGTCGGCGATCTCCTTCTGCTCCGGCGTCTGCGGGGTGCCGTCCCCGGTCAGGGCCGACCAGTCCGGCAGCGGCAGCGCCTTGCGGTCGAGTTTCCCGTTGGGGGTCAACGGAAGTTCGCCGTCCAGCACGACCACGAGGGTCGGCACCATGTAGTCGGGCAAGCGCGCGGCGGCGTGTTCCCGCACCGCCCGCGGATCGATCTGCCCGGCCCCGAGCCCGTCGGCCGGGGTGACGTAGCCGACGAGGCGGACGATGTCGCCGGACCGATCGGCGACGACCGCCGACTGCTTGACCGCCGGATGGCTTCCCAGGGCCGCGATGATCTCGCCGAGTTCGATGCGGAACCCACGGATCTTCACCTGGTCGTCGACGCGTCCGAGGAAGTCGATGTTGCCGTCGGCCCGCCAGCGCGCCCGGTCACCGGTCCGGTACATGCGGGTGCCCGCGTCGCCGAAGGGGCTGGGCACGAACCGGACCGACGTGAGGTCGGGCCTGCCGAGATATCCGCGGGCCAGTCCGCGGCCGGCGATGTACAACTCGCCCGCCACCCCCGGCGGCACCGGCTGCAGGCGGTCGTCGAGGACGTACGCCTGTTCGTTGGGGTCCGGGATGCCGATCGGCACAGCGGAGTTCCACCCGGGCTGCGCCTGCCACAGTGTGTTGTTGACGGTGGCCTCGGTGAGACCGTAGGCGGCCAGCAGGTTGAGCCGTTCCGCCCACCGTCCGATCAGTTCCGGCGGCACGGTCTCCGTGCCCACCAGCACGGTGCATCCCTCGGGGACGTCGCATCCGGACGGCAGCGCCGCCAGCAGGGACGGCGGAATGATCGCGTGCGTCACCGAATGCGCGGCCATGAAATCGGTGAGTTCCGGTCCGGCGACGCGGGACTCGTCGGGCACGATCACCAGGCGGGAACCGGTGCAGAGCGCCATCGACAACTCGAAGACCGCCACGTCGAATCCGATCGACGCGAACTGCATCACCACCGAGCCCGGGATCAGTTTCATCCGCTGTTCGGCGGTGGCGACGAGGCTCGGGATCCCGTCGTGCGTGAGGATCGCGCCCTTCGGTTTACCGGTGGAGCCCGACGTGTAGATGACGTACGCGGCGTGGTCCAGGCCCCGCGGGGGCTGCGGCACCGGTCCGTCGAAACCGGCCTCGAGCTCCGCGACGACGGACTCGTCGTCGAGGAGAACGCGAACGAGGCCGTCGGCCTCCGCGATGCGTGGGCTCTCCCCCACCGTGGTCACCAGCACCCGCGCCGCGGAGTCGGCGAGCATGTAGGAGATGCGGTCGGACGGGTGGTTCAGGTCGAGCGGCAGGTACGCCGCCCCGAGCTTCAGCACCCCGAGCACGACCGCCACCATCTGCGCAGACCGCGGGACCGCCAGACCCACAACGCCTTCGGCCGAGACACCGCGGCGATGCAGCAGCGCGGCGATCCGGTCGGCGCGGGCACTCAGCTCCGCGTACGTCACCTCGCCCGCGGCGTCGACGACGGCCACGGCGTCGGGGGTCGCGGCGACGTGGCGCGCGAACGCCTCGTAGAACGTCTCCTCCGCCACCGGCTGTGCGGTGTCGTTGAACCCGTGCACCACCAGTTCACGTTCCTCGCCGAGGAACACGTCGAGGTCGCCGACGGCGCGCCCCGAGTCGGACGCGACGGCGCCGAGCACCTCGACCTGCCTGCGCGCGATCTTCTCCGCGGTGGCCCTGTCGAACAGGTCCGAACCGTATTCGAGGCGCAGTTCGACCCGTTCGTCGTCGAGGTATTCGGTGAAGTTGAACACCAGGTCGAACTTGGCCGTGCGTTCCTCGAACACCACCGGGGTGAGGGCCGATCCGGCTGCCTGCGCCGAATCGGACGTCCGGCTGTGGTAGCCGACCATCACCTGGAACAGCGGGTTCCGGGCCAGGGTCCGCGCCGGATTCACCTTCTCCACAACGGTTTCGAAGGGGACGTCCGAGTGCGCGAAGGCCGCCAGGTCGGTGTCGCGGACCCGTGCCAGCAACTGCTCGAACGTGGGGTTGCCCGACACGTCCGTCCGCAGCACCACGGTGTTGACGAAGAACCCGATCAGGTCGTCCAGGCCCTGTTCGCTGCGGCCGGCGACCGGTACCCCGATCGGCAGATCGTCGCCCGCGCCGAGACGGTGCAGCAACGCCGCCGACGCCGCGTGCAGCACCATGAACATGCTGGTTCCCGACGTCCGCGCGAGCGAACGCAGCGCCCGCGTCGTCGCGGCGTCGAGCGTCGTCTCGATGGCGCCGCCCGCGAAGCTGGGCCGCGCCGGACGGGTGCGGTCGGCGGGGAGCACCAACTCCTCCGGCGCCCCGTCGAGGGTCTTCGCCCAGTAGTCGAGTTGACGGCTGACGAGGCTTGACTTCTCCTGCGGGTCACCCAGGACGTCGCGCTGCCACAGCGTGTAGTCGGCGTACTGCACGGCCAGCGGCTCCCAGCCCGGTGCCGAACCCTGCGCGCGAGCGGCGTACGCCGTCATCAGGTCCCGCAGGAACGGACGGTCCGACCACTCGTCGGTGGCGATGTGGTGCAGCACGATCGCGAGCACCTGCTCGTCGCCGACGCGGATGAGGCTCGCGCGCACCGGGATCTCGGTGGCCAGGTCGAACGGCCGGCCGACGGTCTCGGTGACGAGCCGGACCAGGTCGGCCTCGGTGCCGTCCACCACCGCGACGTCGGGGCGGACGTCGTCCAGGATCACCTGCACGGGTTCCCCGTCGTGCTCGCCGAACACGGTGCGCAGCGACTCGTGCCGCGACACCACGTCGGTCAGCGCCTGTGCGAACACCGCCGGGTCGAGTGCGTCCCGCAGTCGCAGGACGATCGGGAAGTTGTAAGCGGCCGACGCCCCTTCCATCTGTTGCAGGAGCCAGAGACGTTGCTGCGCAGCGGAGAGCGGAAGATGCTCGGGCCGTGGCCTGGCCGCCAGCACCGGACGCGTCGACGCGGTGTCGTCGCCGATCCGGGTGGCGAGTTCGGCCACCGTCGGCGCCTCGAACAGGTCGCGCATGGTGAGGTCGGTGTCGAGCGCGGCCCGTGCCCGGCTGATCAGCCTGGTGGCGAGCAGCGAGTGACCGCCGAGGTCGAAGAAGTCGTCGTCGACCCCGGGCGCGGGAACGCCGAGGACCTCGCCGAACAGTTCGGACAGCACCCGTTCGGTGTCGGTGCGGGGTTCGGTGCGCGCACCGCCGCTGCGGCCGAGCACGTCGTCCGCGGACGGCAGCGCCTTGACGTCGAGTTTGCCGTTGACCGTCATCGGCAGCCGGTCGACCTCGATGATCGCGGCGGGCACCATGTAGTCCGGCAACGTTGCGCGCAGCGCCTGTGAGTACTTGTTAACGTCCGGCGGTTGACAAGTACTCACGGGTACTACGTACCCGACGAGCCGCTTGAATCCGCCCGGCCCCGAGTCGACGACGACCGCCGCCTGGCGCACGCCGTCCAGCGCTTCGAGCGCCGAGGCGATTTCGCCGAGTTCCACCCGGTGACCGCGGATCTTCACCTGATCGTCCGTGCGGCCCAGGAAGTCGAGGTTCCCGTCGTCACGCCGGCGGACGAGGTCGCCGGTCCGATACATACGTACGGATTCGCGGAACGGGTCGGCGACGAAACGCTCCGCCGTCAACGCGAACCGGTCGAGGTAGCCGCGGGCCAACCCGACCCCGGAGATGTACAGCTCACCGGGAACGCCGTCGGGAACGGGGCGCAGCCAGGCGTCCAGCACGTACGCGGACGTGTTCCAGATCGGTGTGCCGACGGTGGGCGTCGCGCTGTCGGCGGTGCCGGCACCGAGCGTGTTGATGGTGTACTCGGTGGGACCGTACAGGTTGTACCCGCACGTTCCGTCCGTGTCGCGCAACCGGTTCCACACCGAATCCGACACCGCTTCGCCGCCGAGAAGCACCAGCGGCGGCCGGTGCCGTCCCGGGCCGTCGTCGAGCAGACCCTCCTCGATCAGGTGCTGCGCGTACGTCGGTGTCACGTTGACGACGTCGATCTCGTGGGTGTCGCAGTAGGCCACGAGCGCCTCGGCGTCACGCCGCAGGTTCTCGTCGCAGATGTGGACCTCGTGGCCCTCCACCAGCCACAGCAGTTCCTCCCACGACATGTCGAACGCGAACGACACGGTGTGGGCGATGCGGAGTCGCCTGCCGCCCGCCGCGGCGACGACGGGCTCGAAGATCGCCTCCCGGTGGTTGAACTGCATGTTGGTCAGGCCGCGGTACGGGGTGACGACGCCCTTCGGCTTCCCGGTGGACCCCGACGTGTAGATGACGTACGCCGGATGGTCCAGGCGCCCCGGGGTTCCGGGCGCGAACCCGCCGAGTTCGGCCTCCGACAGCGGTGCGGACGCGACCGCGCCGAAGTCGAGAGTGTCGACGGCCAGCGTGTCGACGGTGGCCGCGGCGAGCGTCCCCGCGACGTCCGACGTGGTGACCAGGACCGTCGGCCGGGCGTCGTCGAGCATCGCGACGAGGCGCTCGGCCGGATGGTCCAGTTCGAGCGGCAGGTACGCGGATCCGGTGCGCAGAACCGCGAACAGCGCCACCACCATCTCCACCGTCCGCGGCAGTGCGAGCGCGACGATCCGTTCCGGTCCCGCGCCGCGGCCCAGCAGCAGCCGGGCCATCCGGTTCACGTCGGCGTCGAGTTCGGCGTAGCTCACGGCGCGGTCCCCGAACACGAGGGCCGTCTCGTCGGGACGGACGAGCGCCGCGTCGGCGAACAGGTCGGCGATGGTTCTGTCGGGCAGGGCTTTCGGCTGGATCGGCACGGGTGTTGCGGCACCGGCGATTCCGCCGACCATGCCCGACAGGTCCGTGGACCACTCCTCGAGCACGGTCACATACCGCGACAGCATGCGTTCGACCCGCGACGCCGAGATCTTCTCCGGGTGGAACTCGAATTTCACCTTCACGCTCGCGCCGGGTGTCACGACGACCGTGACCGGGTAGTGCGTGTGGTCGATGCTGTCGCCGCCGCTGATGTCGTGCGCCGCGTTGAGCGCCGACACCTGCTTCTCGTCCACGAAGTTCTGCAGCACGTAGAGCACGTCGAACAGTTGCCGGTGCTCGGAGACCCGCTGGATGGAGGCGAGCCCGAGGTAGTCGTACGGGGTCAGCGCCAACCGCTCGGACTGGATTCGCCGCAGCAGGTCGGCGACGGTCTCGTCGGCGCGCAGTGTCGTCCGGACGGGGACGGTGTTGAGGAACATGCCCGTCACCGCGTCGATACCCGGGACCTCCGGTGGCCGTCCGGCCACGGTGGTGCCGAACACGAGGTCGCGGCGTCCCGTCTCGATTCCGAGGACGACGGCCAGCGCGGCGTTCAGTACCGCGTTGAACGTGACACCGGCGCCGCGGGCACCGGCCCGGAGCCGTTCGCTCAGGTCCACCGGCAGCACGGCGTCGCGGCGCTGCGGTGGCTCCGGTTCCCCGGTGATCGTCGCGGCCAGCAGCGTCGGCTCGTCGAGCCCGGCGAGGGCGTCGGTCCACGCCGACTGCGCTGCGTCCGCGTCCCGGGTTGCCAGCCACCGCAGGTAGTCCTCGAAGGACCCTTCCGGGGCGGCGAACCCGGAGTCGTCACCGCCCGATTCGTACAGGGCGAGCAGCTGACTGACGACGAGACCGTTGGACCATCCGTCCCACAGCAGGAACTGCCGGTTGATCACCAGTCGGTCGTGGGAATCGCCGAGTCGCAACACCATGGCCCGCCACAGCGGCGGGGCGGTCAGGTCGAACGGTGTCAGCCGGTCCTGCGCCGTCAATTGTGCGGCGTAGGAGTCGCGTTCGGCCTCGCCGAGTTCGCGCAGGTCGAACTCGGCGACGGGCACGTCCAGTCCGGTGCCGAAGAACTGCACCGGCGCGGGCAGGCCAGCACTGACGAATCCCGCTCGCAGCGTGGGGTTGCGGCGTTGCAGGGTCCGCAGCGCGGCGGCGAGCCGAGCGGTGTCGAGGCGGTGCTCGAAGTCGAGGGAGAACTGTGCCGTGTAGATGTCGTTGCCGGAGTCGAACCCGGCCTGGAAGTACAGGCCCTCCTGCAGCGGCGACAGTGGCAGCACCGTGTCGATCCCGCTCGGGCTCGCCAGGGCGATCCGGTCGATCTCGTCCTGCGTCAGGTTCATGAGCGGCAGGTCGGACGGCGTGAGCATCGCCGGTCCGTCGTGTTCGGCGGCGACGTCGGCGAGTTCACGAAGTGCGGCCACCCAGCCGTCGCTCAACGCGACGGTGTCGGCCTCGCTCAGGTCGGCCTCCGACCAGGCGAACACGGCCTGCAGTTCGGTGCCCTCCGCGGATTCCTCGCACACCGCGTTGATCACCAGACGGTAGGGGCCGCCGAGATCGGCATCGGGATCGGTTGCCAGGGAGTCGGATTCGACCGCGGGAGTCCAGGGCCCGGGCGCGGCGTGCGGCATACGGCCCAGGTAGTTGAACAGCACCTGCGATTCGGACCGCGCCGCGAGGAGACCGGCGGTGCGCGCGTTGACGTACCGGAGCATGCCGTAGCCGATGCCGCCGTCGGGCGCCCCGCGCAACTGTTCCTTGACGTCCTTGAGTGTGTCGAGTGCGCCCGTCCTGCTGCGCAACCGGACAGGGGTGACGTTGGTGAGCCAGCCGACCGTGCGGGAGAGGTCCACGCCCTCGGCGAGTTCTTCGCGCCCGTGCCGCTCGAGGTCGACCAGCAGGTCGTTCTCGCGTCCGCGCTCGGCGAGCCAGCGGTCTGCCGACAGTCGCAGCGCCGCGAGCAGCACGTCGGTGACGTCCGCGCCGACGACGGCGGGCACGGTGGTCAGCACGGCCGTCGTGAGTTGCCGGTCCAGGCGGACCGTCCGCCGGGCGCCGCTGCTCACCACGGCGTGTCCCTCGGTGCCGGGCACCAGGTCGGCGCCGGGTTCGGTGACCCGCAGCCAGTGGTCGAGTTCGGCCAGGCGGGCCGGTTCCTGCGCCTGTTCGGTGACGATGCGGGCGAATCCGCGCAGCGATGTGGGCACCGGGTCGAGTGCCGCGTTCTCGCCGCTGTCGGCGGCCACCCACGCCATGGCGAGGTCCTCGATCAGGGTCCGCCACGACACCCCGTCGATCACCAGGTGGTGCGCGACGAGCAAGAGCCTGCCCAGTTCCTGCGGGCCTGCGTCGAACCACACCGCCGAGATCATGGTGCCGTCGTCGGGGTTCAACCGGTCGGTCGCGGCGTCGGATTCGGCTGCCACCGTCTCGCGCAGCGCGTCGGCGTCGAGTCCGGTGACGTCGACGCGGCGCAGTGCCACCTCGGCGGTGGCGGCGATCTCGAGCGACCACACGCCCGGAGCGTGCCGGGTGAGCGTCTGCCGCAGGCCGTCGTGGTGAGCGATCACCGAATTCAGGGCGGCAGCCAGGACGGCACTGGTGGTGCCGGCCGGTGTGTGCAGCAGGACGGCCTGGTTGAAGCGGTTCTTGCCGCCACTCCACTCGGACAGCCGGTGGACGACGGGCAGGGGCAGCAGGACGCCGGTGCCCGACTCCTCCACCCGCGGGGTCTGCGGGACGGCCGTGGCCTCGACCAGTCGCGCGAGCGCGGCCGGTGTCCGCTGTTCGAAGATCTGCCGCGGGGTGACGGTGATCCCCTCCCGGCGAGCGAGATTCACCAGGCGGATGGCGAGGATGCTGTCTCCGCCGAGCGCGAAGAAGTCGTCGTCCACCCCGACCGCCCCGAGACCGAGGACCTCGGCGTAGTGGCCGGCGAGCACAGCCGCGGAGCCGCTCTCCACGACCGGCGCGGAGCTCGCCTGCCCCGAAGTCGTGTGCGTGGAGAAGTCCGGCGCGGGAAGGGCTTTGCGGTTCAGCTTGCCGCTGGGGCCAAGCGGGAATTCCGCCACGTTCACGAACGCGACGGGCACCATGAACTCCGGCAGCGCCGAGGCCAGGCGCGCACGGACGTCGTCGAGGTCGGCGTCACCGACGACGTACCCGACCAGCTGTTGCCGGCCGGGCGCGTCCGAGCGCACGACGGCGGCGGCCTGCCGCACGCCGGGGCAGGCGGCCATCTGGGCTTCGATCTCCCCCAGTTCGATCCGGAAGCCGCGCAGCTTCACCTGATCGTCGATCCGGCCGAGGTACTCGACGGCACCGTCCGCGTCGACCCGTGCGACGTCACCGGTGCGGTACATGCGGGCCCCGGTGCGGGAGAACGGGTCGGCGACGAAGCGTTCGGCGCTCAACCCGGGCCTGCCCAGGTAGCCGCGGGCCAGCTGCGGCCCGGACAGATAGAGCTCACCGGCGGCGCCCGCGGGCACAGGCTGCAGGTACCGGTCGAGCACGTAGAGTCCGGTGTTGGACGTCGGCAGGCCGATCGGCACGGACGTCGCGGCCGCGTCGATTCCCTGGACGGACGCGGCGTAGCTGACGTCGACCGACGCCTCGGTGGGGCCGTAGAGGTTGTCGAGTTCCACCCCGGGCAGGAGTTCGGCGACGCGCCGCGCGGACGCCACGGGCAGCGCCTCACCGCTGCAGGAGATGATCCGCAGACCGGTGCACCGGGCGGCGGCCGGCTCGGCGAGGAACACCTCGAGCATCGAGGGGACGAAGTGCACGCGCGTGATCACCTGCCGCACGATGACGTCGGCGAGGTAGGCCGGGTCCTTGTGACCGTCCGGCCGGGCGAGCACGAGCGTCGCCCCGGCGAGGAGTGGTCCGAAGAATTCCAGCACCGACACGTCGAAGCTGGACGGTGTCTTCTGGAACACGTTGTCCGAAGCGGTGATCGGACGGAACCGCTGGACCCACAGCAGGCGGTTGACGATGCCGGCGTGCGGCACGACGACCCCCTTGGGCCGCCCCGTCGAGCCCGACGTGTAGATCACGTAGGCCGGGTGCCGCGGTGCGAGCGGGACACCGGTCAGCGGCTCGGGCGAGTACCGGTCGGCGTCGGACACCCGGACCTCCGGGACTCCGGACCCGGCGAACGTCACGGTGCCGTCGGTGAGCACGCACACCGGCTGTGCGTCGGCCAGCATGTACGCCAGCCGGTCCGCGGGGTACCCGGTGTCGAGCGGAACGTACGCGCCGCCCGCCTTCCCGACCGCGAGCAGCGCCACCATCAGATCCAGCGAACGCGGCAGTGCCACCGCGACCTTCGACTCGGGTGCCACCCCACGCTCGACGAGCAGCCGGGCGAGGCGGTTGGCGCGCGCGTGCAGTTCCGCGTACGTGAGGTGGTCGTCCTCGAACACGACGGCCACCGCGTCCGGTGTGCGCCCGGCCTGCTCCTCGAGCAGGGCCGTCACCGTCGTGTCGGGGAACTCCACCTCGACGTCGCGCAGTGCCGCCTCGATCGGCTCACGCGGCGCCAGCGGGACGGCGGACACGGTCTGGTCGACGTCGCGCGTCAGCTCGGCGAGATAGGCGATCGTCGACTCCGCGAACCGGGTCGCGGTCGTCGCATCGATACGGGCGGCGTCGTACTTCAACTCGAGCGTCAGCGCGTCACCGGGCACCACGATCAGCGTCATCGCGTACGGCGGATGCTCGTCGAAACGGATGCCGGTCAACTGCACCGCACCGGAGGGATCCGCGACCGCGCCGTCGCCGAGCGGATAGTTCTCGAACACGACCAGCGTTTCGAACAGGTTCTGCAGTCCCGCTTCCCGGCGCAGCTCGGCCAGTCCGAGGTACTGGTGGTCGAGCAGCGTCGACTGCTCGTGCTGCCACCGGGCGAGGGTCCCGGCCACCGTGTCGGCGGCCCGGTACCGCAGCCGGGTGGGAACGGTGTTGATGAACAGACCGACCATGGTCTCGATGCCGGGCAGGTCGCCGCCGCGGCCCGACACGGTCGAACCGAACAGCACGTCCTCGCGGCCGGTGAGGCGGCCGAGGACCAGGCCCCACGTGCCGTGCACCAGCGTGCTGAGCGTCAGTCCGCGGGCCCGGCCCACCGCGGTGAGGGCGGCGGTGTCTTCCGACGGCAGAGCCACCCGGACACTGCGGATCCCGGACTCCCCCTTCAGTGCGGGGGTCGGTAGTTCCACCGGTTCGGGGGCGTCTGCGAGCGCCTCCCGCCACACCGCGAGCGACGCTTGACGGTCCCGCGCCCCCAGCCATTCGAGGTAGTTCCGGTAGGGCGTCGGCGTCGGCAGCGCCTGCGGCGTCCCCTCGACGCTGTACAACGCCATCAGTTCCCGCAACATCACCGGCACCGACCAGCCGTCGGCGACGATGTGATGAATCGACTGCAGCAGAAGGAACTTCTGCGGCACATCCCCCGTCGCTTCGCTCGCCCCGGGTTCGACCCGGGCGAGCGTGTACCGCAGCAGGGGACCGCGGGCGAAGTCGAAGCCCCGCGCCCGGTCCGCCGCCAGCACCTCTTCCACGCGCGGCGCCGGATCTGCGACGCCGGTGAGATCGAGCACCTCCATCGGCACCCGGACGTCGTCGCCGACCACCTGGACCACCCGGCCGTCCGATACCGCCCGCACCCCGACGCGCAGGGCCGCGTGCCGGTCGACGACGGTCTGCAGTCCGCGGTGCAGCGCCGCCGCGTCGACGGGCCCGGTCAGTTCGATCACCTGCTGCACCACGTACGGGTCCGCACCGGTGTCTTCGAACGCCGACTGGAAGTAGATGCCCTCCTGCAGCGGTGTCAGCGGCAGCACGTCGGCCGCTCCCGCCAGCGCGTCCACGTCCGGCTGAGTCAGCGAGACGAGCGGGAAGTCCGACGGCGTGTGACCGCCGAGGCGGTCGACCCCGGCGAGCACCCGCAGCACCGCTGTCCACTCGTCGGCGAGGGCCCGGACGGCGTCGCGGGTGAGCACACCGGGAGCCCACGTCAGCGTCGTACGCAGCACCGGACCGTCGGCGCCGTCCTCGGCGATCACGTCGAACGCGAGGGCATGTCCGAGCGGCATCCGCGGGTCGTCGGCGCCGCCCATCGCCCGCGGCAGCCAATCGGCGCCGGCGCCGGACGTCACCCGTCCGAGGTAGTTGAACAGCACCTGGGGCGTCGGTGCGTGCGCGAGTTCCGGTTTCGGCACGCCGAGGTAGCGCAGCGCGCCGTAGCCGAACCCGGAACCCGGGATGCGGCGCAACTGGTCCTTCACCGCCTTGAGTGCGTCGGCGAGTCCCGCCTCGTCCGCGGCCGCACCGGGGTCGAGCGCCACCGGGTAGACGGTGGTGAACCAGCCGACGGTGCGGGAGAGGTCGAGGGCGGGTCCGTCGGTGCGGCGCACGAGGTCTTCCTCGCGTCCGTGCCCTTCGACGTCGAGGAGCACGGGGCCGGGTTCGCCGTCCCGCCACCTCCGCAGCGCCACCGCGGCACCGGTGAGAAGTGCGTCGTTGACGTGGCCGTGGAACGCTGCGGGCACGGTGGACAGCAACGGCCCGGTGAACTCCGCAGGCAGTGTCACCGTGAGGGTTTCGGCGTGACCGGCGAGGTCGAGGGCCGGGTCGAGCGCACGCGAGCCGAGGAGCGCGTCGGGGGTGGCCGCGACGTCCGCCCAGAACCGCAGTTCGTGGTCGAACGCGCCCGACTTCGTGTGCTCGTCGAGCAGTTCGGACCAGCGGCGCAGCGACGTCCCGACCGGGGGCAGTTCGGGGACGCCTCCGGCCGCCGCGGCGGTGCCCGCGCGGGCGAGGTCTTCGAGGATGATGCGCCAGGACACCCCGTCGACCACGAGGTGGTGCCCGATCAGCAGCAACCGGCCGGACCCCTCGGCGGCGGAGAAGAGGACCCCCTGCAGCATCGTGCCCGCGTCCGGGTCGAGCCGTGCGACGGCCGCGCGGGTCTCGCTGTCGAGTTGTTCGGCGCTGCCGTCGAATTCGACGACCCGGAGGATTCCGTCGACCGCCGCCGGGGACGGTTCCGGCACGGAGAGTGTCCAGTGGTTACCACGGACCAGCGTCGCGCGCAGGGCGTCGTGCCGCTCGAGCACCGCCGCCAGGGCCGCCCGCGCGGCAGGTTCGTCGAGGGCTGCCGGAGTCTGCACCAGCACCGACTGGTGGAACGCGGCGATCTCGCCGCCCCTCTCGGCGGTGCGCGCGAGGATGGGGGTGCCGCGGACGTCACCGATTGCGACGTCGTCGGAATCCACGGCGGCCGCGGTCCGGCCGTCCTGCGCCAGGGCGAGCGCCTCGGCGGTGCGGAGCTGGAAGATCTCCCGCGGGCTGATCGAAAGCCCTTCCCGCCGAGCGTGGTTGACCAGCTGGATCGCGACGATGCTGTCGCCGCCCAACGCGAAGAAGTCGTCGGTGACGCCGACCGAGTCCACCCCGAGGACACCTGCCATCAGCGCAACCAGGGTTTCCTCGGCGGCGGTGCGGGGCGCGACGTTCTCACCGGCCGCGCCGAGGTCCGGCTCGGGCAGTGCTCGCCGGTCCAGTTTTCCGTTGGGGGTGAGCGGGAACCGGTCGAGGACGACGAACGCAGATGGCACCATGTACTCCGGCAGCTTCGACGACGCCCAGACCCGCAGCTCGGCGACGTCCGGCACCGAATCCTGCTTCGCCACGACGTAGGCCGCGAGATACTGTGCACCCGCGGGTGTTTCCCGCACGACGACGGCGCTGTGCCGGACTGCGGGGTGCGACACGATGCCCGCCTCGACGTCCTCGAGTTCGAGCCGCATGCCCCGGATCTTCACCTGGTTGTCGGCGCGGCCGAGGAAGTCGAGGGTGCCGTCCGGCGCCCACCGGGCGAGGTCGCCGGTCCGATACAGCCGGGAACCGTCGTTCGCGAACGGGTTGGCGACGAAGCGGGACGCCGTCAGCTCCGGTGCGTCCACATAGCCGCGCCCGAGAAGGAATCCGCCTGCGTACAGTTCACCGCCGGTGCCGACCGGCACCGGGTTCAGGTTCTCGTCCAGCACGTACAGCTGGGTGTTGGGGTTCGGGCGCCCGATCGACGTCGCGATCCGCGCGGCGTCCTCCCGGTAGATCACGTGCGACACCCCGATCGTCGCCTCCGCCGGACCGTAACCGTGGTACATCGTGATGGCGAGTTGCGCTCGGAACCTCTCGAACAGCCGGGGTGTGAGAACCTCACCGCCGCACCACACGTGCTTCAGCGCCGACATCCGGTCCGTGCCCCGGGACAGGTCGAGCAGCACGTCCAGCATCGACGACACGAGGTAGACGAACGTCACCGACTCGCGCGCGATCAGGTCCAGGAGATACTGCGGGTCCCGTTCCCCGCCGGGCTCGGCCACCACCAGCCTGCCACCCGCCACCAGCGGCAGCAGGATCTCGTTCACGGAGATGTCGAAAGACAGCGGCGCCTTGAACAGCGACGCGTCCGAACGTCCGAATCCCAGGATCTCGTCGCGCTGCCACAGCAGTCGCGCGCAGACGGCCTCGTGCCGGATCATGGCCCCCTTGGGCCTGCCCGTCGAACCCGACGTGAAGATGACGTACGCCAGCCGCGCACCCTGCACGGTCACCGCGGGCGGTGCGGTCGGCTGCCCGGAGTGCGCCCACGCCGCGAGGTCGACGGGAACGGCCCGCTCCCCCGCGTCGGTGACCCCGCCGGGGCCGGTGAGGACGAGGGCGGCCCCGGCGTCGGCGAGCACCGACGTCCGGCGGTCCTCCGGCCACGACGGGTCCAGGGGCACGAACGCCCCACCCGAGCACATGACGGCGAGCAGTCCGATCACCATTTCCGCGGAGCGCGGAAGGCCGATCGCCACAACGGTTTCCGACCCGACACCGCGCTCGAGGAGGTGCCGGGACAGCTGCGCCACCCGCTCTCCGAGCTCCCGGTAGGTGAGCCGGACGTCGCCGGCGATCAGAGCCTCGGCATCCGGTGTCCGCGACACCTGGGCGTGGAACAGTTCGGGCACCGTCACCGATTCCTGCGGGGACGCCGTGTCGTTGAACTCCACCAGCAACTGCCGGCGCTCGGCCGCGGTCATCGGATCGAGCGACGCGATGGGTTGCGCCGGGTCGGCGACGATCTGCCCGACGAAGTGCTCGAGCCGACGGCGGTGCTCCTCGAGCTCGGCCCCGAGACCGGCCGGGGCCCGGAGGTCGATCTGGATGGGCTCCGAATCCTGCCCACCGCGGATCGAGAAGTCCAGGTCGCGGACCGGTCCGGTCGCCGAACCGCGCACCCACGCCGGGAATCCGCCGAACGTCAGCGAATGCTCGAACATCATGGAATTGATTCCGGGACCGAAGATCTGGCGGTCCGGGTCGATCGACCGCAGTTCGCGGGCGAGGTCCTCACCGCGGTAACGCCCGTGCCGCAGCACCGAGATCAGCGTCGTGTCGATGCGGGTGGCGAGCTCACCCACCGTCATCTCGGGATCCACCTGCACCCGGAGCGGCAGGATCGTCGAGCACATCCCCGGGATGCGGCGCAGTTCGCGCCCGACCCGCGCCGTCATCGGCAGCGACAACGTGAGGTCGCGGCGGCCTGTGAGCCGGTGGATGTATGCCACGACCGCGGCGAGCGGCAGCCGGGTGCGCCGGATCCCGGCATCGGAGGCGAAGGCGTAGAGCGCGTCGGCGTCGTCCCCGTCGATCTCGACGAGGGCGGAGATCGGCGTCCCGGAGTGGTCGACGACCTGCGGGAGCAGGCGGGGTGGTTCCGGCGCGTCGACGACCTGCCGGATCCAGAAGTCGCGGTCGGATTCGAAACGCTCCGAGGCGCGGTAGTCGCGATCGGACGCCACGAGGGAGTCGAGCGGCCACGGCGCCGTGGACGCCTCGAGTTCCGGATGGTCGTATCGATCGACGACGTCCGCCACGAGCAGGGTGATGCCGTAGCCGTCGATGAGGCTGTGGTGGTAGCGCTGGTACCAGATCACCGACTCGTCCCCGATGCGCAGCAGGGCGTGCCGGAACAGCGGTTCGTCGCCCTCGATGTCGACGACCGTCTCCATGTCGCGGTCCATCCACGCGCGCGCGCTCGCTTCGGGATCCTCTTCGCGGCGCAGGTCGACGACGCTCAGGGTCCACGCGCCGGGCGCTGTCGGCACCTGGAGCAGTTCGTTGCCTTCACCGCGCTCGAAGCGCACGTGCAGGGCGTCGGCCCGTTCGACGGTCTTCCGGATCGCCGCGGCCGTCCGGTCCAGATCGATCGGGCCCGCGACCTCCACGACGAGCGAGAGGTTGTAGACCGGGCTGCCCGGGTTCAGCTGCTGCCCGACCCACACCTCGGACTGCGCGGCCGTCACCGGCAACGCGACAGGCGTCGAACTGGCGCCGACCGAGGAAGAAGCGCTCTCAGCCGAAAGGTGCTGAAGGCGAGCAGCCGCCGAGTGGTCCGGAGACATGGGTGATCCGATCGTCCGTCGAGAGCGCCCGTCCAACGACGGGCACCCGAGGAAGTTTAGGTTAGGCTACCCACCAGCAACAAGCCGGCTGCCAGCAAGTTCACAGGCGATGATTATCACGGCGGCAATGTCGGTTCAATCTCCCAGACCGCGTGTCCCCCGCACTGCCAACAGAATTCCCCCCGCCAAAGCGGTCACTACGTCGGGTTTTGCCTCATAAACATACCGTGCGTTCGTTCACTGAGGAGGCCCCGGCGGTGTCGGTTCCCGAGAGCAGCCGTCCAGCAACCGCAGCGGCCCGGCAAACCTATTCGTGCCAGACCGCGGTGTTCCCACCACGACGCTTGGCGGCGTAGAGGGCGATATCGGCGTGATGGAGCAACTCGTCGACCGTGCGAGCCGACGTACTGCGCGCCATCCCCACACTGATCGTCACGACGAGCAGTTCGTCGCCGACGTCGATCGGCGACGTGATCGAGGCGAGCATCCGGTCGACCACGTCGTCGACGTCCAGTTCGTCGACGTCCGGAAGGATCGCGACGAACTCGTCGCCGCCGAGTCTGCCCACCGCGGACGGCGTCCGCATCGCGTGCCGCAGATGCTCGGACACCGCCTGCAGGATGGAATCGCCGACGCGATGGCCCCGGGTGTCGTTGACCTCCTTGAACCCGTCCACGTCGAGGAACAGCGCGACCGCCGGACCCACGCCGGGCTCGAACAGGCGCTGCAGATGCTCCGTGATGGCCGCACGATTGAGCAGCCCGGTGAGACTGTCGTGCGTGGCCTCGTGCAGAAGCAGCGCATGCGCCTCCTCCGCCTGCTTCTGGGCGGTGACTTCCGCGGTGACGTCCCGGAAATGCACGACCAGCGCGCCGGCGTCGGCCGCGGCGGTCACCTCGATCGTCGCCCCGGGCCGATACAACGAATCCACCCGGGTCTGCTGCTGCGTCCCGGTGGCGAGAACCTTGCGGCACAGCGCGTCGAAGTAGCTGCCCTGCGTTTCGGGGAGAACCTCGGTGACGACGCGGCCGAGCAACTCCTCCCGCGACCGTCGTACGTGCCGCAGGCAGACGGAGTTGACGTAGATGATCCGAAGGTCCCCGTCGAACGCCATGAACCCCAGGCCCACCCGGTCGAGCAGCGACGCGAGCTGGGCGTCCCGGCCGGCGACGTGTCCGAGTTCGATGACGACCCCCGTCAACTCGACGGGAGCCCCGGACGCATCGGTGGTGACGTCGATGCTGCGGGTGAGGATGTACCGGGTCGACCGATCCGTCAGCACGATGCGGAACACGCATTCCGCGCCGACCGAGCCGGCGGTGTCCGCGAACATGCGGCGCACCGTGCCGATGTCCTCGGAATGGACGCGCTCCCGCCACAATTCGAGCGGCGGCAGGGAACCGTCGTCCCCGAAGATGGCGGCGGCCTTCTCGTCCCACCACAAGGTGCCGTTCGCGACGTCGTACCGGACGATGCCCACCCCGAGGCGCGGAATGCCCAACGCCATCAGATCCTCGCCGTCACCGTGATCGCCCCCCAGCCACTCGAAGATCCACCCTACTCACAACGGTGGCGGCAGCCACCGGTCAGTTGGCGAGGAACTCGAGCAGTACCTTGTTGACCACTTCGGGCTGTTCGAGGTAGCCGTAGTGCCCCACGTCGGGGATCTCGTAGTACCGGGCCGACGGGATCGCCTCGGCCACCTCACGCGAGAGGTACGGCGGAATCATCCTGTCGTCGGCGAAACCGACGGACAGGCACGGCGCCGTGATCGCCCGGTAGGCCTGCCTGCGGTCGAAGCTGCGGTCCATCTCCATCTGGGCACGCACGCCGTCCGACGTCCGGCCGCCGCTGAACTCGAACAGGTCGAGCCAGTCGCGGGCCGTGTGCGGGTCGACGAGCGACGCGGGCGACAGGTTCATCACGGCGGTCACCGCGGCCCGGTACTTGGCGGGGAGTTCGACCCCGCTGTCGTGGAGGGCGCGCTCACCCTCGGTGAGGGTCTGCTGGAAGTAGTCCATGCGGGCGTGACCGGCGAGGAAGGCCGCCTTGAGCACGAGATCGGGGCGGGACAGGGCCAGTTCCTGCGCGACACGGGCACCCATCGAGGTGCCGACGACACGGGCCGGTCCGCCGCCGAGGTGCTCGATCAGTCCCGCGGTGTCCGCGACGAGGTCGTCCATGGTGATCCCGTCGACGCTCTCACCGGACGGCGCGATGCCCCGGTTGTCGAACGTGCAGACGCGGTAGCCGGCGTCGACGAGCGCGGGGGTCTGATGCAGATCCCATACCCGTCCCGGGCTTCCGGTTCCCATGATGAGCACCACTAAATCGCCGGATCCCTTGACCTGGTAATTCAGGGGGATCCCATTGATCGTGGCGATCGTCATCTTGCCTTCCTTCCCTGGGCGGTCTCACCGACATAGATTGGATAGCCTAAGCTGGCTTCGTCGCCGCTCAAAAGCGGCGCTGACCGACAAGCTCGTCCAGGAGGACCGCGTTGAGAGTCGCCACACTCGGATATCAAACCTGGGGTCACCGTACCCTGCAGGCCCTGCTCCAGTCCGACCATGAGGTCGTCCTCGCGATCACCCACCCCAAGAGCGATCACGTCTACGAACAGATGTGGGCGGACTCCGTCGCCGACCTGGCCACCGAACACGGGGTGCCCGTGCACATCGCCACCAAGCCGGACGAGAACTTCAAGGCCGCCCTGAAGCAGGCCGACCCGGACATCGTCGTCGCCAACAACTGGCGCACGTGGCTGCCGCGGGACGTCTTCGACTCTCCCCGCTACGGCACCCTCAATATTCACGATTCGCTCCTGCCCAAGTACACAGGATTCTCCCCGCTCATCTGGGCGCTCATCAACGGCGAGGAAGAAGTCGGCCTCACCGCGCACCTGATGGACGAGGAACTCGACGCCGGCGACATCGTTTTGCAGAGGTCGACGCGGGTCGGGCCGACGGACACCGTCACCGATCTGTTCCACCGCACCGTCGACATGATCGGCCCGATCACCCTCGACGCGCTCGCACTGATCGAGTCCGGTCGCACGGACTGGACGCCGCAGGACCGCTCGCAGGCCACGTTCTTCCACAAGCGTGCCCCCGAGGACAGCCTCATCGACTGGACGTGGCCCGCCGACGCCATCGAACGGCTCGTCCGCGCGCAGTCCGACCCGTACCCGAACGCCTTCACCCATTTCAAGGGTCAGCGTGTCCGGGTTCTGAAGGCCGCCGTATCCGAGGGAAATTACGGTGGAACGCCCGGGCGTGTCTTCATCCACGAAGGCGACGGAATGGTCATCGTCGCCGGACCCGACGCCCGCACCGGACAGAACAAGGGTCTGAAGATCCAGCGCGTCCGCCTCGACGACGGCACCGAACTCGCCGGGACCGACTTCTTCCCCCACGGCGGCGGCTACCTCAGCTGACGCCCGTGCGCCTTTCTGGTAGTGCGTGCTACCAGACAGGCGCACGGGGCTACCGCCCCTCCCACGCCGACCACAGCTCGGCGTAGCGTCCGCCTGCCGCGACGAGCCGGGTGTGCGGACCTTCTTCGACGATCCGGCCGTGTTCCAGGACGACCACCCGATCCGCGGCGGCCGCCTGCGTCAGCCGGTGGGCCACCACCAGCGTCGTGCGACCGCGGGTCGCGGCCTCCGCCGACGCCTCGAGTTCCCGGGCACCCGCGCTGCCCGCTTCGGCCGTCGCCTCGTCCAGGATGGCGACCGCCGGGTTCGCGAGGACGAGTCGGGCCAGGGCCAGCTGCTGCGCCTGGGCGGCGGTCAACTCGTGTCCGCCCTCCCCGACCACGGTGTGGACCCCGTCGTCCAGAGCGGTCACCCAGCCGTCGGCGCCGACGGCCTTCAATGCCATCGCCGCATCCTCGTCGGACGCGTCGGGTGCCGCGAGCCGCAGGTCGTCGATCAGCGGTCCGGCGAACACGTGGACTTCCTGGCTGACGATCGCGACCCGGCGACGGAGGCCACCCGGTTCGAGGTCCGCCAGCGCGGTTCCGCCGATCCGCACCGAACCGGACGTCGGGACGATCGACCCGGCCGCGATCGCCGCGACCGTCGTCTTGCCCGCCCCGGTCGAGCCGACGAGGGCGACACGTTCACCCGACTTCACGTGCAGGCTGATGCCGTGCACCACTTCGTGGCTGCCGTCGTAGGTGTGCCGGACGCCGTCGAGTTCGAGCGTCGCGTCCGTGTTCTCCCCGGCGGCGGCGGTCCCGGCGGAGGATTCGTCGTCGAGGTCGACGACGCCGACGAGCCGCGCCAGGCTCGCACCGGCCGACTGCACCTCGTCGAACGTGTACATCAGCATGCCGATCGGATTGAACAACCGGTGGAAGAGCAGCGCCGCGGTCGTGGTCTGGCCGACTGTCACGATGTCCGCGTTCACCAGGGCGAATCCGGCGGCGAGGATGGTGGCCAGCCCCACGAACTCGGCCCGGTTGCCGCGTCCCGCGAACCGGGTGAACAGTGCGAAGACGCCGACGGACAGGTCGCGGGCCTTCTCCGACGCGCCGTTGATCTGACCCAGGTGGCTGTCTTCGAGGCCGTAGGCGCGCACCGTCCTTGCACCCTGCATGCTGCTGATCAGGGCCTGCGAACGCTCCCCCATCGCGACGCGTTCGGCGGCGTACACCGGCGCCGACCGCGGCAGGTACCAGCGCATCGCCAGCGCGTACATCGGCAGCGCCACCATGCCCGCGAGCCCGAGCCGCCAGTCGATGCCGAGCATCGTGACCATGCTCAGCACCACCAGCAGGACCGCCGTGACGAGGTTCGGGACCACGTCGGTGACGGCCTTGCCGATCACCGCGACGTCGTCGCCGACGCGCGACAGCAGGTCGCCCTTGCCGACGCGTTCGACCGTCTGGATCGGCAGCCGGAGCGCCCGGTCGACGGTCCGCTCGCGCAGGTCCGCGAGGATTCCCTCGCCGAGACTGCGGATCAGGTACGACGCGAACCCGGCGCACAGTCCGCCGATCACCGCGGCGGACGCGATCACCGCGACCACCCAGCCGATGGTGGACGGCGGCGCACCGTCCTGGACGCGGTCGACGAGGACGCCGAAGACGTAGACGGGGACCAGCGCCATGCCGGCCGCGACAGCCGCCACCAGCAGCGTGAAGACGCTCCGGCCGCGGCGCCGTCCCAGCTCGGACCTCAGCCACGCCCACGTGTCGCGCGCGTTCGCGATGGGAAGCAGTTCACTCATCGCAGGACCGCCTGACGGTAGTTCGCGTTCTCGGTGGCCAGTTGCGAGTGGGTGCCCTCGCCGGCCACCGTTCCGTCGTCGAGCACGACGACGCGGTCGGTGACGGACAGCAGCGCGGGGCTGCTCGTGATGAGGATCGTGGTCTGACGGCCCGCGACCGTGCGATGCCGGAGGTCCGCGATTCCGCCCGCGATCGTGTGTTCGGTGACGGCGTCCACCGCCGTCGTCGGATCGTGCAGCACCATCACCGGCGACTGCGCCACCAGGGCGCGGGCCAGGGCGACGCGCTGCCGTTGACCGCCGGACAGCGAGGACCCGCGGTCGGCGACCTCGTGGTCGAGCCCCTCGGGGTGCGCGTCGACGACGTCGACCGCCGCGGACGCGGACAGCGCCGCGTGCACCTCGGACGCCGTCGCGCCGGGCCTGCCCGCGGTCACGTTCGACGCGACGGTTCCGGAGAACAGGTCGCCGTTGTGCGGTTCGACGAGCAGCGTCCGGCGGGCGTGCGAAAGATCCGCGTCCGACAGCCGGACCCCGCCCACCGTCAGTTCGCCGTCGTAGCGGTCGGGCGGAACCTGCCCGGACAGCAGCGCGGCCAGCGCCTCCGCGTCCTGCGGGCGGTACGCGACGACGCCGAGCAGTTCGCCGGGGGTGACCCGGAGGTCCAGTCCGCTCAGGGACCGGTACGACACGCCGGTGAGGCTGAGTTCGCTGCCGTCGAGTGTCCGGCCCGACCCGGCGGGCAGCAGGGGTTCCGCGTCCAGGACGAGTGCGAGGCGGTCCGCCGACGCGCGGGCGAGGGCGAGGAACCCGGGCAGGCCGGCGAGAACGCCGAGCGGTTCGATGAAGAACTGGGACAGTCCGACGACGGTGATCAGTTCGCCGATGGTGATGCGGCCCTCGAGCGCGAACCAGCCCGCGAAACCCGCGACGCCCACGGCGAGGAGTGCGCTGACGGTCATCGACACCCCGGCGAACACGGCGGAACTCTTCGCCGTGTGCAGGGTGGCGCCGAGCGCGTCGCGGCTGGCCGCCCGGTACCGGCGCGACGCCGACACCTCGGCGCCGATCCCGCGCAGGGGGCGGAGCCCGCTCACGAGGTCGGTGGCCATCGCGGACGCCCGCGCGACCGACGCCTGCTGGTCGGTGGCGCGGCGGGTGATCAGCGGTGCCGCGAGTTGGAGAAGTCCGAGGATGACGGGGGTGCCGATCAGGACGGCGAGGCCGAGGGGCACGTCGATCAGCAGCAGGGCGATCGCGGATCCGATCGCCGCGGTGAGGGCCGCGGCGGCGCGCGGGGTGATGTCCGCGATCCAGGCCGCGCGGTCGGCGTCCGACGTCGACACGGACAGCAGCTCACCGGCGCGCAGGTCGGTGCGCACCCCCCTCGGGTCGAGGATGCGGTGCGCGACCTCCATCCGCAGCTGGTGGGCCTCGTTTTGCATCGCCACGACGATGAAACGCGCGCCGTAGCGCCAGGCCGCGGTGAGCACCAGGAACAGCAGCGCGAGGGCGCACAGCCACACCGCGAGTGCGAACACGTCGCCGGTCGCGACGGCCCGGTCGACGATCACACCGATCGAGATCGGGACCAGTGTCTCGGCTATCTGATGCAGGCAGACGAGTACGGTGCCGATGCCCAGCCGTCCCCGATTCCGCACCAGGGTGCGACGCAGAATTGCGGTGCCACCAGTCTTCACGCGCGTAACTCCCAACGCCGACGCTTCCCCGCCCACCACAAAGTAAGCGGACCCTAACTAGATGAACCCTAATCGATGGGCAACTAGCGTTGACATGCCCGGTTCTCATAGAGTCGCCGATACGAACTACTGCGCGTGACGCAGCAGCAAGCCCGAGAGGACAAAGATGGCCGCGAAGACGACCGCCGAAAACGACATCGCGGACGAGGATCTCGAACCCCTAGCCGACGAGACCGCTCGCCAGGCGCAGCGTGTTGTCGCTGCATACGCCGAAGATGCAGACGAGTGCAGGATGCTGCTCTCCATGCTCGGAATCGGACCCACCACCAAGCTCGACTGAGAATTTCATCCACTTCGACTGCGAAGGAAGCCCGTGGCTGCCAGTTCGGAATCGTCAGCATCGTCATCACGCTCGACTTCTGATCCGGTTTCCGGGCAAGCCGACTTCGTCGTCGTCGCGAACCGGCTCCCCGTCGATCTCGAACGCCTTCCGGACGGCACCACCCGCTGGAAGCGCAGCCCCGGTGGCCTCGTCACCGCGCTCGAGCCGATCCTGCGCCGCAACAAGGGCGCATGGGTCGGCTGGGCGGGGGTCCCGGACGCGGAGCTCGATCCCGTCGTGGAGGACGATCTCGAGCTGTACCCCGTTCCGCTGAGCGCCGCGGAGATCGCCGATTACTACGAGGGCTTCTCCAACGCCACCCTGTGGCCGCTGTACCACGACGTCATCGTCAAGCCCGAGTACAACCGCGCCTGGTGGAACGCCTACGTCGAGGTCAACCGCCGTTTCGCGGAGGCCACGTCGAAGGCTGCCGCGCAGGGCGCCACCGTGTGGATCCAGGACTACCAGCTGCAGCTCGTTCCGAAGATGCTGCGCATGCTCCGCCCCGACCTCACCATCGGGTTCTTCCTGCACATTCCGTTCCCGCCGGTGGAACTGTTCATGCAGATGCCGTGGCGCACCGAGATCATCGAGGGCCTGCTCGGCGCCGATCTGATCGGGTTCCACCTCCCGGGCGGTGCCCAGAACTTCCTCTACCTGGCCCGCAAACTCGCCGGCCAGCAGACGTCCCGCGGCAACGTGGGCGTCCGTTCCAAGCTGGGCGTCGTGCAGGTCGGTTTCCGCACGGTCCGCGTCGGCGCGTTCCCGATCTCCATCGACTCGGGGCAGTTGGACGAGCAGTCCCGGTCCAAATCCATCCGGGACCGCGCCAGGAAGATCCGCAAGGAACTGGGCAATCCCAAGCACATCATGCTCGGCGTCGACCGCCTCGATTACACGAAGGGCATCGACGTCCGCCTCGCCGCGTTGCACGAACTGCTCGACGAGAACCGCGTCGACCCCGCCGACACCGTGCTCGTACAACTCGCGACACCCAGCCGTGAACGCGTCGAGAGCTACGTCCACATGCGCGGCGAGATCGAGCAGTCGGTGTCGCGGATCAACGGCGAGTACGGCGAGGTCGGCAGGCCCGTGGTGCACTACATCCACCGGCCCATCCCCCGTGACGAACTGATCGCGTTCTTCGTCGCCGCCGACGTGATGCTGGTAACCCCGCTCCGGGACGGCATGAACCTGGTCGCCAAGGAGTACGTGGCGTGCCGGAGTGATCTCGGCGGCGCGCTGCTGCTCAGCGAGTTCACCGGCGCGGCCGCCGAACTGCGTCAGGCATTCCTGTGCAATCCGCACGATCTCGACAGCGTCAAGGACGCAATGGAACAGGCCCTGAATCAGCAGAAGGAGGACGGCCGACGCCACATGCGGGCCCTGCGCAGGCAGGTCCTCGCACACGACGTCGACCGGTGGGCCCGGTCCTTCCTCGACGCCCTCGCGCACGGCGGCGCCGCGGGCCCCGCGCTGATCGCCCCCGCCGAGGTCTCCGAGTCCGACTACACCGAGGACGCCACCGGGGACAACTGACCTCCCCGGCTCAGCTGACCGGACGTCACCAGGAAGGCGACGAAGTCGCGGATCGTCTCGTCGGCGGGACGTGGGGCGTAACCGAGTTCGGACCGCGCCTTGCCGCCGTCGACGACCGGCGCCGCGAGCAGCGCCGACATCGCCGACCGCGACAGCACGTCCGACCCGAACCGGGTCCCGATCGGTTCGGCGATCGGCAGCACGCGTTCGATGACGCTGAGCGGGAACGAGTACAGCGGCCCCCGACGGCCCGCCGCACGCGCTGCCCTCCTCACGACATCATGCATGCCGAGCATGTGCCCCGAGATCAGGTAGTTCTCACCGGTCCGGCCGTTCTCGCCTGCGGCGATCAGTCCGGCGGCGACGTCGCGGACGTCGACGAAGTCGAACCCGCCCTGCACCGCCGCGGGCACCCGGCCGCGAGCAGCGTTGCGCAGCAACGCGTTCACCCGCGACAGTCCGTAGTCGGCGGGCCCGTACACCCCGGTGGGATTGCAGATCACCGCGTCGAGGCCGGCGTCGACCACCTCGCGGAGTTCGATCTCGCCTGCCCATTTCGACCTGTCGTACACCGGGATCGACGCGTCGACGGACCTCGGCGAGTACTCGTCGAGCGTTCCGCCGCAACTGCTCTGGTCGAAGGAGTGCACGGAACTGCAATGCACCATCCGCCGAACTCCCACCGCGAGAGCGGCTTCGGCGACGGTGCGAACACCCTTGGTGTTGACGGTCCACGCCAGGTCGTCCTGCTGGGCGAGGGTAATCATCGCGACCAGGTGGTAGACCACCTCGACGCCGTCCAGCGCCTGCTTCATGGATTCGACGTCGAGCACGTCGGCGTTCACCCACGTGACCCCGCATTCGGGTGCGTACCGGGAACGGACGCGGTCGATGGCAGTCACCTCATGCCCTGCCTCGACCAACAGATTCAGCAGATTGTTGCCCACGAATCCCGCGGCGCCGGTTACTGCAACCTTCATCGACGACTCCCTGTTCGGTTGTGGCCGTGCGACACAGCGTCGTGCGTCGGCACCCGGCCAGGAGACCCCGAGACTACTAGAACTTGTTTCACTTTGTGAAGGGGGGTGGCTCCGCCCCGTGAGTACTTCTTAACCGCCCGACGTTAACAAGTACTCACGGGTGGCGGAGCTACACCGGGGTCAGCTGATCGACGAGCCAGCGGTCGTCGACCTTCTGCAGCGACACCCGCACCCGGCTGCCCGACGTTCGGGCGTCGGGGGCGTCGGCGCTCGTCGTCGTCTGGTTCAGGTACAGCAAAACCACCGCCTCGTCGGGTGTGGTCGACACCGGCGCGGCGGCCTGCACCGACACCTGCACGGTGAGTTGCTTCTGCTTGGCGCCCGGTGCGATGGTCTCCTGGACGAGCGTGGTGTAGTCGTCACGGAAGGAGCCGGTGAGTCCGTCTGCGGCAGCGGCCAACTGGTTGTCGACGTCGGCGAAGTCGTACGCCAGCATCGCGACGGCCTGCTTGCCCGCGGCGTCGACGGCGTCGATGCGCGCCTGCTCGGAGAGTTGATCCTGCCGGTGGCCGTACCAGAGGAAGCCCACCCCGACGGCGAGCGCGACCACCACGACCGCGGCCGCGATCGTCAGCGCTGCGCCCTTGGTGATTGCGAACTTTCGCTTGCCTTCGTTGTTGTCGCTCATGGGACGAACTCCACCTTCGATGCGGTCAACTTGCCGTCGACGTCGCTGATCGTCACCCGCATCCGGAAGTCGCGCGGTGAGGGTTCCGGCTGTTCCTTGCTGCTCACCATCGTCCGCGCGGCCACCAGGACGTTCGCCGAGATCGACGTCTCGGTACCGTTCTCGATGCCGGCCTCGATGACCTCGCCCTCGGTGGTGACGTTCGCGTCCTGCACGACACCGACGAACGGATCCTCCCGGCCCTGGAACTCTTCGAGGAACTGACCGGACGCACCGGCGACGATCCGGGCGACGTCGTCCTTCGCGGTCTCGGGATGGATGGTCGTCAGATTGAGCACCGTCTGCCGTGCCGTGTCGATGAAGGCCTGACGACGGTCGTCCCGCTCGCGCGCGGACCGCTGGTCGAGCAGCAGGATCACCGCCGCGACGACCAGCGCGACAATCACCACCGCCGTAACGCCCGACGCGAGCAACGACTTCAGGGGCCGACCCTGCTTCGGTGTCTCGATCGGCGGTGCCTCGGACGCCGGTGGTGCGGACTTCGTCGTGGAGGCCTTCTCCGCCTCGGGCGTGGCCTGCGCGACCGCCGGCTTGGCGAGGACCACCGGCTTCGGGGCCTCGGTCTCCCCCACCGGCGGGCCGGCGTGCCGGACGGCCCGGCGTCTCGTCCGGTCCGTCGACGCGGGTGTCTGCTGCGCCTGATCCGCGGAGTCGCTCACAGTTTCGTCCGTTCCGGAACTCAAGTCTGCTGACCTGTCATCATCGTCTGCCACGTCGAGTCCTTTCCCTGCACCGCCAGATCCGGTTGGGTGTACGTCTTTCCATCCGAACCAATGAAGCTACCGGTGGCCGGGTCGTAGGGCACGGCCGCGACCGGTGCACTCGCGGAGCCTTCGTAGGAACTCGGAACGGCTGTGTACGAGGGTACATCCGGCGGCATGATCGGCCCGTACGGCGGGTTGTTGCCCGACGCCTCCCAGCCCTCGCGGCACGCCTCGACCGTCGGTGCGCGACGTCCGGGGAACTCCATGCACGGCAGGTTCCGCGCGCCGCGCACGACGGACGGGTCGTCCGGAGCGGCCTTGCAGTACAGGTCGTTCGGTGTCGCGATCGGGTCGGTCTGATCTCCCGACCGGCGTTGGTCCGGGGGCAGGAATCCCGTCGTACAGGCCGGGGGGTCGTGCAGTTGCAGGGCGAAGTCGACGATCGCGCCGTCCTCCACGGGCCCGCCGGTCGCCGCCGTCACGAGCGCCGCGGTCAGCGGCGGGTAGATGACCAGCACCTGCTCGATGCTCTTGTTGTAGATCACCCCGACCTGCCCGACGCTCACCAGATTCCGCAGCAGGATCGGCAGCGTCGGCTGCAGGTCCTGGAACAGCTGGGTGGCTTCCTGCACCGCGCCGGGACCCTTCTCCAGCACCGACCGCAGGCTCGGGTCGCTCGCCCGCAACTGGTCGGTGAACGTCACGAGGTCCTGGGTCCACGAGCGGATGGCGTCGCTGCTGACCGTCTGGGTGTCGAGCAGCGGACCGACCTGGTCGATCAGGGCCTTCGTCGCGTCACTGTTCGCGTCGGCCTCCTCGACGAACAGGCGGGCCGAGTCGATGAGCCGCTGCAGATCGGGACCGGATCCGTTGAACGCCGTGAACGCCTCGTCGATCACCGTCTGCAGCCTGGTGTCCGAAATGCTGGCGAGCAGTTCGTCGGCCTGGTCGAGCATCTCGCCGACGTCCTGCGGAATGGTCGCCCGATCCTCCGGGATCACGTCACCGTCCGCGAGGTACGGGCCGTCTGCGTCCGCGCCCTCCCTCGGAATCAGGTCGACGTACTGCTCGCCGACCGCCGACACGCTCTTGACCGCCGCGTCGACGTCGGCCGGGATCTTGTAGTCGCTGTCGAGCGACATCTTCGCCTCCACCCCCTCGCCGGTGAGCATCACGTTCTCGACGACGCCGATGTTGGTGCCGCGGTACGCGACATTGGCGTGGGAGTAGAGCCCGCCGGTGGACGGCAGCCGGACGCTCACCTCGTAGCGTCCGACGCCGAACAGCACCGGCACCTTGATGTACTGGATCGACATCACGACGAGCCCGATGACGGTGAGGATCGAGAAGATGATCAGCTGAATGCGAACGAATCTCGTCATTCTCATGGTGTCGGCGTCCCTCCGAGTTGTGGCGGAAGGCCCGGTATCTGCGGCAGTCCGGGTATCTGCGGGAGCCCGGGAATCACCGGCGGCGCGGGTGCCGGTTTCGGGGCCGGCTGCAGCGGCGCCTGCAGCGGATCGCCGGACTGCCCGGCCACCCCGGCGAGCGATCCCACGGCGCCCTCGACGCCGCCGAGCGATCCGCCGAGACCGGTTCCGGTGAGGAAGTTGCTGTCGACGCGTTCGTTGGTCATGTCGATCGTCATCATGAGGTTCGCGTAGTCGCCCTGAATCGCCTTGTCCATCGTCTTCATCGGGAAGGGGTACGTGAGCATCAGGGTCAGCACCTGGGTCAGCGCGCTCCCGGAGTTGGCGAGTTCACGCAGCACCGGGGTGAGGTTGCGCAGGTTCGCCTTCAGGTCCTCGCCGCTGCTCTCGACGAGACGGGAGGCGGTGTCGCTGAGCTTGCCCACCTCGACCAGAGCAGTGGTGAGATTCTGCCGTTGGGTGACAAGGACGTCCAGCGCGGGCGGGATGCCGTCCAGCGCCGCGTCCAGGGTGGCCTTCTGCTCGTTGAGGGTGCCCGACAACCGGTCGAGCCCCTCCATCGCACCGATGATGTCGCCGCGCTGCCGGTCGAGGCTCGTGACGAGCTGGTCGAGTTGCGGAAGGAGGTCGCGGATGGACTCCTCCCGTCCGCCCAGCGCGGCGTTGAGTTCCTGGGTGATGTCGCGGATCTGGGCGATGCCGCCGCCGTTGAGCACCACCGACAGCGAAGACAGCGTCTGCTCGGTGGTCGGGTAGGCGCCCGCCCGCTCGATCGGGATGACGTCGCCGTTCTCGAGTTTGCCTTCGGGCTCGACGTCGGTCGGCGGAGCCAGCTCGAGGTGCTGCGATCCGAGGAGGCTGGTCTGGCCGATCTTGGCGGTCGCATTGGCGGGCAACTGGACGTCGCCGTTGATCGACACGGTGACCAGGGCGTGCCAGTCCTGCACCTCGATGCCCGTCACCGAACCCACCGTCACGTCGTTCACCCGGACGGGCGAGTTCTGCGACAGCGTCGTCACATTGGGCATCTGGATCTCGACGGTGTAGGCGTCGTCGCCCTGCCCCTCGGTCCCCGGCAGGGGAAGCGAATTCAGCCCTTCCCACTCGCATCCGGTCAGGGTCAGCGTCAGTGTGATCGCCACCGCGGCGAGGCCACCGCGACGCGCCCGTGCGTGTTTCGTCATCGCCCACCTCCCGGCTGCAGCAGATCGTTCAGGTCCCTGGGCACGTCCACCGTCGGCATCCCGGCGAGCGTGCCGGTCACCGGGGGCGCGGACCGCGGCGGCACGGAGGCCTCGAGACTCGGCGGGGTGTACTCGATCTGATCCGGGAACGCATTCACTCCCGTGGTCGGGTTGGTGAGGACGGGCAGGTAGTTCATCGTCAGCGAGTTCAGGACCGGCGACAGGTACTGGGTGCACAGGTCGGCACTGCGATTCGCCTCGTTGGCCTGCAGGCTCTGGATGGCGCCGCACATGAAGTTCACGGGGTTCCCGAGGTTCGCGAACGCGACCGCACCGACCAGTGACCCCTGCGCCGGCTTGTAGATGTTGCTGAAGTTCGCCAGCGCCGTGGGCGCCACGTGCAGCACCTGCTCGATCTGCGGCCTCTTGTCGGCGAGCACCTGGGTGGCGTCCGCCAGACGGCCGACCTGCTCACTGAGCGCGGCGCGGTTCTCCGCCACGAACCGGTTGACGTCGCCGAGCGCCAGGTCGAGGTCGTTCAGGGCGGTCCCGAGTTCGTCGGAGTTGGTGGCGAGCATGTTCGACACCGACGCGAGCCTGCCCTCGAACTGGACGATCTGCTCGTTGCTCGACGACAGCGCCGCCACGAACGTCTGCAGGTTGCGGATGGTCGAGAACAGGTCGGTGCGGCCGTCGGACAGGGTCCTCATGGTCTCCGACAGTTCCCGCAGCGTGTTGCGCAGCGACTCGCCGTTGCCGTCGAGATTGGCGGCGGCGGTGTCGATGAACGTGCCGAGCGAGCCCTGCGGGTCGGCGCCCTGCGGTCCGAGCGCCTCCGACAGCTTGTTCAGCTCGGTCTTGATCTCGTCCCATTCCACCGGGACGGCGGTGTGCTCCATCGGGATGCTCGCGCCGTCGCCCATCGTCGGCCCACCCGCGTACACGGGTGTCAGCTGGACGAACCGTCCCGACACCAGGCTGGGCGCGACGATGACGGCTTTCGCGTCGGCCGGAATTTCGACGCTCTCGTTCACGTTCATCGTCACCCGCGCGAAGTCGGCGCCGGGCTCGATCGAATCGATCGTCCCCACCTTCACACCGAGGACGCGGACGTCGTCGCCCGTGTACAGCCCGGTGGTCGCCGGGAAGTACGCGGTGATCGTGTTCTGGAACAGCTTGGGCACGAACATCACTGCGGCGCCGACGATCAGCACGATCACGACCGCGGCGACGCCGACGCGGATCAGCCACTTCTTCCGCGTGTTGGTGATTTCCGGGTTCGTCGTCATCGCGGCGGTTCCCTCAGCTCGATGGACGGGCCCGTCTGCAGGTACGCCTGGAGGTCGTTGGGCAGATGCTCCGGCCACGTCACCGCGTCGCTGAGCCCCTGGAACAGGTTGCCGATGCCGATGTTGTAGACGTACGCCATGAAGAACGGGCCGCTACCCACCGACTCGCCGAGCTGAGTGGCGTACGGCGCGAGGCCGTCGAGAGCCTGTGAGATGTTGTCCTTGTTGCGCTGCAGGACGTCGACCACCGAGTTCAGCTTGTCGAGCGTCGGTTTCATCTGCTCCTCGTTGTCCTGGACCAGCCCGGTGAGCTGCCGGGACACCTCGGAGATGTTCACGATCAGCTGGCTGATCGCCGCGCGGCGACGGTCGAGCTCACCGAACAGCTGGTTTCCGTCGACGATCAGCGAGTTGATCTGCCCGCTGCGCTCGGCGAGGATTCCGGTCACGTTCTCGGCCCGCGAGAGCAGCTGCCGCAGGCTCTCGTCCCGCGAGTTGATGCTCTCCGACAACCGGGTCAGGCCGTCCAGTGCGGTGCGCAGCTCGGGCGGCGTGTTCTCGAGAGCGCCGGACATCGCGTTCAACGCGTTGTTGACCTCGTCGGTGTTCAGCTCGGAGACGGTGGTCGACAGATCGCCGAGCGCGTCGTTGAGCGAGTACGGAGAGTTGGTGCGCTCCAACGGAATAGTCGATCCCACCCGCATCGTGTCGTGCCCGAGCGGGGTGACCGCCAGGGACTTGCGCCCGAGAACGGTGTTGGTCTTGATGTTCGCCTCGGTGGCGTCGCCGAGGGCGATGCCGTCCTGGATGGTGAACGTGACGAGCACCTTCTGGTCGTCGAGTTCCACCTCGGCGACCTTCCCGACGTCGACACCGGCGAGGGTCACCGTGTCGCCGGCCATCAGCCCACCCGCGTCCTCGAAATAGGCGGAGTACTGCGTGCCGCCCGAAAGGAATTGCAGCTGATCGTATTGCAGGGTCGCGATCACGATCATGCTCGCGACGGCGACACCGATGAGTCCCACCTGTACGGGATTGCGTTCACTCTTCATGGCTACGGTGCACACCTCCCTGCCGTCTGACCGCCCGGCATGTTGAGGAGCAGATCCGATCCGTCCGGGCCGGAGAACTTGAACTTGACCGTGCAGACGTACATCTGGAAGAAGCTGCCGTACGTGCCGATGCGGATGAGCCTGCGGTACGCGTCGGGCAGATTCTGCAGCACCCAGTCGAGGTCGTCCTCGCCCGCCTGGAGTTGAGTGGCGGTGCGGTTGGCCTCGGCGATCGTGCTCTGCAGCGGCGGCCGCGCACCTTCGAGCAGATCTGCGAGATCGCCCGTCGCCCCGGCGATGCGGGGAATGGCGTCACCGATCTGATCGCGGTCCTGGGAGAGCCCGCTCACCAACTGCTGCAACTGGTCGAGCGTCGACCGGAACTGGTCGCCGCGGTCGTTGATGGTCCCGAGCACCTGGTTGAGGTTCGTGATCACCTCGCCGATCAACTGGTCCCGGTCGGCGAGGGTGTTCGTGAACGAACTCGTGCTGCCCAGGAGCGAGACGAGCGTGCCGCCCTGCCCCTGGAACACCTGGACCAGCGCCTTCGACAGGTCGTTGACCTGCTGCGGGTCCAGCGCCCGGAGCAGCGGCTTGAACCCGCCCAGCAGAAGGTCGAGATCGAGTGCGGGAGAGGTGTTCTCGACGGGGATCGAGCCACCGTCCGGGAGCGGTTCCACCGATCCGGCGCCTTCGAGGAGTTCCATGTACCGGTCGCCGACGAGGTTCTCGTACCGCACCGTCGCCTTGGTCCCGTCGAACAGCGAGTACTTGGTGTCGACGGTGAAGTCGACGTCGGCGAGGTTGTCGTCGTCGATGCCCACCTTCTCGACGGCGCCGACGGGAACGCCGGCGATGCGGACCTTGTCGCCGGGCTTGAGCCCGGACACGTCGGTGAACGTGGCGTGGTAGCCGTCGGAACTGCTGAAGCGGTACTGGCTGAACACCAGGGCGAGCCCGGCGAAGATCACCGACATCACCGTCGCGAAGATCAGCAGCTTGACCGTGGTCGCTCGCACAGTCACTGCCCACCCTGCCCGGGGTACACGCCCGCGAACAACAGTTGGAACACCTTCGGCAGATGTACCTGGACTTCCGTCGACGGCACGAACGGCACCGTGCCGGTGTCGGCCACGACGAAGTTCGCGTGCTTGCTGAGATCGGGGTTGGGAAGACCGTGGCAGTTCGGCCCACCTGTCGCGTTCACTTTCGGCAGGTCCTTCGGATAGGTGTACGGCTCCTGCCCGTACATGAAGCTGGCGCTCAGCGCGATACCCGGCTGATTGCCGCCGATGAGCTGTTCGGCGAGGGGGATCACGTTGTTCAGGCCGACGATGAAGCAGGAGATCTCGGGCGAGTACTCGGCCAGCAGATCCGTCGTCGGGAGCAGCAGGCCGAGAGCGGAGTCCAGGTTCTGCTCGTTCTCGGTCAGGACGGTGTTCGCCGTGTCGGCCAGCCCGGTGACGTTGAGCAGCACGGCATCCAGGTTGTCCTGTTCGTCGACGACGGTGCCGCTGGTGGCCGTCGCGTTGTCGAGCACCCGCAGCAGGTCGGGCGCGGTGTCGGCATACACGTCGGAGACCTGCGCCGCCTTCGCCAGATCTTCCTGCAGCTGGGGCAGACTCGGGTTCATCTCCGCCAGGTAGCTGTCGCTCTGCTCGAGCAGGGCGCCGAGTTCCTCCCCCCGCCCGTGCAGCGCCGAGGAGATCGCGCCGAGGGTGGCGTTGAGTTTCTCCGGCTGCACCTTGGCCAACACGTCGGACAGGTGCTGGAAGACCGTGTTGAACTCGACGGTGACGTTGTCGGATGCGATGACGTCCCCCGCCTGGAGGGGGGTGTCCGACGGGTCGTCCGGCATCACGAAGTTGACGTACTTGGCGCCGAACACGGTGGTGGACTTGATCTCCACGGTCGCGTTGGACGGAATCAGCGACATCATGTCGGGGTACATCGCCAGTTTCAGCTCGGCGCCGTCGGTCACGTGTTCGATGGAGGCGACGCGGCCGACCTGGACACCGAGGAGCTTGACCTTGGCGTCGGGCTCCATCACCAGTCCGGAGCGATCCGACGTCACGGTGACGGGCGTGGTCTCGTCGAACGTGCCGTTGAACATGGCCAGTGACACACCGATGATCGCGAGAAGACTCACCACGAGAACGAGTGCCGCGAGCTTCTTCTTCCCACTCGAATCAGTCATCTACCGGCACTCCTATCCCGAAAGGTTGAAGTTGCCGGACCCGCCGTAGATGGCGAGCGAGATGAGCAGGGTGACGGTGACGACGGCGATCAGCGAGGAGCGCACCGCGTTGCCGACGGCCACACCGACCCCGACCGGGCCGCCCGAGGCGTTGAAGCCGTAGTAGGTGTGGATGAGCATGATCGCGATCGCCATGACGATGGCCTGCGCGAACGACCACAGGATGTCCGTGGGTATCAGGAACGTCGAGAAGTAGTGGTCGTAGACGCCGGACGACTGGTCGTACAACACGACGGTCGCGAACCGGCTCGCCATGAAGGACGCGATCACCGCCAGGGCGTACAGCGGGATGATCGCGATCATGCCCGCCATCACGCGGGTGCTGACCAGGTACGGGATCGACGGGATCGCCATCGTCTCGAGTGCGTCGATCTCCTCCGAGACGCGCATCGCGCCGAGTTGGGCGGTGGAGCCGGCGCCGATGGTGGCCGCCAGCCCGATGCCCGCGATGACCGGCGCCGCGATGCGCACGTTGATGAATGCCGCGAAGAAGCCGGTGAGTGCCTCGACACCGATGTTGCCGAGCGAGCTGTACCCCTGCACCGCGATGGTGCCGCCCGTGAACAGCGTCAGGAAGCCGACGATGACGACCGTTCCGCCGATCACCGCGAGCGCACCGGTCCCCATGCTGATCTCGGCGATCAGCCGCAGCGTCTCCCTCGGGTAGTGCATCAGGGCGCGGGGCGCCGAGCCGATGGCCCGCGCGAAGAACAGTGCCTGCTCACCGAGCCGGTCGATCGAGCGGGACGCCGACGCGAACCGTCTGCGAGTTCGGGGAAAGCGCCCGGCCGCCGCTAGTGCCATCTACTCCACCACCAAGTCGATCACCCTGCCGTCAGTTTGATGCCGACGGCGGTGACGAGAACGTTGACCACGAAGAGGGCCATGAACGAGAACACGACGGTCTGGTTGACGGCGTCACCGACGCTCTTCGCGCCACCCTTGACGTTCAGGCCGAGGTAGGCGGCGACGAGGCCGGCGATCATGCCGAACAGACCGGCTTTGACTTCCGAGATCACCAGTTCCCCGAAACCGGTGAGCAGCGTGATGCCGTTGACGAACGCACCCGGGTTGACGTCCTGGATGTAGACCGAGAAGACGAAACCGCCGAGGATGCCGATGGTGCAGACCAGCCCGTTGAGCAGGAGCGCCACGACGGTCGAGGCCAGCACCCGCGGCACGACCAGGCGGTGGATCGGGTTGATGCCCAGCACGCGCATCGCGTCGATCTCTTCGCGGATGGTGCGGGCGGAGAGATCTGCGCAGATGGCGGTGGCACCCGCACCCGCCACGATGAGCACGGTGACGATGGGGCCGACCTGGGTGACGGTGCCGAGAGCGGCGCCCGCGCCGCTGAGGTCTGCCGCGCCGATCTCGCGCAGGAGGATGTTGATCGTGAAGCTCACCAGCACCGTGAACGGAATGGCCACCAGCACGGTGGGCACCATCGAGACCCGGGCGACGAACCACGCCTGGTCGACGAACTCACGACGCTGGAAGGGCCTCGAAAAGACTGCCCTCAACGTTTCGCCCGACATCGTGAAGAACCCGCCGACCGCACGCAACGGCACCTCGAGGAGGTCCACCATCCGTCCTCCTCGTCCATGATCTCGCCCAGCACCGACTGTCAGTTCGAGCCCAGCCCCCCATCGGTCTGTGACTCAGGTCATATTAACTAGAACGTGTTCACCTGTCAAAGGTGGTCGCTCATCAGCAAGAATCGTCCCATATTCAGCACGCCCCGAGGGTCGGATTCGACCGAAAATCCGGGCGTGTCACCCCGCGGTCGCACCCGGCAGTTGGTGTCGGCCGGAAACACGGAGCGTTGGCGCTAAGCTGTTATAGCACAAGAACTTTGAATGAATATCGTCGCGCACGGGCGAGCACGGAAGTCGCCTGTGCGTCCGATTCCGGCGGCCGGACGCACCCGCCGGGCACCAGCGCTTCGGGAGTGTCGCAGGCAAGGGCGATCGAACCGGTCGACGGCGAACAAACTAGAACACGATCTAGTCAAAACCGGCACGCGTTCCACACCCCCTCCACCGTCACCCGGCCCCGCTCCGCAGCTGTTCAGTTGCCTTCAGTATCGCCCATCGCGGACGCATTACCTGCGGAAACGATACGCAAACCCGGTCGTGTCGAATCTTCGACCCGCAGGACGCGGATCAGCCCAGTTCCCGCAGCGCCGCGGAAGCCGAGAACATCGCGGCCGGATCCCGGTCTTCGAAGTAGGTCCCGAGCTCCTCCGCGAGCGCATCGGGGGTCCAGCGGCCGTCCGCGGCATCGAAGCGCCGCTCGACGACCGGCGCCGCCATCAACGCCACCATCGGGCCGTAGACGACGAAGACCTGACCGTTCACGGAGTCGGCGGCGGGCGATGCGAGGTAGGCGACCAGCGCGGCGACATGCTCGGGCGACAGCGGATCGACTCCCTCGGCGGGCGCCTCCCCGAAGACGTTCTCCGTCATCGACGTGCGGGCCCGCGGGCAGATCGCGTTGGCCCGGACGCCGTACCGGGAGAGCCCACGGGCCGCCGACAGGGTGAGCGCGGTGATGCCCGCCTTGGCGGCGCCGTAGTTCGCCTGCCCCTCGGGTCCGAGCAGTCCCGCCTCGGACGAGGTGTTGACGATCCGCCCGTACACCGGCGCGCCGGCCTCCTTCGACCTGCCCCGCCAATACGACGCGGCGGAACGGCACAGCAGGAAGTGGCCGCGCAGATGCACTTTCAGCACCAGGTCCCAGTCCTCGTCGGACATGTTGAACAGCATGCGATCCCGCGTGATGCCCGCATTGTTCACCAGGATGTCGAGGCTGCCGAGCCGGCTCTGCGCCGCCTCCATGATCGCGTCGGCGGTGGACCGCTCCCCGATGTCCCCGGCCACGAACTCGACCTTCGCGCCCAGGCCCCGGATTTCCTCCAGAGTTTCCTCGACGGCCTCGTTCGCGGCCAGGTCGTTGACGACGACCGACGCACCCGCACGGGCCAGTGCGATCGCCTCGAACTTACCGAGGCCGGACCCGGCACCGGTCACGACGGCGACCTTGCCGTCCACGCTCACTTCGCGGTCAGCCACAGCATTCATGAACACGCTCTCCTGGTTCTGTGCGCTCGCCGCAAGTCGTGAACCACGGCGCGGCGGTAGGTCGACGTCACTGTAGAACGTGTTCTCATTCCGGGCAACAATCCTCAGGGATGCTCGGTGAGCGCGGCTCTCGGACACTGGGCGATCGCCGTACGCACGTCTTCCTCCCGGTCAGCGGGAGGAACGGCACTCGTGATGTGCAGCTGATCGTCGTCGTCAAGCTCGAAGATGTCGGGTGCGATCCCCACGCACACACCATTGGCCTCGCAACGGTCGAAATCGACTCTGACCTCCATGGCAACCCTCACTTCTTCTCGTCTCGTCACTCGCGGATCCGGGTGCGGCCGGGCTGTGGCGCACGCCGTTCCTGCGATAACACTAGAACCTGTTCCAGTCGTGTGCAATGATTCGTTCCACGACTGCGGGCACGCCCACCGGGCACGCTCCGGGGCCGGCCCGAGCCGACTCCGCCGATGCACCGCAGAGCCTGGAACCTGTGCCAGATTTCAGCTGATTTCGCTCTCGGACCGGAGAGGTATTTCGATGCACATCACGTACACACCGCAGCAGCAACAGCTGCGGGAAGAGCTGCGCGCGTACTTCGCGAAGCTGATGACGCCGGAGCGTCGAGAGGCACTGGCCGCCACCACCGGCGAATACGGCGAGGGCAACGTCTACCGCGACGTCGTCGCCCAGATGGGCAGGGACGGCTGGCTGACACTCGGGTGGCCCAAGGAGTACGGCGGCCAGGAACGATCCGCCATGGAGCAGCTGATCTTCACCGACGAGGCAGCCATCGCAGGCGCGCCCGTCCCCTTCCTCACGATCAACTCGGTCGCGCCGACGATCATGCATTTCGGCACCCCCGAGCAGAAATCGTTCTTCCTGCCCAAGATCTCGGCGGGCGAACTGCACTTCTCCATCGGCTACTCCGAGCCCGAAGCGGGAACCGACCTCGCGAGCCTGCGCACCACCGCGGTCAAGGACGGCGACGACTACGTCATCAACGGCCAGAAGATGTGGACGAGTCTGATCGCGTACGCCGACTACGTGTGGCTGGCGTGCCGCACCGACCCCGAAGCGAAGAAACACAAGGGCATCAGCATGCTGATCGTCCCGACCACCGCCGAAGGCTTCTCGTACACCCCCGTGCACACGATGGCGGGCCCGGACACCAGCGCCACCTACTACCAGGACGTGCGGGTACCCTCGTCCGCGCTCGTCGGCCCCGAACACGGCGGCTGGGCGCTGATCACCAACCAGCTCAACCACGAACGCGTCGCCCTGACATCCGCCGGGCCGGTCCTCACCGCCCAGCGGGAGGTGCGCGAATGGGCGCAGAACACCAAGCTGCCGGACGGTCGCCGCGTCATCGACCAGGAATGGGTGCAGATCAATCTCGCGCGCGTCCACGCGAAGGCCGCGTACCTGAAGCTCATGAACTGGGAGATCGCCTCGTCGATCGGGGCGAGCGAAGCGACGGGGGATGATTCAGCGCACGCTCCCGGGCCGGAGGCGGCGTCGGCGAACAAGGTGTACGGCACGGAGTTCGCCACCGAGGCGTACCGGCTGCTGATGGAGATCCTCGGACCGTCGGCCACGCTGCGGCAGAACTCCCCCGGTGTCCTGCTGCGCGGGCGGCTCGAGCGGATGCACCGGTCGTCGCTGATCCTCACGTTCGGCGGCGGAACCAACGAGGTGCAGCGCGACATCATCGCCATGACCGCCCTCGGCCTGCCCCCCGCGAAGCGTTAGGACTATCACCATGGACTTCACTCCCACCGAGGCCCAGCAGGATCTTGCCGGGCTCACCCGAGGAATCGTCTCGGATCTCGTCACCAACGACCGGCTGCGCGAACTCGACGCGGCCGAAGACCGTCTCGATCGCCGGCTCTGGTCCGCGCTCGCCTCGTCCGACGTGCTGAGCGCCGCACTGCCGGAGTCGGTGGGCGGCGATGGTTTCGGCGTCCTCGAGCAGTGCAGCATTCTCGTCGAACTGGGCCGTGCCGTGGCAGCGGTCCCCTACCTGTCGTCGATCGTGATGGCGGCCGGGGCGATCGCGCAGTACGGAAGCGAACAGCAGCGTGCCGACTGGGGCACTCCGGCCGCGAGGGGCGAGAAGATCCTCACCGTGGCGCTCGACGAGGAACTGGGCGACAACCCGGCCGCGCCGACGACCCGTGCCGAACCCGGCGCGGACGGCTGGACGCTCGACGGCATCAAGATCGTGGTCGACGCGGCCCCGTCCGCCGACCTCTTCCTGGTCCCGGCAACCACCCCGGACGGGGTCGCGGTCTTCCTCGTCCGCCCGGACGACGCCGGGGTGACCGTCACCCGGCAGCAGACCGTCGACCTGGCCAGCGTCGGTGAGGTGACCCTCCACGGAGTGTCACTGGCCGGGGACCGCCTTCTCGGCAGCGTCGAGCGGGGCCGCGAGATCGTCGACTGGATCGTCGAGCGCGGCACGCTCGGCGCGTGCGCGTACCAGTACGGCGTCCTCGACGAATCCCTGAGACTCACCGCGGCCTACGCCCGGGAGCGGGTGCAGTTCGGCCGGCCCATCGGCAGCTTCCAGGCCGTAGCCCAGCGACTCGCCGACGGCTACATCGACGTGAAGGGCGTCCGGCTCACACTGTGGCAGGCGGCGTGGCGGCTCAGTGAGGGACTGCCCAGCGAAGGCGATGTCCAGACCGCCAACTTCTGGGCGTCCGACGCCGGACACCGGGTGTCGCACACCCTCGTCCACGTCCACGGTGGCGTCGGACTCGACGAGGACCACCCCGTGCACCGGTACTTCCTCGCCGCCAAGGCGCTCGAGTTCCGGCTCGGTTCGGCCACGCAGCAGTTGCGGGTCCTCGGCGCCGAACTGGCCACCGTCCCGGCATGACCGCCACGCTCGCCCGCACGGTATCCGACCTGCTGCTCGGTGTCGCGCACTCCGGCGCGCAGGGGCTGTACTTCGAGGACCGGTTCGTATCGTGGTCCGAACACGTGCGGGCGAGCCTGCGCCGCGCCGCGATTCTCGACCACCTCCTCGACGCGCAGCGGCCCCGGCACTTCGGGGTCCTGATGGACAACGTCCCCGAGTTCTCCCTGCTCATCGGCGCGGCGGCGCTGTCCGGCGCCGTGGTCGTGGGCCTCAACACCACTCGGCGCGGGGAGGCGCTGACCCGCGACATCGCGCTGGCCGACTGCCAGGTGGTCTTCACCGAATCCGGCCGGTCCGCCCTGCTGGACGGTGTCGACCCCGGTGTTCCCGTCGTCGACGTGGATTCACCGGCATGGTCCGCCCTGCTCGCCGAGGAGCGCCCCGATTTCACCCCGAGGGCCGCCGCGCCCGAAGACCTGTTCATGCTCATCTTCACGTCGGGCACGAGCGGTGATCCGAAGGCGGTGCGCTGCACGCACGCGAAGATCACCGGACCCGGTGTCATGCTCGCCGAGCGCTTCGCGCTGTCCCCGGACGACGTCGTGTACATGTCGATGCCGATGTTCCATTCGAACGCCATGATGGCGGCGTGGTCCGTGGCGCTCGCGGGGCACAGCTCGATCGCGCTGCGGCGCAGGTTCTCCGCGTCGAACTTCCTACCCGACGTGCGGAGGTTCGGCGTCACGTACGCCAACTACGTCGGGAAGCCGCTGTCGTATGTGCTGGCGACCCCCGAAATGCCCGACGACGCCGACAACACCCTGCGGGTGATGTACGGCAACGAGGGGTCAGCGCCCGCGGTCGCGGCGTTCGCGCGCCGATTCGGCACCGCGGTGATCGACGGGTTCGGCTCCACCGAGGGCGGCATCGCCATCTCTTCGGCACCCGGGGCGCCGCCGGGTTCGCTGGGCAGGCTCCCCGAGGGTGTCGCGATCCTCGATCCCGACACCGGAGATCCCTGCCCGCCCGCCGAATTCGATGCGGCCGGCCGGGTCGTCAACGCCCAGACCGCCACGGGTGAACTCGTCAATGTCGCGGGGCCGGGGGCGTTCGCGGGCTACTACGACAATCCCGAGGCCGACGCCGAGCGGATCCGCGACGGCCGGTACTGGAGCGGCGACCTCGCCTACCGGGACGCCGACGGATTCGTCTACTTCGCGGGCCGCAGTTCCGGGTGGCTGCGCGTCGACGGCGAGAACCTCGGTTCGGCGCCCATCGAACGCATCCTCCTGCGGTACGACGGCTTCGCCCAGGTGACGGTGTACGGGGTGCCGGACGTCGAGGTCGGGGACCGGGTGATGGCGGCCGTCGTGCCGACCCGGGATTTCGATCCCGTGGCCTTCGCGGACTTCCTCGACGCGCAATCCGATCTGAGTCCGAAGCAGCGCCCGAGTCTGATCCGGGTGTGCGCCGAGTTCCCGCGGACGGCCACGTTCAAGGTGCTCACCCGCGTGCTGAGCGCCGAGGCCACGCAGTGCACCGATCCGGTGTGGGTCCGCGACGGAGCCCGCTACTCCCCCAGGTGAGTGGCAAAGTGTGCTGGCGCACGCTTTGCCACTCACCTGGGCTAGCGGAAACTGTCGAGGCGGGAGACCGCCGAGTCGAAGCCCTTGACCAGTTCGTCCATCACCGCGGCCACCGGCCGGATCTCGTTCATCCGCCCGACGATCTGCCCCACCGGCATCGCCACGACATCCGGGTTCTCGGACGCGGCGATCCGCTGATGTGCCTCGCTGACCAGCAGGTTCTGCAGCGGCATCGGCAGCGGCGCCGGCGCGTCCGGCTTCGACCAGGCGTCGGTCCACTTGGTCTTCAGCAGGCGCGCCGGCTTGCCCGAGTAGATCCGGGACCGCACCGTGTCCGCAGACGTCGCGCCGAGCAGGGCGCGCTGGATCGCAGACGGACCCTCCGCCGACGCGCTGCCGAGTTTGTACTCGGACGTGGTGAGCCAGTACGACCCCATCCACACACCCGCCGCCCCCAGCGACAGCGCGGCGGCGACCTGCCGTCCACTGCCGATGCCTCCGGCCGCGAGAACCGCGGCGGAATCGCCGATGGCATCGACGATCTCGGGAACCAGCACCATCGACGCGATCTCACCGGTGTGCCCACCAGCCTCGTACCCCTGCGCGATGACGATGTCGACACCGTTCGCGACGTGCCGGCGCGCGTGCTCCACAGCGCCGGCCAGCGCGGCCACCGGAACCCCCTTCGCGTGAGCCTGGTCGATGACGTCCTTCGGGGGTGAACCGAGGGCGTTGGCGATCAACGCAATTCGATGATTCAGAGCGACGTCGACGTGCGACCGCGCCACCGAATGCAGCCAGCCGAGCACACCGGTCGCGTGCTCGGCCCCCGAATCCAGCGGCGGCACCCCCAGTTCGGACAGGGTCCGGTCGACGAACGCACGGTGTTCCGCGGGGATCAGCGACTCCAGGTCCACCGACGTGCCCTCGGTGGGCACCTTCGCGGGCATCACGATGTCGACGCCGTACGGCTTGCCGTCGGTGTTCTCGTCCATCCACGCCAGGACGGCCTCGAGTTCCTCGGGATCGTTGAACCGGACGCAGCCGAGCACACCCAGGCCGCCGGCCCGGGAGATCGCCGCGGCCACGTGTTCGGACGGCGTGAACCCGAACACCGGGTACTCGATGCCGAACTTCTCGCTCACGCTCGTGTGCATTTACGCGCCTTTGCTTTCGGGCGAACCGTTGCCGTTGTGGTCGTCGGCCGGACGGGTCTCGGTCTGTTCCTTGGCCCAGCGGTAGTCGGGCTTGCCCGCAGGCGAGCGTTTGATCTCGTCGACGAACCACAGACTGCGCGGAACCTTGTATCCCGCAATCTCCTTGCGGGCCGCGTCGGCGATCTCGTGCAGGCTCGGACGCACCCCACGACGAGTCTGAATGACGGCGGCCACACGCTGGCCGAAGCGTTCGTCCGGAATGCCGACCACCAGGGCGTCGAAGACGTCGGGATGCGATTTGAGTGCGCCCTCGACCTCCTCGGGGAAGATCTTCTCGCCGCCGCTGTTGATGGACACCGAGCCGCGGCCCAGCATCGTCACCGTGCCGTCCGCCTCCACCTGCGCGAAGTCGCCGGGGATGGAGTAGCGGATCCCGTTGATCTCCTTGAACGTGGCTCTGGTCTTCTCTTCGTCCTTGTAGTAGCCGATCGGGATGTGCCCCTTGCGCGCCAGGATGCCGACGACGCCGGAGCCGGGCTCTACCGGGTTGCCGTCCTCGCCGAGGACGGAGGTCGACGCGTCGATCTTCACCGTCGGGCCGCCACCGTGTGAATCGCCCTTCGCGACCACACTCAGGCCACCGAAACCCGTCTCGGACGAACCGATGGAGTCGGTGATCATCCGGTTGGGCAGCAGTTCGAGGTACTTCTCCTTGATGCTGGGCGAGAACAGCGCCGCCGAACTCGCCATCAGGAACAGCGAAGACAGGTCGTAGGGTTCGCCGCTCGCCTCGTTGCCCTCCACCAGCGCGTCGAGCATCGGGCGCGCCATCGCGTCACCGGTGATGAAGATGAGGTTGACCTTGTGCTGGTCGACGATCCGCCACACGTCGTGGCCGTCGAATTCGGGGTGCATGACGCACTTTCCGCCGCCGAACAGACTCTGGAACACCGCCCACTGGCTGCCGCCGTGGATCATCGGCGGGATCGGGAAGCGGGTCATGCCGGGGCTCTCGGCGCCCAGCTTCGCGAGATCCCACTCGTCCTCGACGTATTCGCCGGTCATGAAGTTGATGCCGCCGCCGAGCACCCGCCAGACGTCCTCGTGACGCCACATGACGCCCTTCGGCTTTCCGGTGGTGCCACCGGTGTAGAGCATGTACAGGTCGTCATTGCTGCGTTCGCCGAAGTCGCGGTCGGGGGAACCCTGCGCCAGCGCCGCCTCGTATTCGACACCCTCGTAGTCGAGATCGGTGCCGTCCTCGACCACCACGGTGGTCTTCAGGAGCGGCGTCTCGGGGAGTACATTCGCCACCTTGTCGGAGTACCGGCGTTCGTGGACGAGCGCGACCATGTCCGAATTGTCGAAGATGTATTGCAACTCGTTCTCGATGTACCGGTAGTTGACGTTCACCATCACCGCACGGATCTTGAAGACCGCCACCATGGCCTCGATGGCCTCGATGGTGTTGCGGCAGTAGATGCCCACCTTGTCGCCGGGACGGACCCCCTGTTCGAGCAGGTAGTGGCCGAGTCGATTGGCCCTCTCCTCCATCTGCGCGTACGTCACTTCCCGGTCGTCGGACACCAACGCGACGCGGTCCGGAACGAGGTCGATTGCGTGCTCTACGAGGTCTGCGATATTAAGGGCCACGTCAACAAAGTAGAACGTGTTACCGTTTCTGGCAAGACCCAATTTGAGAGCCAGCTCACACACCCTTCGGGAGACTTCAGTGTCCTCTACAACGACCGAGAAATCCGACATTTCGGCACAGTCGCCGCACTGCCTCGTCGAGAAACGCGGGCACGTCCTGATCGTCACGATGAACCGCCCCGAGGCGAAGAACGCGCTGTCCGGCGAAATGATGACGATCATGCGGGACGCGTGGGATCAGGTCGACTCAGACCCGAACATCCGGGTCGCCATCCTCACCGGCGCCGGCGGTGCATTCTGCGCCGGCGCCGACCTCAAGGCCATGACGTCGCAGCACCCCGGCGACTCCTTCTCCGGCGCGGGCGAGCGGAGCGAGGGGAAAAATTCGGGCTGGGACCTGTCCAAGATCGAGGCGCTGCTGAAGGGACGGCGCCTCACCAAACCCCTCATCGCCGCAGTCGAGGGTCCCGCCATCGCCGGCGGCACCGAGATCCTGCAGGGCACCGACATCCGCGTCGCCGGCGAGAGCGCCAAATTCGGTGTGTCCGAAGCAAAATGGGGACTATTCCCCCTCGGCGGCTCCGCCGTGCGCCTCGTCCGGCAGATCCCGTACACCGTCGCAGCCGACATCCTGCTCACCGGACGTCACATCAAGGCCCCCGAGGCCAAGGACATCGGCCTCATCGGGCACGTCGTCCCCGACGGCCAGGCCCTCGACAAGGCTCTCGAACTCGCCGACCTCATCTCCGCCAACGGTCCCCTCGCCGTCCAGGCGATCCTCAAGACCATCCGCGACACCGAAGGCATGCACGAGGAAGAAGCCTTCCAGATCGACGCCGCCCTCGGCGTCGAGGTCTTCAAGAGCGCCGACGCGAAGGAAGGTCCCCGCGCCTTCTCCGAAAAACGGGCGCCGAAGTTCGAGGGTCGCTGACCTCTCCCCCTCGCGCACCCGCCCCGCCCACCCCCTCGCCTCCTCCCGGACGAACGGGCTGGCGCGGGCGGGGCGGCTGGCGCGGGCGGGGGCGCGGACGGCTAGGGCAACATCCGAACGCTCGGCCGCGGACGCGACGCGGCGAGTTCGAAGTGAGCCCTCAGGTCGGCGATCACCTGATCGGGCTGGTCGCGGACAGCGCTCGGCAAGGTTGGCAGCACGATGATGCCGGCGTTCTGCATGCGCGTCCGCCGCTCCACGGTGTGCTTGTACTGCCGAGGTGCGAAGTGCCAATCGAGCGAGTCGATGTCCCACGCGAGTGCGACCTCGTCGATCCAACCGTCCGGCATCGCGATGAACCGTCCGTCGATATCGACGATCTTCCTGTTGAACACCATCTCGGGAAGCCCACTGCGCAGCCACAACCGGCGCGCGTGGGCCTCGGCGACCGAGTGCACATCGGCCTTCATTTCCCGCAGAACAATTCGCGGGATGGCGGATCCACGACCACTTCCCGCGTCGAGTTCGACGGCGAGTTCTTCCGCCGTGACCGCTCCGCGCTGGACGACCTCCGCGATCGTCGCGCGCGCCGCGTCCAGCGTCGTGCACCTGCGCGCGGCGTCGAGCAGGGCCCTCGGCAACGGTGCGCAGGCGACGTTTCCTCGCAGCTCGGCCCTAGGAGCGTGCTGAACTATCCGACAGCCGACCGCCGCGTGTCGAGCCGGGTTTTGGGTGGTTGACCTGCGATA
>NZ_JARJBD010000210.1:0-4456 GCF_029269925.1 Rhodococcus sp. T2V
AGCCGAAGCAGGTCCAGTTCTCGCCGGCCGGCACCGTGACGGTCACGGTTCCCTGAGCGCCGGCCCCGACGCTCAACGCCGGCACCGCCGACGCGGTCCCGGCCGCAAGGACCATCGCGGGAGCGATCACGGCTGTCGCGATGGCCGTGCGCGCTGCGAGTTTCTTCATCGTGCTCACCTCATCCGTGGAAGTCCCCGACTCCTGCAGTGAACGGGGCTCCGGACGCGGCGCGACGACGTGGGACCTCCGCGCACCCTTCCGGGGCACCCGTCCTGTGAACAAGTGACGCTTTCCCGGTAAACCCGCAGTTCAAACCGGGCGCCCGACCGCAGAGATCCCCACGCGGGCGGTGTTCGAGAACGTCAACGTCAGCACCGCCCTGAGCATGGCCTGGCGGTGCCGCGCGCACCACCGAACATGCCGCCGGGGGTGCGCAGGAGCGGCCGGAGAGGCGTGGTCCTGGACGCGCACCACCCCGAGGACACCGGGGGCACTGGGACACTGATCCACAGGCGGCCCGCAGCCGCGACATCTACCGGGCCCGCGGCTACGACGCCGCCCACCGAGGCGATGCCGGTGACCGAGGGAAGCGGTCGAGTATGCGAAGGTCGAGTCGCCGTGGTCCGCGGACACATGGCACACCTTCGATGGTGCCGGTGGATCCGACCGGACGGACTGTTCCTCGGCCCGAATTGCGTAGTCCTCTCCCGTCTTTGACCGATTGAATTGGGCCCGGTCCGGGTAGTCGCTAGCCGACCCCCGCGTGCACCCCTGGCCCTCCCGGGGCGTCGGGGCGGTGGAGCCTGCCGGGGTGGGCGGGACCTGTGGTTGCAGCGCCGCGCGGTGGGCGAACAGAGGCAGGAGCGACGAGCATGACCACGGCAGGCGGACCCAGTTCCAGCAGTCTCGCCGACGTCATCGACACCATCTTGGACAAGGGACTGGTCATCGACGCCTACGTCCGGGTCTCGATCGTCGGCATCGAACTGCTCACCATCGATGCCCGCGTCGTCGTCGCGAGTGTCGACACCTACCTGCGTTTTGCGGAGGCGGCGAACCGGCTCGCGATCGGCAGCGAACCGAAGGGCTTGGCCGATCTGGTCTCCGACGTCAAGGGCAGCGGCAGCACCAAATCCAAGACCAAGGGTGTCCTCGAGGGCGTGAGCGAGACGCTCGGCGAGCTGCTCAGCGGCTCAGGCAGCGAACGCGAACCCGCACCCCGCCGGAGGAACACATGACCTCCCCCGAGGACACCGAGCCCGACGGTGACGACGAGGGCACTGCTGCGGCGTCGACCGCGATCTATGTGTACGGCATCGTCCCGGCGGACGTGCAACCCGACGACGACGCCACCGGCATCCACGACGCCCCCATCGATATCGTCACCCACGGTGAGATCGCGGCATTGGTCAGCGAAATCGATCCCGGCAGGCGACTGGGCACCCCCGCGGACCTGCAGGCCCACGCCCGCATCCTGGACGGCACCTCGCACGTCGCTCCGGTGCTGCCGCTGCGGTTCGGTGCCGTCGTCTCCGACCGCGACGCGGTGATCAACGGACTGCTCGCCGACCATGAGGACGAGTTCGCCTCCGCCCTCGACAAACTGGAGGGTTTCGCGCAGTACATGGTGAAGGGCCGCTACGTGCAGGAGACCATCCTCCGCGAGATCGTCGACGACAGCCCGAAGGCAACCAGCCTGCTCGAGGAGATCCGCGACCAACCGGAGGAACTGACCCGGGACGCCCGGATGGCGTTGGGGGAGATCATCGGTCACGCCCTCGAAGCCAAGCGGAACGCCGACACCCGCACCACCCTCGAGATCCTGTCCCCGCTGACCGACACCGCCGACGTCCGTGACCCCACCCACGACGAGGACGCCATGCAGATCGCGGTCCTCTTCGAGGTGGACCGGCAGGGCGAACTCGAACACACCGTCGGGGAGCTGGCCGAGCGCTGGGACAACCGGGTCACGATGCGCCTGCTCGGACCGATGGCGCCCTACGACTTCATCGTCGCCCGCACATAGCCTGCCGCCCGCACCACGATGGCACGGGCTCGCGCCGTCGTCGTCGTCCGCAGGAGCCACCGACCGGTCGGCTCGTTTCGCGGCCGAACTGCGGTTTCCGTTGGGGCGGCCGATTGAGTAGCCCTTCCCCGGGGTAGTCGGCGGAATGCGCCCCTCACCGCGCAGGATCCGCTCACAGACCGCCGCCGGCGCCGAGGTGCACCACCACATCCACTCGACGAAGGGGTTGGGCGATGACAAGCAAGGGCCAGATGGCCATGGCCGTGGGTGCCGGTTACATGTTGGGCCGCACGCACAAGATGAAGCTGGCGTTGATGCTCGCCGGGTACGGGGCCAGCAGACGGTTTCCGGGCGGGTCGCTGGGTGTTCTCAACGAGGGCCGCAAACTGCTCGCCGATTCCCCCGAGGTCGCCAAGCTCGGTGCGACGGTCCGCAAGGAGTTGATGAATGCGGCGAAGGCGGCCGCGGTGACCGCGGCCAGTCAGCGCATCGACTCGCTCAACACCCGGTTGCAGTCGGGTGAGGGTCTCCTCGGCGGCGCCGGCAAGGAGAAGAAGTCGAAGCGGGCCCGTGACGAGGAACCCGACGACGACTACGAGTACGAGGACGAGGAGAACACGGAAGTCGAGGACGAGGGCGACGACGAGACCGGTGACGACGATTCCGAACAGGCGCCCCGCGCCCGGAGGCGGCCGGCCCCGCGGCGCCGCTCGTCGGGTGGCGGTGGTTCCCGGCCCACCCGGTCGCGGTCGCGGTCGACGACGAACGACGACGACGAGGGCGAGGGCGACGACCTGGCCCGAGCCAGGGCCCGCAGGACACGGGCGAAGGCGACGACCGATTCCGTACCCGTACGACGCACCCGGAAGTGATCAGCGATGACCTCGAATCTTGACAGTGCGGCGAAGAAGCTGCGCCAGAATGTTTCCGGTGCGTCCGGTGAGGCCGCATCGGTGTCACCGCTGCAGAAGGCGGCGCAGGGCCTGCTCGGCACCGTGACCGACAAGGCGATGTCCGCCGTCTCCGACAAGGTGGCGGGCGCGACCGGCCGGCTGACCGACTACGCCGAGGGCGGCGGGGGCAGCCTGCTGTCCGCGGTCACCGGCAAGGGCAACGGCAACGGTGACGGCAACGGCAACGGTGACGGTGACGGGGAGGGCGACGGCAAGTCCCTGTTCTCCGGGCTGACCGACAAGGTGAAGGAGACGGCGTCGGATGTGAAGGACGCGGTCACCGGTGGTGGTGGTGGTGGAGGTAAGGGCAAGAAGCTCAAGTTGACCAACATCGTCGAAACGATCGATGTCGGTGTGCCGGTCCAATTGGCGTATAACCAGTGGACCCAGTTCGCGGACTTTCCGTCGTTCATGAAGAAGGTCGAGCGGGTGGAGCAGGAAGCGGACGAGAAGCTCGAGTGGAAGGCGCAGATCTTCTTGTCGCATCGCACCTGGGAGGCGTCGATCCTCGAGCAGGTCCCGGATGAGCGGATCGTGTGGCGGTCGAAGGGGGCCAAGGGTTTCATCGACGGTGCGGTGACGTTCCATGAGGTGACCCCGGATCTCACCCGCATCGTTGTGATCCTCGAGTATCACCCGAAGGGGTTGTTCGAGAGGACGGGGAACCTGTGGCGGGCACAGGGTCGGCGAGCGCGCTTGGAGTTGAAGCACTTCGGGCGCCACGTCATGACCCAGTCCGTTCTTCATCCTGACGAGATCGAGGGGTGGCGCGGAGAAATCCGGGACGGCAAGGTCGTCGAACCCGAGGAGTCCGAGGACACCAACGAAGAGCCGGACGAGGAGCCGGAAGAGGAGTCCGGCGAGTACGAGGAGGAAGAGCCGGACGAGGAGCCGGACGAGGAGTCGGAAGAGGAGTCCGGCGAGTACGAAGACGAGGAACCGGAGGAGGAGCCGGAAGAGGAGTCCGGCGAGTACGAGGACGAAGAACCCGAGGACGAGACCGCTGAGGACGAGTCCGGCGAGTACGAGGAGGAAGAACCGGAGGAGGAGCCGGAAGAGGAGTCCGGCGAGTACGAGGACGAAGAACCCGAGGAAGAGACCGCTGAGGACGAGACGGCGGAGGAGGAACCCGAGGAGGACACCGCTGAGGAGGAGACGGCGGAGGAAGAGCCTGAGGAGGAGCCCAAGCCGCGCCGGCGTCGTCCCGAGCCGCGCCGGCGTCGTCCCCAGAAGGCCGCTGCACAGAAGACCCCGGCGAAGAAGACCCCCGCGAAGAAGACCGCTGCTAAGAAGGCCCCCGCGAAAAGGGCCGCAGCTAAAAAGGCCCCCGCGAAGAAGACCCCAGCTAAGAAGACTGCCGCGAAGAAGGCAACACCGCGGCGTCGGACAGGAGCACGCGCATGACCACGGCAGGTGGACCGAGCTCGAGTAGTCTCGCCGACGTCATCGACACCATCCTCGACAAGGGCCTCGTGA
>NZ_JARJBD010000211.1:0-4405 GCF_029269925.1 Rhodococcus sp. T2V
TCCTCGCCGCCTTCGTCATCCATCACCGCGTCCGCAAATAGCAGACACGCTCTAGTCGAAGAGGGTGGGCGCCTCTCCCGGCTGATCGCGGGCAGGCGGCTCGACCTCGCCGGCCGGGCTCGTCGCCTTGTGCACCACGGACAGCGTCGTCGTCCGGACCGACAGTCGATGTCCGTCGGGATGCTGCAGCGAAGCCATGCCCTTGCTGACCTCGACGACCAGCCAGGGGCCGGCGTGACCGGACGCCTGCACCAGATCACCCACCTGTATCTGTACGGCTACCACCGCGTCCTCCCAAGGTCTACTGCATCGGCCTGTGCCCAGCGTAGCGACATCGGCCGGTGTCAGCCGACCAACGGGCGCAAGCCGTCGAGACGGTGAGGGTCACCTCGATATGATGCACATCGAGGTCTGTCCGAGAACTCCACGACTGATCCGAGCAAGCACGATGACGCGAAAGTGGTCACGGCGGTCAATCGGAGCGCTGTCGCGGCGCGACGCGGCGTCCCACTTCGGGGCTGTCGATGCGGACGCGCGAGAGATGCCTGCGCGTCTGATAGCGCTCCTGGTGCGCCCGACCACCCCTCCTCTGTGGCTGGGTATCGTGGTCGCCGCCACCGTGATCACCGTGGAAACCGCTGTGGTGCATCAGCTCGACACGGTCGCGCCGCAGAACGCCTTCGGCGCGGTGTTCCTGCTCGGAGTCCTGGTGGTCTCGGCTCGCTGGGGATTCGTGCTGTCGGTGATGACGACGTTGGTCAGTGCAGTCGTCTACGTCTACTTCCACCTCCAGGTGGCGGGGTCCCTGCTTCCGACCAAACCCGGCGACTGGGTGGCCATCCTGGTCTTCCTGCCCGTCGCGCTGGTGGCCAACCTGATGGCCGGTCAGGCCAGATTGCGCACCGCCGAGGCGGTCCTGCGCCGGCGCGAGGCCGAGGTCAGCCGCGACGAACTCGGTGTCCTCGCCGCGCACCAGGCCGCACTGCGCCGAGTGGCAACACTGGCGGCGCGTGGAGTGAGCCCACCGGAAGTCTTCACAGCTGTCGCCGAGGAACTCACGCTCTGGCTGCACGTGGTCAACGCCGTACTCCTTCGCAACGACGGGGACGGTACGGGGACGTTGGTCGCCGTTCGATACGAGCCGGGGGTCACGGGGATGTCCGACACCGGAGACAGAATCCCGATGGAGGGCGACGACGTCGGGGCGATCGTTCTCCGCACCGGCCGTGCCGCCAGGATCGACAACCACGAACACGTCGGTGGGGAAGTCGCGACCCGCATTCGGGAGGGGGGCTTCGGATCGATCGTGGGAGTCCCGATCGTCGTGGACTCCCGGGTGTGGGGTGCGGCGATCGTCGGATCGCGGTGCGCCGAGCCGCTGCCACCGGACACCGAGGCGCGGCTCGGTGACTTCGCCGATCTCGTCGCGACCGCGATCGCCAATGCTGTGACCCGTGCCGAACTGCTCGCCTCGCGCGCGCGGATCGTCGCGGCCTCCGACGAGGCCAGGCGCCGCCTGGAACGCGATCTGCACGACGGGGCTCAGCAGCGACTGGTGTCGCTGGGGCTCGAGGTGCGGATGACGGAGGCATCGGTGCCTGCCGAATGGGTGGACGTGAAGGAGCAGCTGTCGGCCATCGCGTCGGGGCTGAAGGGGGTGTCGGAGGATCTGCGCGAACTCTCACACGGAATCCACCCGGCGATCCTGTCGAAGGGCGGGCTGGGATCGGCGGTGCGGACTTTGGCACGCCGTTCGGCGGTCCCCGTCACCCTCGACGTCGCAATCGAGGATCGCTTCGCGGAATCGGTCGAGGTCGCCGCCTACTATGTGGTCGCCGAGGCGCTCACCAATGCCGCCAAGCACGCGCGAGCCTCCGAGGTGACCGTGTCGCTGGGGACTCAGGACGGCATCCTTCACCTCGTGATCCGGGACGACGGCGTCGGCGGTGCGTCGTCCGCCGCGGGCTCCGGGCTCCTCGGATTGCAGGACCGGGTCGAGGCCCTCGGCGGCCACCTGCGGATCACGAGTCCGCCGGGTCACGGCACCACGCTGGACATCACCATCCCGGTCGCCGGCGAGTGAACGACGGGATTTTCCTGCTAGCGGGAATGCGTACCCGGGAGGATCGGGTCGACCATGGAGGGCATGGTGTTGCAGCTCGGTAGTCCACGATGCCTGATCGTCGATGACAGCCCGTGTTTTCTGGCCACTGCTCGGCGACTGCTCGAGCAGCAGGGCATCCCGGTGGTCGGCACAGTGTCGAACACCGCCGACGCGGTGCGGACGGCCGCGGAACTGCAGCCCGATGTCATTCTGGTCGACGTCGAACTCGGCGCGGAGTGCGGATTCGACCTCGCGCAGCGACTCGACGAGTCGTTCGCAGCAGCAGTGATCCTGATTTCCACGCACGCCGAGCAAGACCTGGCCGACCTGGTCTCCGGGAGCCCCGCGGTGGGATTCGTGTCGAAGACCGAGCTGTCGTCCGACGCAATCCGGGATCTGCTCCGCGCTGAACGGGACCGCGTGGCTCCGGTCAGCGAGCCTCGAGAAAGGTGACGACCGCGAGAACCCGTCGGTGATCGTCGCCGGTCTCCGGGAGGTTCAGTTTGGTCAGGATGCTGCGCACGTGCTTCTCGACGGTTCCCTCGGTGACCCACAGTCGGCGGGCGATGCCGGCATTGGAACGTCCTTCCGCCATGAGGGCCAGAACCTCCCGCTCCCGCGTGCTGAGCGCCGCGAGCGGGTCGTTGCGCCGACGGGCGGAGACCAACTCCTGCACCAGCGCCGGGTCGACGACGGACGCCCCCGCGGCAATGCGCTGCAGGGTGTCGATGAAATCGTCGACGTCGGTGATGCGGCTCTTGAGCAGGTAGCCGATTCCCCGGCCGCTGGCCAGTAGTTCCATGGCGTGCTCGACATCGGCATGCGCCGACAGCACGAGTATGCCGACCTCGGGGAACTGTTCGCGTATCTCCCGGGCCGCGTCGAGGCCTTCGGTCGTGTGGGTCGGTGGCATCCGGATGTCGACCACCACCAGGTCGGGCGTTCGCTTCCGGACCAGTTCGAGAAGGGTGGTTGCGTCGCCGGCCTGCCCCAGGACATCGAAACCGGAGCGGGTGAGCAGGCTCGCCACACCCTCGCGGAGCAGGACGTCGTCCTCGGCCAGCAGCACCCGCACCCGTGGCGCCGCCGGATCGGACCGCGCCGCCGGAGGATGGAATTCGGCCATCGTCGACCCCGAGTTTCCGCGTCGTCCGTGAGAAAGCGCCCGATCACCGTCGAAGTGATCGACTTCGAGAGTACGTCATCGGCACCCCGCCGATACGCCACAATGCGGTCTTGCCATTGCCGGCCGGCAATGGCATTGCAGCTACCTGGAAGACCGAGATTACTGCTGGTAGCACCCGCAAACACCCGCTGGCTGTGGCGACTGCGCGCCGTGTTCGGACGAAAATTTACTTCAATGGTCGTTCGATCATCAACCCGATCACAGCTCCAGAAAACGAAAGGTGAGAACAATGTACAAGCTCGCAATCCGCGCGGCGGTCGCCGCAGCCGCAATCGCACCCCTGATCGCCCTCGGCGCCGGAACTGCTTCCGCGGCAACAGCAACCGACAGCGTTGCTACGCCCGTCGCACGGGTCGTGCCGGATGCGGGGCCCGTGACCGACGTGCCGCAGTCGGGCTTCCCCTGGGGCTGGCCGGGAACCTACGGGCCCCAACGACCGGAGGCCGGCCCGTTCCTCGGTGGCTTCGGTGGTTTCGGACACTTCGGTGGTTTCGGGGGCCACGGCATGTTCTAGCGCATCGGCGTCGGGTCAACTAGCGTGCCGCTCAGCGACTGCAGTGTGTGTGTTCAGAGGTGGCCTTCTACGAATTGGGCGATTCCGTTGCCGAAAGACCAGTCATCGCGCGTGTTCTCGACGACCGAGACGATCACATCGGTTGGTGCGAGACCGGTCTCGATGTGAAGTCGGTCGGCCAGTGCCCGGTACATCGCCGTCTTCTGGTCCACGCTTCTGCCCTGTTGAGCGATCTGCACGACGACGATGTCGTCGGTGCGTTCGAACCCCAGTCCGGTGTCCTCGGCGATGATCTGGCCCGGCCTGTGTTCGGTGATGAGTTGGTAACGGTCTCGATCCGGTGCGGCGAAGTGTTCGAGCATCACGTTCTGCACGACGTCCGCAACGTGGCGAAGCTGCTCAGGTGTGCGCCTGTTTTCGATGACGTGGATGTGGACGAGAGGCATGACGTGTTCCTCGAGTGTGGGGGGAGTGGTGAGTGGGGGCCTGTGCGGGGTGCGGTCAGAGATCCGCGCCCCGCACAGGTGATGTGGTGGAGGTCTAGTTGTTCTGGGGGAATCCGAGGTTGAGGCCGCCGTGGCTGGGGTCGAGCCAGCGGGTG
>NZ_JARJBD010000212.1:0-4402 GCF_029269925.1 Rhodococcus sp. T2V
CGCGTCCTTGTTGTCGGTCATGAACAGGTAGAACTGCTCCACATCGCTGGCCAGGTGCTGCACCGACTCCGGCGACAACCGCTGGCCGGTGCGGCGTCCACGGGTGACCGGCCTGGCGCGGAGATGACCGAGGAACTCCAGCATGAGGGCCCGCATCCCGGCGGCGTCATCGACCAGCCACGGCCCCTCGACTCCGCGGCCGCCCAGGAAGCCGTCGAACTCGCCCACCGCCACGATCCGGCGGTGCACCGTCGACCAGCTCAACGATCCCGTCTCCAGCCCGACCTTGCAGTGCCACTGCAGCCCGCGCCGCAGCCAGCGGGCGCCGATCCGGTCGAACCGCACCGAGTACCGGCCCATCGGCTCGTGCTCACGCAGCGGGATCCGGTTGTCCTCGACCGGGTTCCATCGGTCTCGCTGCCACCACGGGCCGGTATCGGAGGCGGTGACGAGCAGCCGCATCATCCTCGTCAGCAGGCAGCGGATGTTCTTCATCGTGGTGGCCGCCGGTAGCCGCCCGCGGCGCCGGTGCACCGCGTGCTGGATCTGCCCGCACCAGTCCCGCACGGGCAGTCCGAGCAGGGAGGCGGGCGCCCGCCCGGCACGATCGGCGATCACCTCACCGAGCCGGCGCACCAGCATGCTCAAGCCCGGTGTCGGGATCTTCCCGCCCAGCTCGATGATCCGGAACACACACCACGCCACCTCCCGGCGCATCGGCTCCGGCAGCTGCGACAGGTCCACCCCGGCCCGCCAGGTCCCGTCGTGGCAGAACGCTCCCGCGTATTCCGGTGGGACACTCGACTCGGCGAAGCACGACAGCCGCATCGGTTCCGGCACGGCCGCCCACAAGTCCTCCAGCGCCTGCGGGTCGCAGCGGACGCGGGCCGCTTCCACCCAGTCGATCGTGGCCTCGTCGCGCCCGCCGGTCACGAGCCGGACCCGATCCGCTCGTCGCGGTGCGCGCCGACTCGCCAGCCGGCGGTGACCGCCTTCCAGTCGGCGGCCGCCCGCATCTCGGCGTCCTCGCTCACGTGCGCGTACGTGTTGAGCGTGGTCTGCACGTCGACATGTCCCAATCGTCGACTCACCACGTGCACCGGTACCCCCGACAGCAACAGCGCCGTGGCGTGGCTGTGCCGCATCCAGTGCGGCGACCAGGCCTGCGGCACCTGCCCGGACAGCTCGCGGCGCAGCCGGTCCACCAGATCGTAGACGGACTCCGGTCGCCACGGCGCGAACCGCGGTTCCCGGTCGAGGTTGACGAACACGCAAGTGCCGTCGAAGTCGTCGGTGGCCAGATCGGCGCCGGCCTCGCACAACCGCCAGACGTACTCGCCGTAGAGGCGGTCCAGCTCGTCGGAGACATACACCCGCCGGTAGCCGCTCTTGGCCCGCACCTCATGCGGGTGGTCTCGGGTCACGACCTCGACGTACGGGGTGTCACCGCACCCGGTGTGCCAATCGCGATGCTGCAACCCGAGCGCCTCACCCAACCGAACGCCCGTCTCCGCCAACAACATCCAGAGCAGCCGGTTGCGCACCGACCCACGCCACTCCCGCGTGTCGGGATCCCAACTCGCGCATGCCTCACAGATCCGCTCGATCTGCTCGGGCGTCAAGATCGGTGGCGCCCCCCGGCCCGGGCGGCGCACCCGGATCACCGCCTGGCGACGACCCTTTCGCCGCACGACGTGCTCGAGCAGCGGCTTGTACCGGCCGCCGCCGCGATGGGTGATCCGATGCAGGTCCCGGCCGACGTCCACGCCGTTAAGCACGTGATAGTCGTAGCAGGACAGCACCGCACCCAGCCGCGCGGAGATCGTCGACTCGGCGAATCGGGCACCACGGCGCTCGATCGACACCACCCCCGGCTCGTCCCCGGTACGCAACCACGTCAGGAACGCACCGAAGTTCTCCAACGTCACCGCATCCCAGACCAGCCCGAACAGCTCCAGAAACTGCCACCACAACGCCAACGCCCGCGCATAGGACTTCACCGTGTTTGGCGACACCTGCTGGGCCCGAAGATATTCCAGGTACTCCTCCGCCGGGACCACCGGGCGATGATCCGAGCCGAGCACCGTCCAGGTGTGGCCCCCGCCATCGGGCAGGACCAGCCGCTGCACCCGACAACACGCCCCGACCGTTTCTGTGATCGTCGTCACACCCCGTAGCGTAACCACCCCGGATAGAACGTCCGCGAGAGACACGCCGACCCTCGCACAGAACTCTCACCATTCATTGCGGACGGTGGTCACGTAACCCCAGATAGGACGTCGGCATAGGTCGACGACATCGGCCTGTTGCCGGTGGCCGCCGACGCCGCCGAAGGCCTCTACCGGCTTGTCGATGCCGCCTATGAGAAACGCGCCCTAGCGCTTTCCTCGAATCTGCATCCGTCAGGATTCGACGAACTGATGCCCAAGACACTGGCCACCGCCACCGTCGATCGGCTCATGCATCACGCTCACCTCTGTCAGACCAGTGGAGATTCGATCCGGATGAGCCAAGCCCTCGCCGGCACCGGCACCACACCGCTCACCTGAGCAACACGGTGGGCAGTTTCGTGTCCGCCCGTGGGCACATTCATGTCCGCCCACGGGCAGGTTTCGTGACCGCCAATGGGCAGAAACCAATGTCCCTTGACAGAGCCGGCCCATGAGTTCAGAACACGTGTCGTCAGGCGGGTACGTCTCAGCGTGCGGCCTCGACTTCCTCGTGTTCCAAGCCGGGACGTCCCCATCGATCTGCGGGGTGCTCGGTTTCCGGCTTGATCAGCGCTGCGATGCCGGGTGCTGCGCAAATGGATTTGTTGTCGGTTTACGTCGCTCGTGCCTCGCCTCAATGAGCGGCGAAGACTACCCACCGCCTCCCATGACCGGACGCGGCGCTGCCTTCGAAATGGCGCTTCGAGTGTTACGGCGGGCGATGGACGTTGGCCGCACGTTTTGGAACTCGCGGGAAACGCAAGAGTCGTGTCGGGCCGGCCACCGACGATCCACGCTCTATGCGGCCCGATGCTGTCGGAAGTGACACCGATGGAGGGAAAGTTCGGAGCCCGACCGGCCTGCGTTATCCGCGACATCCGATGCCGCGTGCAAGAACGCTTCGTGGTGTAGTGAGCCGGATCCGGCAGCAGCCGAAGCTTGGGAATGGTGTCGGCACGAAACGTGGCCCGCCTTTCTCGCCGGGCCGCGGAGTCGATCGGGTGTTGAGCGAACGCCAATCGACCTAAGGAAGGCAAGTAGCGTCGACATGTATTCCACATACCGATCGAATGGCCAGGCGGTGTGCGGGAACGGCTCGATGCAGAGGTCTAGACCTACGGCACGGTGCCTTCGCGAACTACCAATGAACCACGTTGATGCACCGTGCATCACCCGAAAGCACGGGGTGAATGCGCATCGTGGTGAGTAGGCCAATCAGGTGTGTTTGAGAGAGGTTTAGCATGGATCCGACACTTCCCGCTTCGTCGGGGGCGTGCAAATCGCGGACCGCGGTCGCAACCAATGCGAGAGGCTGTCGGGGCCGGGGGCAAGTACCGGGCTTCGTGAGCAAACCCCAGTCAGGGCGACAATTCCTAGTCTTTGCCGACAGAGCTCGGGCAGATCAGGCTTCACACGAAGGGAGATCCATGTGTCCGCGTGGTCGACGATCATATATGATCGTTCGAGGTTGATGCGCAGAGATAGCTGCGTGAAGAATGATCTAAAATTCTTCTGCTGCAACGAAATTCGACAATGAAGGAGCTCTGGGAAGGCGACCGTCGATCGCCGTGCCGCCGCAGCTTCGCACGTCAGTGGAGGTTGGCGAGAATGCACACGCCGGCACAGATGGGCTCCTTGGCGTCACCCGTCGTCATCGAGTCGAGTCGAGTCGCCACGGGTCAAGCCACGCGGAACCCCCGCCGGAGCTGGCGGACGGCGGGGCCGCGACACCGGCAGTCGAGGATCGGTCAAGCAGCGCGAACTCCAGTGGCTGAACAGGATTCAGCTCACGGCGTTGCGGCACCAGCGGCCTGCACATCGGATCAGCCGGTGCACACCAAATCGTATGACGCCGACGACGCTGATCCCAAGAGTGTGCCGTACGCCACATGTGATTTCTTGGGTGCTCGCATACGCTTCATCCGTTTATCGCGACCCAGCCGAGCGTGGCGCACCCACCGACAGCTGACCGTGTTTGCAGGCCAAGTGGTTCCTGCAGTTCGGCAGCAATATCCTCGAGCATTTCTGCAGGCCAGATCCTTTCGTGCAATCGCATCTTTGAGTGCTCCCAGCTACGCACGAAGGAACGAGAGGATGCCGCAGCTACGGCATCCTCACATCCGTCGGCCGGGGCTAACCCCAATACCGTTCAGTTAGTGGGGTTTGCGTTACGATGAGGTGTGCCTCGGAGT
>NZ_JARJBD010000213.1:0-4366 GCF_029269925.1 Rhodococcus sp. T2V
GGCTTCTCTCGGGAATTTTTGTTAACAAATGCTATTTGCGCTGGTCAAAAGCCTGATGGTGTGCACTACAGGTGTTGGGCACGTGGTGGTTGTGGTCGGCTGTTGAGGGTTGCCATCAGGTCTCGGTTGGTGGCGCGGGCGGCTGCGAGTTCGTCGTCGCGGTCCTGGAGCTCGTGTTGCCTGTCGAGGAGCTGCTGTTCGAGTTCGGCGGTCCGCTCTCGGAGGGTGCCGATTTCGTCGTGTCCGGTGAGACCGGCGTCGTGGAGGACCTGTTCGCCGAGAACCTCGGAGAGTCTGTCGGCGAGTTTCGTGTTCTGCTGCCGTAGTCGTTCGTTTTGTGCCCGCAGGTTGGCTACATCGGCCAGAAGTGACCGATAGCTGGTGCGGGTGCTCGACGGTGGCGGCTCAGGTTCGGCGGCGACTGTCAGGATCTGGGCTCGGAGATCGTGGTGGCGATAGAGGAACGAGCGGTCGACTCCCGCGGTGCGAGCGACGGAAGAGATTGTGATCTCGGCCCCGTCGGCGCGGAGCCGGGTAAGCGCGTCGAGGACTCTTTGCCGTCGACGGGTGCTGTCGCCGCGGCGGGCCGCGATCAGATGTTCGGTGGAGTTCGAGGTCATCGGTGCGTTTCGAGGTGTGGGTCGAGCGTTTGCGGCCCGGTGGTGGGTAGTCCGAGGTGCACGGTCTGTCGGGTGCGACGCACCACCCGAACGGCTTCTTCGATCTGTCCACGCTCGTCCTCGGTGAGTGCATCAAGGTCGTGTTGGACGCGGCGGATCAACTGTCTCAGCCTCGTGATTTCCGCTTCCGACGGCACCGCCTCGTCGCGGGCCCATTCATCGAGTTCGGTAGCGGCACGGACCCTTTCGCGGTCACGGAGCAGGGTGTCGAGGTAATCCTGCAGCTCGGGCAGGTAGGAGGGGTCGGAGCGGAAGTGACCGCAGCCCAGGCACCGGAACCGGAACGGACAGGAGCCGCCTCCGGCCTGCACGTTGGACGGTTCGGTGCAGATGCCGAACGGGACCGCGACCTGGCCGACGCAGAGCCGTTGGTGTTCGCTTTCCAGTAGCAGGCGAGCCTGGCTCCACACGTGTTCGCCGCGGCCGTTGAACTGGACGGCGGCCAGGGCGTCGACGGCCTTCCGGGTTCGTGTGGCGGTGACCGAGTAGTAGCCCTGAGTCATTGCGATTGAGCGATGCCCCATAAGCTCCCGCAGGACGTCGACGGGTGTTCCGGCATCCGCATGCCGTTGGGCGAAGCTGTGTCGGTAGGCGTAGAGGAACACCGCGGACTTATCGAACTCCGAGCCGTCCGGGCGGTGCAGCGCCTCGAGATCGTCGACCCAGCGGCGGTGCGCGGAGGCGAGGGTGTCGTCGTGGATCGGCTGGGTGCCGGCGCGGTTGCGGGTCGCTCTGGGCAGCAGCGCCAGTTCGGCGAGGGGTGTGTCCGGGAAGCGATCGCGCACACGCTGTTTGTGTTCGATGAGCAGTTCTGCGGTGGCGTCGCCGATCGGCAAGCGTCGGCCGACGCGGTTGTTCTTGAAGTCGGTGTAGATCAGCGCGTATTTGCCGTCCCGGTCTTGGTCGAGGCAGTCCCACGGCAAGTTGCAGATCTCGGCTGGTCGGCGACCGGTGTCGATGAGCAGTTGGACAGCGACGCGGATATCGCGTCCGCCGGCGGCCTCGAGGCGGTCGAGCGCGGCGATAAGCGCAGTGAGGACTGAATCGGGCAGGGCCCGGCCCGGTGCGTCGTCCTTGGGCACCGGGGGAAGGTCGTGGCGGCGGAAGGTGAACTCCTGGCTGAGACCGGCCAGGGGCCGGCCCGGCCGGGCGAGGCCCAGGGCCCGGCATTCACGCAGCACCAGCGCGGCATGCTGGGCAGTCTTGCGGCGTTGGTAGGCGGAGAGGTCGCCGGCGGATTCCTGGTGTCGGAGCCGGTTGAGGAAGGCGACGATGTCGGCGCGGCCCAACGCGGCAGGGTCCATGCCGTCATCGGGCCGATGCAACCGCAGGCTGTTACCCAACGCGGCGACACTGTTGACATGGTCACGCAGGACGGCGACAACATTCGGCCCACGCCGCAGCGGCAGTTCCTCGAGGACCCAGTGCTTGGCGGCGCTGCGGAGCCACGGTTGGGCGACAACGGTGAAATCCAGCCGCTTTCGGCCGTGCCCGAAGACGCGCATGTTCCAAATGTCCTTGTGCTGCTCACTATCCGGACCGGTGGTCGACTCCGACACCGCTGCCTGCAACTCCTGCACGAGCGGCCGGATATGCCGCGGCAGCGTCGAGGCATCGACGTCGACGATCGTTGCGACGCCGTGGCTACGGAGACTGCGGGTGAAAACGCGAAGCTGATAGAGGTGGGTGATCACATCCCGTCCGCAGCGCTGCTGCAGGCCGAACAGGATCTCTGCCTGCACCAGCGGGGTCAGACCCCGCAAGATGACCTCATGGCCGCTCACGACCGGGGCCGCTGTTCGGCACCACACCTCGAAATCGGTGGTCAGCCCCTTGCGGTCCTGGTCCCACCACCGAACATCGTGTGGCCGGCAGAGCCCGCGTCGGCAGTGTGCCTGCCGGTCGCAGACCGTCACCCGACACGGGCCGAATCCTGGGAGGGGTTTCGGTGCAGTATCTTTCAAGAATTCGTCCAGCGGCAGGTTCAGTCTCCTCCGGTGATTCTCGTGGGTCGTGCAGATTTTGAGGCGGTTGTTGCGACACGGGCGGGGACAACCGCGAACTCCGCAGATGACCTCGCCCCGGTGCAGTCTGCGCACCGGACCCGCAGCAGCGAACGCCTCGATGCCCATGTCGGAGCGGAGGAATGCCTGGTGGCAGGTCGCGCACAGGCCGTCCGGCCAGAGCACTTCGGTTCGGCATCCCCGGACCCGACACGGCCGGAATCCCAACAGCGGATGCTCTGGTGGTGGGGTCAGAGTTTCCGTTGCGGGAGCCCACCCGGCGGCGGTCAGGAACAGGGGGTCCAACCGCGGCCACAACCCCTCGGCCTTCCGCGCCGGCCGAGGGGAACCGACGGTGGACAGCGCCGCAGTCACCGGCTCACCCCGTCGCGGTTGAGTGCGGCGACGCGCTCGACCGCATCGCGCAGCCGTTGCGCGGAAGGATGCGCATAGACCTGCGTCGAGGCGGCGCGGGCGTGGCCGAGCAATTGCTGGGCCTCGTCGATCGACCCTCCCGCGTCCAGGACGTCGGAGGCAAATCCGTGGCGCAGCTGGTGCGGGTGAACCCGGCGGGACAGGTGCGCCCGCCGCGACAACCCCGTCAACAGTTCGTTGATCGCGCCGGGCCGCATCGGCGACCCCAGCGGCGGGTGGAAGAGATTGACCAGGACGAAGTCGCACTCTCGGGCCGGGCGGCACCGGTCGCGTTCGAAGACGTAGGTGTCGTACGCGAGCACCAGCAGATCGTCGACCGGAACCGCCCGGGGGCGGCGGGACTTCGCCCATGCGCCGTTGATATTCACCCGGCGGCGCACGTGCAGATGTGAACCGGACATCGTGCAACCCAGGCCCGACGAGTCGGCCACGAAGTGGATGTCCTCGCGCCGAAGCCCGCACAATTCACCACGCCGCAACCCGGCCCGCGCCATCGCGACCACGATGAACCGGTCACGAGCCGACCGGCAGGCCCCGAGCAACGCGAGAGCCTCCTCGTCGGTGGCGCGGTCCACCCCAGTCTCCGGTTCCGACAAGCGATGACGTGGACGGGCCACGTAGTGCAGTGCGCCGTCCTCGCCGCGGGCCTCCACCGGCAAGTGACGGTTGTCGCTGACCTCGAAGAGCATCGCCAGCACTTCCGGCGGCGCGGTGCCGACGGCGACACTGTGCCGAAGAAATCCGCGAACCGCCGCCAAGATCCGATTGATCCGGCCCGGGCCGCGCACCTCGGGCAGCCCCGGACCGATCAACGGAGCCTCCGGATCGATCGGGGTGTGCCTGAGCCAGGTGGCGAACGCACCAAGCCGTTCGGCCGCGGTCCGCCAATCTCGCTGTGTGTGCTCGCACCAGCGCAGATACAGTGTCAGCGACTCCGCGTAGGCCTTGGTGGTGCTCTCTGCAGCGTCTTGCCCGAATCGAAGATGCCGCAAGTACTCGTCGACATCGCCGACAATCCGGTACTCGTCATCGACCACGGTCCAATACCGCTCGGCCGACGGCAACGTGATACGAAAGGCTCGCATCGGCATCCCTCCACGCCGGAGGCTACTCCGCCGCGTCCCTCATTCCCGGCAACGCAGCCGCGTGTCGGCAACGTGCACATCATCCCGAGCGATCGTGTGGTGCACCAGCACCAAACCAACCCGGACGCAACAATCCACCACACACGAGGAGACCCGAGAGAAC
>NZ_JARJBD010000214.1:0-4314 GCF_029269925.1 Rhodococcus sp. T2V
GCCGCACCGTCCCGGATCTGCACCCCATGCTCGACCACCTCGACTCCGAACTCGATCTCCTCGAAACCGCCGTCGGTCTGTGACGCAAATTCGCAGTGGCGGTCACCACCGCAACCTCTGCATCGCGACGGATCCACTCCGCCAGCCGACCTCTCACGAGCACGACGAGCACCCCGCTCACCATCCCGTGCCCGCGGCGAATACTCGCTGAACCGCTGCCGCACCGCTGACACCGGCGGTCCGCAGCGCCTGAGATCGATCCTGACTCGGCCACGGCCTTGACGTAAGTCATCTGACGAAGCGTGTAGTCAGGCATCGGACGCTCTCCGATTCAGTAGTGGACGCGCGGAGTACATTTGACCTCTACTTGCGCTTGTGGCTCTTGCCATACTCGCTTATCCCGTATCGACACTTGCCCCAATTCGCGTCGCAGCTCGGTCAAGATCGCACGGCGTTTCGGTCCGACTTCTGGAGTGCGGATGCTCGGGCCAACGCGAGGACCGCGTTCCGGTGGTCGCGTGCGATCTCGTACCCACCGGCGAGGAGGAACCACTCCCGCCAATCGTCGGGGCGGGCGGCGACACCCGCGCGGCAGCGGGCAAGATGTTCACTGGCCGCAACGGGCAGCACACGACCGGACGGACGACGTGCCAGCTCGGGGTATGCTCGATAGTCCTGTTGGGCAACCATCTTTGCGAGCAGGATGTCAGCGGTGCGGCCGAATCGGACCTGGCTGGCTGTCAGCACTCCGATGACACCACCGAACACGATCAGTGCCACCCCCACCGAGATGCCCGCAATCGTCCCGGTCGCGAGTAACGCCACGGCCGTTGCACCCAACGCGAGCAGCCCGGCGCCGACAACCATCGCCGATCCCAACGCCACCAACCTCTTGTCCACCCTACTCACCGTCCCGGCCGATTCCGGACGAGCTGCCGAACAACGAAAACTGTGAACCACACTATGAATACCGCCGCCAAGGCAAGGACGGCTTCGAAGAAGAGTCCCAAGGACATGACGATCACTCCTGGTGTGACGATGCGGCCGGTGCCGGACAGAACGAGGGCAGATCCCCGACCGCGCCCGGGCACGGGTCGAACGTGAAGATGGTCAATGTCCCGGCGACCAACATCAGCACTGCTGCCGCCGTGACCAGTGTGTTCAGCCAGAACCGCAGCACCGGCCGCGCCGTATAGTCGGCGATGATGACCCGCACCCCATTCGTGCCGTGCAGGACCGCCAACAGCAGGATCAGGAAATCCCACAGTTGCCAGAACGGGCTCGCCCACTTTCCTGCCACGAAAGCGAAGTCGACCTTGAACACCCCGTCGCCGGCCACCACGTTGACGTACACGTGCACCAGAACCAACACCAACAACACGACTCCGGACAACCGCATGAACAGCCAGGCGTACTTCTCGAAACTTGCGCGTCTCGGCACCGCTTTTACCGCAGCTATGTTCGCTGTCTCACTCATCGCAAGTTCACCTCTCACAGATAGTGGCTCAGATGTCGAATGACGAACGGCACCATAATCAACACCCACAAGACGATCACGGTCCACAGCATCCACCGGGACTTGTCGATGCCCTTCGACCAGAAGTCGAGAAGGACGATGCGGATCCCGTTGAACCCGTGCCCGAGGATGGCGGCGACCAGTCCGATTTCGCCGATACCCATCACCAGGGTCTTGTATGTGCCGATCACCTCGTCGTAGGCAGCGGGCGAGACCCGCAACATCAGGTTGTCCGCCACGTGCACCAACAGGAAGACGTAGATCACCATCCCACTGACCCGTTGCGCCACCCACGCCCACATCGACAACCCGCCTCGGTAGAACGTGCTGCGGGCGGGACCGGTTCGGTCCGGCGATCGGTCCACACTCAGGACGTCGCGGGGTTCAGTGTCATCCATGTCTTGCCTCCTCAGGACGGAACCTTCAATGTCTGACGAGCGCCACCGACGCGGCGGGCATTCCCCGCATCCGCGGCGTGTGGGCAATTCTCAGGTGAGAGCCTCGAGTTCGGCCGATCGCCAGGTTCCGTCCGGAACCGCCAGCGACAGCAGAGCCTCCGGATCACCGACGGGCGGATAGATCGCAACGGTGTTGATCGACTTCTTCACCACCGCTCCCTCCGCGCCTGTCATCTGCACCTGTCGGTCCCACCCGGAAGCGAAGACTGCCCCGGCCGGTCCGAGAGCCAGGCAGGTGACATACGACGCGGGAGCGAACGGCACGAGATCTCGGTCGAGCAGATCGGCGACAGCGTTGTGCCCGACGAACTTTCCCTGCGGCAGCGCATGCTGGCAACTCTGCATCACGACGTGGCCGGGGTCTGCGTACGCGGCGGCGGTATCTCCCGCGGCGAACACGTCTGCGAGACCGGCCACCTTCAGATGCTCATCGACGGTGAGACGACCGAGTCGGTCTCGTTCTCCGGGGATGTGCGCTGTCAGGGGGCTGGCCTGCATGCCCGCCGTCCAGATCACCGTGTTCGCGGCGATCCGGTTGCCGTCGGCGAACTGCACTCCGTGCGCGTCGACCGAGGTCACATCCACGCCGAGGCGGACTTCGATCCCGAGGGTGTCGAGGGCTTCGAGGATCGCAGGACGCGGTCCCGCACCGAGCCCGGATCCGACGACGTCACCGCGATCGAGCAGGATCACCCGGATCGGCGCATCCGCGGCGATCTCGCGGAGTCGATCGGTGAGTTCGGCGGCGATCTCGAGTCCGGTGAATCCTGCCCCGATCACGACCACCGTGTACCGGCCCTCCGAATCCGGGCACGCGGGCAGGCTTCGCAGGTGCCCGTCGAGATAGGTGGCGGCACCGAGCGTGTCGATGTCGAAGAGGTGCTGGGCACCGGGAACTGTGGGGGTGACGAGTCGGCTGCCCGTGGCCAGCACCAAACGGTCGTAGCTCAGAGACGTGGTATCACCGGTTCGGGTGATCCCGTGAGCCTGGTTGGTGGTGGTATCGATGGATGTGATCGTGGCCGCGACCCGCTCCACTCCGATCGGGCCGAGCAGCCCGTCGAGGGAGCAGCGTTTGGTCTCCGGCTCCCGCTCGTAGAGGCGGGGCCGGATGACGTGGTCGTCACCAGCATCGACCAGTGTGATCGTGAGGTCCTTCCGCGGCACGCCCGCATCGCGTCGCAGCCGGGCGGCGCTGGCCGCCGCCCAGACTCCTGCGAAACCGCCTCCAATAATCAGGACATTTGACATCTAGATTCTCCTCATGTGTGAACCGCCCACCTCGGACGGATGATTCGAAAGTTCCCGCTTGTGTGCGATCAGCCCCGGTCGTATGCCCGGCGCATACGCTCGGCGAGTCCCGGAGCGTGCCGCTCAGCCTCGACCCGGACGTCGTCGACGCTCTGACCGGCCAACTCCCGCCGCCACGCCAGATCCGCCTTTCGCATCGCCATCGACACCGCGCACGGCATAGACAACTGACCGGCCGGCATGTCGGCACCGACGCCCTGGGCACGGATCTCGGTGCACCGAAACGCCTCCTCGGCACCCTCGATGGCGGTGACGACGTCCAGGACACTGATGTGCTTGGCCGAGCGGGTCAACACGAACCCGCCCGCGGCACCAGGCACGGACGTCAAGATCCCCGCGCGCACGAGCGCCTGCAACTGTTTGTTCAGGTACGGAGCCGGCAGATCGTAACTGCGTGCGAGCGCAGCGGTCGACACCGGGCGATCGTCATCCACCCACGCCAGAGACAGCACAACGTGCATTGCCCACTCGACACCTCGCGACATCCGCATAACCTAGATAGTAAATATCCAGATATGTGCCGTCAAGACGCTGACCCCCACCGCGGTCGGCCTGTCACTGCCTTCCGGGGCGGGGGTGTCGCGGCGAGATGCGAAGACTCCTGGCCGGCTTACGGTTTGACTGTGGATTCAGCTGGGGCCGATCCTGACCGAATCGCCGATCCGATTCGGTCAGCCCTCCCCAGACGCCGTAGGGTTCGCCGACGTCGAGTGCGTGGCGTCGGCATTCGTGCCGGACCGGGCAACCCCGGCAGAGTTCCTGCGCCTGCCTCTCCCGGCGAATTCGCGTTGCTCTGCTTTCGCCGTCCGGCCCGAAGAAGACGTCCGCCCGGGTGGTGCGGCACAGCGCGCGGGTCTGCCAGTCCCAGAGATCGGAGTGGGGTGTCAGCAGACGAACGGTGAGTGTCAAAGATGGCATGAGACAGTCGTTTCCGAGGCCTAGTGGTCGTCTTCGCCTCCGACGCCTAGTGGTCGTCTTCGCCGATTCTGTGGACGTGGATCAGGTTGGTCGAGCCTACGGTGCCGGGCG
>NZ_JARJBD010000215.1:0-4235 GCF_029269925.1 Rhodococcus sp. T2V
TCGAGTTCATCGACCTCGTCCCCAAGTCCGCCGCAGGCAAAATCCTCCGCAAGGACCTCCGCACGCGGGAAACGGCGGGTAAGTAGACCGGGATTCGGCTCGCCAGGAGTGCCAACCTCCGGTGACGGTGAGTGCAGGTGCCGCCCAATCAGCAGCTCGGGCAGCACCTGCACTCCACCCCTCGCGTGAATCGCCCCGTGTGCCTGAGACGTGCGCGTTGTCATGTGACCACCATGACGGCCCCGACGCTACCAGAAAACAGGCCGAATGGTTTGTTTGCCCGAGGCAACGGGCTCGTCCCGACGAAATGCAGGGCAAGCACCACGACCCGATTGGGTGGCGGATGTTTACGCTCAGCGCGCTGCCGCAGGCGCCTCGCTCAACGTCCGGCGAGTGACGAACCTTCGCGGCATCCCCGACAGTGGATCGGTGAATTCCAATTCCCGCGCCAGTAATTGGAGCGGGAGGGAATGATCGTCCGGCGCCTCGGGTAGCAGGTCGGGATACAAGCGATCGCCCAGAATCCCGACGCCGAGCGCTGCCAGATGCACCCGCAACTGGTGCATCCGCCCGGTGTGCGGACGCAGGATCGTGTGCAGCACATATTGCCCGGAGGCGCTCACGCCGCTTCCACGCACCTCGACCACCGTCTCGGCGTTGGGGTCACGGGAGTCGTCGACGACGACCCGAAACGCGCCGCGCCGCGCCGCGATGTGGTTGCGGTAGACGAGGGGAACGGCACGCCCGGCGAGCACCGGTGCATCCGGGTCCCACCCGTGCGGTCGCGTCGACACCGCCTCGTACACCTTCACGACCCGCCGCTTCTCGAACAGCGACTGGTATGCGCCTCGCGTCGCGGGACGGGCCGAGAACATCACCAGGCCGGCGGTCGCGCGGTCGAGTCGATGGATCGGTGTCAGGTCGGGATTGTCGAGGCGGGTCCGCAATCGGACGAGCGCGGACTCACGCAGATATCGCCCGCCCGGGGTGGTCGGAAGGAAGTGTGGTTTGTCGATCACGACGAGGTCGTCGTCGACGTGCAGGATCTCCTGGTGAAACGGCACCGGGTCCTCGACCGGCAGATCGCGGTAGTACCAGACGAACCGGTGCGCGCCCAGCGCCGTGCCGCGACCGATCACACGGCCGTCGGTGCCCACGATCTCTCCGGCGTCGAACCGGCGGTACAGGTCGCCCGCGTCCAGATGGTCGAACTTCGCGACGACATACTCGGCAATCGTCGCCCACGGCCCGGACGTCGGGACGCGCAGCCGCGTCGGTCCGACACCGTCCTTGACGGGCAGCGGCGAGGGCATTGGCACGCGCACATCATCCCACCGGAACGCTGAAGGTCGGCACGGCGTGAATGGCCGAGAGACGCGGTCGCCGGTGAAACGCCTACGATACCGATATGCGGCTGACGAACGTCGCGCACCTGCGCCTTCCGTTCGGCCGACTGCTCGGCTACGACGTGACCGTGGGCAGGCCGGGTCGATCGCTACCCGTGTCCTTCGACCAGCGGCGCCACGTCGGTGCCGGCAACCGAGCCGGATCCTGGATGGCGTTGTCCTTCAGACTGTCCGCGCCGGTTCCGTCGGACGACCTCGCGGCCGCCTGGCTGTCGGTGATCGCGCGGCACGGCACGCTGCGGTCGATCTTCTCGCCCGGCGAGGACGGCGAGCCGCGGCTGCACCAGGTCGAGATCTCCCCCGGCGACTGGGTCGAGCACCCGATCGCCCCCGGACAGGCCGTCAACGATGCGCTCCGTGACGTGCTCGACCAAGCCTGCCCGCCCTACAGTCGCCCGTCGCACCGGCTGTGCGTGCTCGAGACCGCGGCGGGGCCGACCGTGGTGGTCGCCGCGGACCACTCACACGTCGACATGTGGTCGATGCTGGTGATCGCACGGGACCTGCTCACCGCGTTGGCCGCCGTGCAGGACGGTCGGGCGCCGTCGCTGCCGCCCGCACCCGCCTTCGCCGAGCACACCCGCGCCCTGCGGGACCGCCCGGCGGCACCTGGCGAGGTGCACCACCGCTGGGCGGAGGTACTGGCGGCCAGCGGTGACGTGATGCCGCGGTTCCCGCTGCCGCTGGGCGCGGCAACGCTGCAGCAGGAGCGCGTGGAGGTGCGCGACGTGCTCGACGTCGACAACAGCGCCGCGTTCTCGGCGCAGGCCCGCGACGACGGCGTCTCGACCCTGGCACTGGTGGTGGCCGCGATGACCGACGTGACGCGCGAGATGGCCGACACCCCGCTGCGGGCAGTGTTCCCGGTGCACAGCCGGTACGACGCCACCTGGAACGACTCCGTCGGGTGGTTCATCACCAACTCGGTGCTGGAATCGACCGACCCCGATCCCCGGGCCAGCGCAGAGGCGGTCAAGGAGGCCGTCCGGATGGGGTCCTGGCCGTTGGAGGACATACTTCGCCCGTGGGGCGGGATGCCCGAGGCCCCAGGGATGTTCGCGATCTCGTGGCTGGACCTGCGCCGGTTGCCGGTCCGGGTCGACGCCACCGGGCTGGAGGCGCAGTACGTCGGCGCGACCATCCGCACCGACGGCGTGATGCTCTGGTTCATCCTCGACGAGGCCGGGTTGCACCTGCGCTGCCGCTACCCCGACACACCCGAGGCCCGGCGGCACGTCGGTACCTGGCTGGACACACTCATCGCCCGCTTGCAGTCGCGGGCAAGCGAATCCGTCGGCGGGCGGCTCCGGCTCGGCAACCGGGTCTATCGGGTGCAGCGGGCCGGCCGCGCCGATGTGCCGGCGCTGGTCGCCCTGCTGTCCGACGACGAGATCGGCCGCACCCGCGAGGGAGCCGAGATAGCACGCTACGAGGAGGCCTACGACGCGATCGCCCGCGATTCCTCGCACTACCTGGCCGTGGTTCGCGACGAGGACGATCGGATCATCGGCACCATGCAGCTGTCCATCATCCCCGGCTTGTCCCGCGGCGGCACCACCCGCCTCCAGATCGAGGGGGTGCGGGTGGCGGCCACCGAGCGCTCCCACGGTGTCGGAACCGCAATGCTCGAGTGGGCGCACGACCACGGCCGACATCGCGGCGCGACACTCGCACAGGTCACCACCGACCGCGCCCGCGAACAGGCGCACGCGTTCTATACCCGACTCGGATACGACAACAGCCACGTCGGATTCAAGCGGGCACTCTGACGCTGTCGGGCGCCGATTCGACCTCAGCCCCGACAGCCGGGATTCGAGGTCCTTGGGACCCTCGGCACGGTCGAGGAAGGCACCCGCCGTGGCTCAGACAACGAAAGGCTCCTCGGCCGCCAGTCGGGGTCGACAGGGTGCGTCGGTGGTGTCAGCATCGTCGACTTCATCAATCGCGCCTGCGGAATGACTCTCCCCGAGGCGTGCCCGGCGCAGGACCGGTGGTCCGATGACCGCGACCGCGAGTGCCGGCACTGCCGGGATCAGGAGTGCGAGAGTCAATCCGGCGCGGACTACGACAGTGCCGATGAGGACCGGTCCGACAAGCAGTCGATCTACGGATACAGATGCACCTGCCCTTGGTGGTCGATCGAGTACCGGTCGTCATTGTGCTCGTGCTCGATCTGCGGGACAGCGGTGTCGAGTTCAATGTGACGCTTGGCGATCTCGAATCCCGTGTCGGCACGGCGCAGTACGTCTCGCCGCCGACCGTGGAATGCGTCGTCGTGCTCTAGGCGGTTGCGGTTGCCGACGACGAACGCCGGTCTCCCCGGGTTGTCGACTCTCACTACCGGCCCGGTTCGCTCATCGCCCGGCGCCGTAGCCGAGGAGACCGAGCCGTCAAGGAGTCCCGAGCGCTGCGTCTCGAGGCCGCCGACGTACCGAACCCACGGGGCCAAGTTCGCCCGTGGTGGTTCGACACCAGCCTCGGCCGCCCATCTCCCCGCCAGGAATCCTTTGTAAGTCAACAGCTTTCATGACTTCTCCACACGGGGCGGATCAGATACCCCACGCGCCCGCCGCCGCCCGCACTCCTGCGCCGACACTCCCACATCACAAACCGGGGACATACCATCACACCAGGTCACAGCACCATTACACCCGTGCCGATAACAGCAAAATGCCACCAGCAGACCCGCCCGGAAACTCTTCGGACGTGACCTCAGGCACCACACCCACTTGGGCTGTTGCAGACTGCTACAGCGGTGTCGAGAGGAAGGTGCGCGACATGGCAGCCACATCCCCCACTCGAATCGACAACGAGCTCTACGCATCGGCG
>NZ_JARJBD010000216.1:0-3874 GCF_029269925.1 Rhodococcus sp. T2V
GGCTTCTCTGAACTAAATGATCTTGACTTGTGCTGTTGAGCGGCGGTCTTCGTTGTCAGGTGGGGGCGGCGGGCATGCCGATGTGGACGGGGCGGCGCCGAGCGGTGAGGGTGTCGAGTTGGGCCAGCTTGTTGCGGGTGGCTTCGAGGCTGACGTTGAGCGCGTCGACCTCACCGAGCCAGCGTTCGCGGTGGGCCTCGGCGATGCGATCGAGGAGATTGTCGCGGATCTGGATCAGTCTGGTCCGCTGGTCCGGGTCGGGGCGCAGGAGCGGGCACCGGATGCAGCTGTGTTCGTGGATGCATGGTGTCGCGTAGGAGCGTCCGCAGGTGCCGAGGGCGACCCGGCGTCGTTCGAAGTGTCCGAGGAACTCCTCCCACTCCTCGTCGGTCGGTGTGCGGTATTCCTCGCTGGGCCGCAGGGCCCGGCGTCGGGCGATGAACGCGCGGTGGCTGTTGATGACTTCTTCGGGGTAGACGGCTTTGTAGCCCATGGTGACATTGATATCGCGATGTCCGGCGACGAGTTGGGCGATATGCGGCGGCATTCCGTGCATGATCGCGTCAGTGATCAGGATCCGGCGGAAGTCGTGGGGCACGAACCGCAGCGGCTCTCCGCTGACGTCGGTGAGTCCGGTGCCGGCAAGGGCGGCGGCGATCAGCGTGCGGATCGCGGGCCCGGTGATGGGCCGGGGCTCACCACCGAGACGGCGCTGGAACAGCAGCGGCATCGGTGGGTTCCAGACTCGTTCGTGGTAGTCGTAGGCGACCACGAGAGGGACGGCGCCGGTGTCGTCCCGGACGCGGGTGATGATCGCCGAGAGCACGTCGGCCAGTTCCGGGCTGATCACCAGCAGCCGTTCGGTGTCGGTCTTGGACGGCGCGATCTGCAGCAGCGGAACGAGTTCGCCGGTGGCGGGCACTGTGTAGTGGATCAGGCTGTGATGCGACAGTTCGGTGAGCTCTTCGATGCGGACGCCGGTGTGCCGAAGCACCTCGACGGCACTCCACGTCCAAAACGCTTGGTGTTCTTCGTGAGTGAGATCACTGCGCTTGCCCGTGTCGGGGTCTTCGGCCCAGGTCTTCCCGGCCGTGGCGTGGCTGGTGACCGAGCGGCGCAGCGTCTGACCCGCGGCGGTGAACAGCGCGCCCAGCTCGGTGTCCTGTGCCGCCTGTAGCCGCTCGACGGCGTCGTGGTGAGCCTTGGTGACGGTGTCGACCAGCACGGGCATCACCGGCAGGCGTTCGCGGGTGCGCTGATCCATCCGGGACTTGCGGTGCGAGCGCTTCTTCTTCTGCGCGGCCGCGTCGGTGTCGCGGATCGGGCACGGCGCCACCCACGGTCCCCATCGGGACGGGTCCTCGGCGGCCCATTGGCTCAGGTCAAGGTAGAAGGCGCGCACCGTCATCAAATGGTCGGCGGCGTTGATCCGCGGCTCGGTGCACGCGGTGAGCTGTCCGTCGATCGTCCGACGGACCGTTTTGGTCGCGATGCGCTGCTTCCAGGCGGTCGCGACCTCGGCGGGCAGGCGCAGCGACGCGATGCCGGGGTGGTGGATCTCCAGGTCCCGCCAGAACAGACGGCCCAGGGTGTAGGAGAGCTTGTGCAAGCTGGCGTAGTCCAGGGCCGGCTGGCGTTCACGCAGGTAGTCCACCAGCAGATCACGCACCGGCGCGCAGTCGATGCCGTAGCGGTCGATCAGCCGCTCGCAGCTGAGCTGGCCCTGCGTCCTCAGGCCCCTCGCCGTCGGCGCGCCATCGCCGAGCACACCGGCGGCGCGCAGCAGCTGATAGAAGTACGGGCTGCCGGCCGCCGCTCCGGCCTGCTGGTCCTCGACGACCCGCAGCAGCTCCAGACAGTCGCCGACGGTGATGTCGCCGACCCGCCCTCCCTTGGCGGCAAGGATGGCCGCGATCCGCCGCATCGCGAGCTGAGCGGTGTGCGTGTTGACGCCCGCGCCTCGGCACAGGACGGCCAGTTTCTCGAACCCGGCCGCGTCGCGGCTGCGGGCGAACTCGGCGGCCAGATCCCTGGGGGTGCTCGGTGTCATCAGCCAACCCAGGCTCGGACGGATCACGTCGCCGCAGACCAGCAGTGACATCCCCCGGGCCACCGCGAGCCGGCCGTGTTCGGTGTCCGCCCGGGACCGGTCGGTGGCGGGCAGCCGCCGCCAGGCCATGTTGCCCTCGGCGTCGGCGCCCGAGGCGAGCCACCGGTCCTGCCAGCTGTCGCCGGGCTGGTGCTCGAGCCAGTCGAGCACCCGGATCAGACCGCGACGCCGCCCGGGCTGCAGGCCCGCCGAGACCGTGGTGAACGGCTCGGTCAGCAGCCGAGCCACGATCAGCTGCCGGGGTTGCACGGTTTCCGGCCAGCTCTCCGGCAGCGGGCGGGGCGGGAACCGGCGCAGCGCCGCCAGCACACTCGACGACCCCGCCTCGGTCCGGGCTTCGGGCCGGGCTCCCTGATACAGCCCTGCCTGCGAGACTTCGCCCACCTGCGCGGCGGCGCTCACCGGTCCGGTCCCCCGAACAGCACCCGCAGTGATTCGGGGCGGTAGCTCAGCCGCTCGCCGCTGCCGTCCGGTGGCGCCGTGGGCCCGGCCGCACGCCGGTCGTGGTGGGCCAGTACCTCGGCGATCATGTCCTCGACCGGGGCATTGATGTAAAGCTGGGTGGTGGACAGGTGGGCGTGTCCAAGGACCCACTGCACGTCGGTCAGCGTCATCTGTGGGTCGCGGGCCATCCGATAGGCTGCCGTGTGCCGAAGATCGTGCAGCGTCCAGTTCGATCCCAACGACTCGTTGGCGCGGGTGAACATCGCCCGAGCCGCATGATAGTTCAACGCGCGCAACGGCTTCCGCAAAGTCCACCACAACGGCTGATCCCGACCGGCCGGCACCAGACCGGTCAGCTGCACCTGATATAGCCGCAGCCACACGAACGCGTCCGACGAGGCGGGCAACTGCTGCAACGCCCGGCTGCCCTTCCGGATCACGGTGATCAGCTGTTGCCCCGGGTCGACGTCGGCGACCGTGGCCCCCAACAGCTCCGAGGCCCGAGCCCCCGTCGAGACCCAGAACGCCACCAGCGCCCGATCCCGATGCGACCCCAGCCGGGCGAACAGCTCGTCAAATATCTCGTCCGGGATCTGGCGCGGCACCCGCGAGGGCACCCTCGGTCGAAACCGGCCACGACGTTCGGCCGTGAACACCTCCATCGGGTTGTGATGCGCATTCGCCCGCCCGGCCTGGCGGTGCCGTGCCAGCGGGAACGGATTGACCATCGGCCCACTGCCGGCCTCGAGGTGGAACTCGTAGAAACCGCGCAACACCGTCTCGCAGTGCGCCACGGTCGCCGCCGCGTACCTGTCGCCAGGCGCGGGCTTGCCGGTCACCGGGTTCGGGACCGGCATCCGTCCCCGCGCGGCCGACGCTGACAGCCCAGCGTCGCCTCGACTCCGTGACGACACACCGGATGGCTTGTCGACCAATTGAATCCAGCAGCAGAAATCGCGGGCCTCGACCGCAGTTGCGCGCTCCCACCCGACCCCGATCGCCCACACAAACCGGAACCAACGCAACAGGTCCAGGCCGTAGGACCGCAGCGTGCTCTCCGAGCGACCGCACGCCTGCAGTTCCCGCAGGAATGCCGCGACCGGTCCGACGACGCCGCCACCGGGGTCGAGGAGCCGATAAGGCTCGAACACCTCGCCAGTGGCCACGACCGACCCCAGCCGCGGCACAAACAACGACTCCAGATCCCGCGGCATACCCGTTTCTCCAGTCACGAGGCCGAACCGTAACCACACACCCTGGGATCAGTCCGCCGAACACGGAAAACACCCTCAGTAGTTCAGTCAACGGGGCGTCCTCGAG
>NZ_JARJBD010000217.1:0-3749 GCF_029269925.1 Rhodococcus sp. T2V
TGTGTCCAGCTGGTCGATGACGTACCCGATGGCGTGCATGAGTCGGTCGCGCTGGCCGTCCATCGCGGCCGGAAAGTGTTGGCGGATCTCCGGGTTGGAGGCGAACAGGACCGCATAGAAGGCTCGCGCGAAAGCGTTCTCGCCCCCTGGGGACGCTCCGACGGATTTGAAGCTTGATCTGACCAATGAAATCGTCAGAGATTCCACGACAATCGCCGCCTTCGATAGTGGGAGAACGGGTCGGTGGGTTCGTCGACGTGGTGCTGGTCGAGTTGGCGGTCGCGAATGAGTTCGTCGCCGAGATCGCCGCTGATCTCGTCGGTGCTCTCTTCGTCCGGGTACGCCAGCCGCACCGCACTCGCCCCGATGGGCGCCCCGAGATTCGAACTCGTAACCAAATTATAACGTTTCGGTCACAGGCGCGGTGAAGGGGGCGGAAGCGGTACGCCTGCACGCAACACGACGCTACGCCGTTGTGACACATGACTACACGACGTTCGAGCGCTGGCGCACCCGCCAGTCGGAGCGCGCGCGGATCGCCGAGATCGCCGCCGGTCTAGACCGTTTCCAGTGGTGGGTACTCGAGGACCTCGCCGACGTCCGCCAGGCGTTCTTGAGTCGAGATCGCACATCAGGGGACGAGGAGGTCCGGGCGTTCGTCGCGGCCCGCGATGCCGCCACCAGGGTGGCGATCCCCGACGAGTTGGCGGTCTACCGGCTGGCCGACCAGATCGGCCGCGACCGGGACCGGCACGCCCTCATGTAGGTAGGTCGCAACCGTAGAGACACCAGAACGGTCCCTGGAGAGTTCCACGGGGGCCGTTCTTCGCGCAGATGGACATCGACCGGGGCGGGTTCGCCGAGAACGCGGCCGACAAGCTCGGCGTCCTCAGCCACCGAGTCAAGGTCGACATGAAGAAGTTCAAGCACTTCATCGAAGAGCGCGGCACTGAAACCGGCGGCTGGCGTGGTGACGTGGACCGCCCCACCCTCTGAGAAGAATACCCGGACGGGGTGCTGCCTCCCGGGCCGAAGCGGCGACACGGTATGGGGTGTGCCGAAGGGCCGGTACCTTCCACTCATAAAATCGAAGATGGCGCCGAGTGTGCGGATTCACTCGGAAGTGATGGAGTTCCACGCCAACCGCATGCGACCCCCGAACCCGCCACACCGCGCAACGGACAACATCCACAGCGGCAACCGGACGGCAACCGCGCCATACCTGTCCGGCGGCGCGGTCATCGACAACGGCCACAAGACTCGGGTGCGGGCGGACCGCTTCGCGCGGGCCGAATCGGCTATTCTCCAGCGGTTTTGGCGGATTGAACTTCGGCTGTTTCGGGTGGTCCGGTAGTTCGCGCGCGGGCATCCGTTTTCGGGGTGTGCCCGCGCGGGGCGAGCCCGGCCCGGGCGCCGAGCCGACCGCACCCGAAAGTTCCGGGACCGGCGGTAGGGGGAGTGAGGAGTGCAGCGATGACCACAGCAGGTGGTCCGAGTTCGAGCAGCCTCGCCGACGTCATCGACACCATCTTGGACAAGGGCCTGGTCATCGACGCGTACGTGCGGGTCTCGCTGGTCGGTATCGAACTGCTGACCATCGACGCCCGCGTGGTGGTCGCCAGTGTCGACACTTACCTGCGGTTCGCGGAGGCGGCGAACCGGCTGGCGATCGGCAGCGAACCCAAGGGCCTGTCCGACCTGGTCTCCGACGTCAAGGGCAGCGGCAGCACCAAATCCAAGACCAAGGGTGTCCTCGAGGGCGTGGGGGAGACGCTCGGTACACTGCTCGGCGGATTATCAGGCGGCGAACGCGAATCCGCACCGCAGCGGAGACAACAATGACCTCCCCAGAGGACACCGGACAACACCGAGGGTGCTGCGGCGGCCGTGCTCTAGTGTACGGCATCGTGCGCGCGGACGTGCAGCCGGAATAGGACGCCACCGGTGTCCACGACGCCCCGATCGAGATCGTCACCCACGGTGACATCGCGGCGTTGGTCAGCGACATCGACCCGGACCACCGCCTCGGTACCCCCGCGGATCTGCAGGCCCACGCCCGCATCCTCGACGGCACCTCGAACGTGGCCCCGGTGCTGCCGCTGCGGTTCGGTGCCGTCGTGTCCGACCGGAACGCGGTGATCAACGAGTTGCTCGCCGACCGCGCCGGCGAGTTCACCTCCGCTCTCGACGAACTCGAGGGCTTCGCGCAGTACCTGGTGAAGGGTCGTTACGTCGAGGAGAGCATCGTGTGGGAGATCGTCGACGAGAGCCCGGACGCGTCGGCCCTGCTTGAGTCGATCCGCGACCAACCCGAGGAACTGACCCGGGACGCCCGGATGGCGTTGGGCGAGATCATCGGCCGCACCCTCGAGGCCAAGCGGGAAACGGACACGAGGACCGCCCTGGACGCGTTGTCGCCGCTGACCGACACCGTGACCGTCCGCGAACCCACTCACGACGAGGATGCCGTCCAGATCGCGGTCCTGCTCGAGGTGGACCGGCAAGGTGATCTCGAGCAGACGGTGGGTGACCTGGCCGAGCGCTGGGACGACCGGGTGACGATGCGCCTCGTCGGCCCGATGGCACCCTACGACTTCGTGGTGACGCCGAATCCAGAGGAATGACGAAAGATTCTGCTGTCGTGCGGCATTCGTAGAGGCTGTGCTCACTAGTGCGTTCGGTGGGCATGACCGCCGATCAGTACTGGGAGAGCGCCGACGTGACCATGGCCGATCTCCGGGGACCGACCGCACAGGAGGAGGTGAAGCGAAGACCCGCCGCTGAGATTTCATCTCCGCTCATCGCCTCGAATTCCGTATGCAGCGGCTGTGGGTGCTCGAGATGTTCCGCTCCGGTCCCTACAAGCACCTCGCCACTGAGCCGGCCCGAGGCGAGCGCCAGGCCGACGAGGCCACGACGGTCGCCGAGAGCCGCGCCACCCATGCCGAGCACCGCAGCGCCTACGGCGCTCCGCCCGCATGCCGAACTCCGGTCCTGCGAATGCAGGATCAACTGCAGCTGACCCGGCTGATGCGGATCCACCACGTCGTCGGCCGGCACCTGCGCCGCAGCAAGCGCACGACGATCGCGGACAAGTCGGCGCCAGCCGTCCGGGACCTGATGAGGTAGTGGTGGATTCCCTGATCCTGGTGCGCCTGATCATCTGCCGCTCCTGATGGGGGCGCTATCCAACCCGGCGGAGCTGGCCGATGTTGAGCCGCAACTAACTGGCTGCGTCGCCGAGATAGGTGTTGAGGACTCGTGCAATGTCCGCCAAAGCTCGTGGCGTGGTCATGTGAATGTGCGTGGCATCGATGGGATAGTACTTGAGGGAACCGGATATGTATGGCTTCCAGCAGCTGTCGGCGAGCTCTTCGGTCATGCCGTCGGCTGCGGCGGCGGCGAAATAGACCACGTCTCCGTCGAACGCGGGGGGTTGATAATTGGCGACCAGCCGTGGCGCGTCATTGAATGATGCGACGATCCGCTTCACATGTGATGGCTGGAGAAACTCGAATGCTCCAGTCCGCGTGTGGATCAGTTCGGTCGCGTGTTCAGGCGACATGGGTGCTCCTGCGGCATCCAAGTCTTCGGCATCGAATCCCATCAGATCGGATAGCTCGACCAGAATGTCTCTTACGGTGAATTCTGGGGCGACAGCCGATTCCGCTTCGCGTAACCGGCTGTCCAGCATCGCTAGCGTGAGTTTCCTAGGTAGCCGAGTTTTCGTGTCGCGTCGTGCGTGTTGA
>NZ_JARJBD010000218.1:0-3633 GCF_029269925.1 Rhodococcus sp. T2V
ATGCTTCGTCGGGACTCCGGTACCCGCGGGACGAGGTTTGGCGCGGCGGGCCGGATGTGGCCGATGTTTCCTCGGCCGGTGACGACCGTAACGGCCGAACGCCACAATGTCACCATTTGATAACGCGGAGTGTCTTCGCCTGCTGCAGGGCCGCATTGACCGCGCGAGGACCCTTCCCAGCTCGCGGCGACGAGACACCGGTATCGCCGTCCCGTTGCCCTTCCGTTACCCGGCCGTTATGTGAGAGAGCTCACAGCGTTACGGAGCGTCGACCGTACCGAGGGGCATGAGCGTCGCAGGTCGGTCGCGAGCCGAAGGTGCGTTCGGTCACGACGCGTTCGTGTCGTGGGTGGGAGGTGCTGGTCGGGGTCGGACGAGCAACCCGAATCCGGGCACGTGTGACGGGGCGACTGAAGATCGACACCGCCGCACTGCCATCGCACTCCGGGTTGGAAACGGTCCGATCTGGGCACGCGTCCCCCACGTGCCACCGCTCGACGAGCGGGGACGCAACCCCGCCCGGTACGAACGGGAGGGGTGACCGCGCACAGGCCCGATTCCGACACGGAGGTAGCAATGAACAGACCACTGACCGGCCGCGACGGCGACGACCCGCGCCGGGTGGAGCCCGGGATCGAGGGCCGTCCCGTCGATGGACGTCCCGTGGCGGTCGAGGAGCAGCGGGTGGTGACCAAGCCCGCTCGGACCAGTGCGGCCGCGGCGTTCGCGCTCGCGTTCGGGGTGGCCGCTTTCGTGTGTGTGCTGGTCGTGATCCTTTCCCCGGTCGGGCTGATCCTGGGCATCGTCGGGCTGGTCCTCGGGATTCTCGGGCTGCGGGCGGCTCGCCGGGTGGGGATCACCGGCAAGGGTGTCGCGATCGCCGGCCTGGTGCTGAGCGCGCTGGCGATCGTCATCTCGATCGCCTTCGCCGCCGGGATGGTCACCGTCCTCAACAACGACAGTGCCGTCGACCGTATCGAGCAGCAAGTGGACAAGATGCGCGACAAACTCCCCGATCACGTCGAGGTCCCACAGCCCTGACATCCCCGCCTGCCCGCCGGTTTGTTGCGGTGTCGGCAGTGGTCAGGAGATCTGCTGTCCTGGTGCCGGCGTGTTCCGCGGTGGCCGGGGTGGCGGTACCGATGGGAGTGTTGGTCGGGTCCGCCTACGGCAGTCTGATGTGGGCGTGTGTGACCGGTGTCGGTCTCGCTGCCGCGATCGTCGTGGCTGCGGCGGGGATCCGTTGGTGAAGTCTGCTTCGGCGTCGTTCCTCGCTCACCTCGTTCCCGAGGAGGTGTTTGCGGAAGCGGCGAGGCGGTCGCCTACCCGGTTGCTGAGGGTTCGCGAGCCTTGGCGGCAAGGATCTGCACGAGGTCGTCGAGGGCGGCGAGGGCGGCATCGCTGTCTCGGTCGACCAGCCAGCGCAACACCAGCCCGTTCATGCCCGCGAGCGCGAACCGGGCGACCTGATCGACCGGGGTCGCCCACTCGACACCGGCGCGGCTCGCGCAGAGGGTGAGAAACGCGACGGTTTCGGCGTCCATGACGTCGTACTGCTGCCGGGCGATCGCCCCGGCTGCGTCGTTGCCGGCCCTGCGCTGCCGTAGCGCGTGGGCGGTGATCTCGTAGGTCAACAGCTGGCGGTGGGGGGTGGCTTCGATGATCGGCCACAGTCCGCGGATTCCGGCGCGCAGCAGATCCGCGAGGGCCGCGGTCCCGGACAGCCCACCGGGTTCGGTGTACTGCCCGAACGCCGTCCGCATTCCCTCGTTTACCTGCAGAATCTGGGTTTGCGCGAGGTGGGTGAGGAGGGTGTCCTTGTCGGTGAAGTGATAGTGCACCACTCCCATCGAGACTCCGGCCGCGGCGGCGAGGGGGCGCACCGTCAGCGCGGCGATCCCCTGCTCTGCCGCGATCGTCAACGCCGCCTCGATCAGTTGGGCGCGACGCTGGTCGGCGGGAAGCTTCTTGCCCATGTGCTGAGCGTAAAGGGCCGTGGCGGTCGCCCGACGCGGGACGACATCGTCGTCACCGGTGTCACGTGCAGTGCCCGGGCCCCCGGACACGCCGGCGTGCGGCGGACGGGCCGTTCTACCCCACGACGATCAGCACGCCGACGAACGCCAGCGCGATGCCCGAGGCCGCGCCGCAGATCGCCCACGCTCTCGTCGCGACCCGGGGCCAATCCGGGCCGGAAGGCACCTTGTCCGCGGTGAGCACCCCCGACCGCGCTCCGGACCCGGCACCCGCGGCCCGCCGGGCCGCCAGCTGACGGCGGGAGCGCCGGGACCGCGCGTCCGCGGTGACCGCCGCCGCGAGAGACAGCGCAACCACCAGCAACGTCACGACCAACGCCGCGACCATCCAGCCCATGTTCATACCGAGCACTCGTACCTTCTTGTTTCCCGGGTTCCGTCGCTGTCGACGCGGCCAACCCACTCCGTCCCACCCGGCCGTTGTATCGCCCCGGGAAGGCATGCGTTGCAGCTGCCGCCAAAGGATTTTCGTTCGGGCGCTCAGGGGCCGCTCAAGGCCGAAAATTTATCTCACGCCCACCCTCCTCGGATTACCAGAGGGTTTCCCGATTCTGATCAGTCGTCCATTTCACATTTTGAGCGATCGTCCAGAATAAATGGTCTTTCGTCCAGTTCGAAAAACTCAACCAATTTCGGATTTTATGAAACATCGGAGGTGTCTGCGGGCGATATGTGAGTAAGCGGGATCGACGATTCCGTGGATGACAAAACGGAGACGAGGAGTGACGATTTCATGGGTTCTGCAGGTGTTGACTTTTCCGTCGCGTTCGAGGCGTTCCTGAAGTGGCTGAGCGTCATGTTCGGCGGCGGCATCGGAATCAGTTGATCGGCCGGAAACGGCCCTGACGCGGCGGTGGCTCGGCTTACCAGGTGGGAGCCGAGCCGCCGCCATGAGCAGGCAACTGCCCCCGAGACCAGCATGGATAGTGCGGGTGCCGCATCTGGGGCACGCGAGAGCGGCTGACCGCGCACGGGCAGTCGGCGGCCGTCCCACCCGATCGGTCCTGGTGCGGGTCCACATTGCCGACACCGGTGCGGGTCACCCGGCGGAATGCTCACCGACACCAGGGGCGGGATCCGAACAATTGCTCGAGCGGGACCGGAATATCGCCGTTCGTGCGCCGAGAAAAGCTACCGGTGTCAGAAAATTATCCCGGCACTCGAATGAAGTTCGTGCACGAATTCGCAATTCGCCGACACATCGCCGCCGCCTGCCGAATTCGGCTCGCGGGGTCGGGAGGTCTATATGGCAGGCTCGGTGAACCCGCCTCAGTTCCTCGGCGACGGTGAGTCCCGTGGCGACCGTGAACTCGACTCCGTCGATGACTGCGTCCAGAAACACGTGGCCGATCAGGTCGGCCCCCGCCCCGAATCGGGCGTCGAAACTCCACCCCTCACACAAAAGCACGACGACACGGGAAAGGTGGCCAGATGAGCACCGCACAGATGAACCGGATGGTGTCCTTCGAACTGCGCTGGTACAGCCACGGCGGCGGCCCGGAAGAGAAAATCCTGGCGGACTTCGGGATGAGCACCACCGACTTCTTCCGGGAACTGCACACCAACCTCGAACTCGACCCGCCGACACCGCTGCAAC
>NZ_JARJBD010000219.1:0-3602 GCF_029269925.1 Rhodococcus sp. T2V
GGTGGTGTCGTATTGGTTGAGGAACCAGATGCGTTGTTGGGCAGGCGAGAGCGGCACGAACTCGGGTTGGGGCCCCGGAGTGGGCACCGGCAGAAGGGCGTCGTCCGAGTCGTGGTCGAGGTGGGTGGACAGGACCCGCGGTGTCCGGTCCTCGAACAAGGTCCGGACGTCGATGTGGGTGTGCAGCGTCGAATTCACCCGCGCCACCACCCGTGTCGCCGTCAGCGAGTTACCGCCCGCCTCGAAGAAGTTGTCGTCGACACCGACGTGCTCGAGCCCCAGAACGGCCGCGAATACGTTCGCGACGGTCTCCTCGACGGGCGACGTCGGTCGGTGCGCGGGATCGGCAGGGGAGTCGAAGCGAGGATCGGGAAGTGCGGCGCGATCAAGTTTGCCGACGGGCGTCAGCGGGATCCGGTCGATCGGCACAATCGCCGTGGGCACCATGTACGCCGGAAGTCGTTCCGTGAGATAAGCCGACAGGCGCGCCGGGGCGAGATCCGCGGACCCGACTACGTAGGAGACGAGAATCGGGTCCCCGGCGGTTCCGGTGCGGGTAAGTGTCGCAGAATATTCCACGTCCGGGTGGACACCGAGGACGGCGTCGATCTCGCCGGGTTCGACGCGGAACCCGCGCACCTTCACCTGGAAGTCGGCGCGGCCGAGGTACTCGAGCACCCGACCACCGGACGCGTCGGCGACCCAGCGGACGATGTCGCCGGTTCGGTACATCCGTTCGCCCGCCTGCCCGTACGGAGCGGCGACGAACCGCCCTGCGGTCAGGCCCGGCCTCCGGTGGTATCCGCGTGCCAGACCCGGCCCGGCAATGTACAACTCACCCGGAACGCCGTCCGGTACCGGCTGCATCCGTGCATCCAGTATCACTTCATCCACGCCGGCGATCGGGCCGCCGATCGTCACTTCGGTCCCGGGTGCGAGCGGAGCGCTGATGTTGGACATCACGGTGGTTTCGGTGGGGCCGTACCCGTTCCGCAGAGTACGGCCACGCGACCACCGGGTTGCCAGGCCGGGCGGACACGCCTCTCCGGCCACGAGTGTCTCGCCGAACCCGTCGTATCCGTCGAGTTCGTCGGGATGCGCGGAGGCGAGTGCGGCAGTCGGGATGAAGGCGTGCGTCACCCGTTCGGCGGCCACGAAGCGAGACAGCTCGGCGCCGCCGACGATTGTCGTCGGGCTGATCACCAGAGTCGCCCCACAGCCGAAGGCCAGAAGATAGTCGAACACCGATCCGTCGAATGAGGGTGACGAGAAATGGAGCACGCGCGAGTGTCGCCCCGGATCGAGGCTGGTCACCTGCGCCGCGGCCAGTGCGGCCAGCCCGCGGTGCGGAACCACCACGCCTTTCGGGACGCCGGTCGATCCGGACGTGTAGATCATGTATGCGGGATGGTCAGGTCGCAGTGGCCGGCGGCGATCGGCGTCACCGAGGGCACCGCTCGACTGTTGTTCGACCGTCGTGATCGTCCCGGGTTCGTCCAGGACGAGCCACGGCACCGTGTCCGGTAGTCGCTCACGTTGCGGTGTCAGTGTGACGCCGAGCGCGACACCCGAATCGGCGAGCATGTCGGCGATGCGTGCGGCGGGATAGCCCGGGTCGATCGGGACGAATGCGGCCCCGGTCTTGGTGATCGCCCAGACCGAGAGCACGGAATCGGCGGATCGGGGAATCGCCAGGGCAACGTAGCGTTCCGGGCCTGCGCCGTGCGTGATCAGCAGGCGCGCGAGCCGGTTCGACGCCTCGTCGAGGTCGCGGTAACTGACCGCGCGACCGGAGTCCTCGAGCGCGATGGCGTCCGGATCGAGGGCGGCGGCGCCGGTGACAATGGCGGCGAGCGTGCGGGTGGCGGGTGCGGGACCGCCGCGTACGGGCGCGAGCGCACGGAACTCGTCGTCGCCGAGGAGCCGCACCGACGCGACGGTGGTATGCGGTGCCGTTGCGATGACCTCCAGCGCCCGGCACAGGTGTGCCGCGATCGCCTCGGTCTCGTTGCGACTGAGGAACTCCGGCAGAAACTCGAACTTGAGGTGGAGTGTGTTGTCGGTGGTGGTGGCGGCGAGTGCGAGGGGGTAGTGGGTGGCGTCGGTGGCGGAGGTGGTGGTGATGGTGAGGTCGGTGGGTGGTGTGGTGGTGTGGTGGGGGTAGTTCTCGTGGACGGTGATGGTGTCGAAGGTGGTGGCGTGGGGGTTGGGGATGTGGGTGAGGGGGAGGTGGTGGTGGTCGAGGAGCCTGGTGTGGGTGGTGTGGGTGCGTGTGAGGAGGGTGGTGAGGGTGTCGGTGGGGTGGAGGGTGATGCGGACGGGGATGGTGTTGATGAAGAGTCCGATCATGGTTTCGATGCCGGGGATGTGGGGTGGGCGTCCGGAGACGGTGGTGCCGAAGGTGATGTCGGTGGTGCCGGTGTGGGTGGCGAGGACGAGGGCCCAGGCGGTGTTGAGGATGGTGTGGAGGGTGAGGTCGTGGCTGCGGGCCACGGTCCGCAGCGCGTCGGTGTGTTCCTTTGACAGCGAGACCCGGTACTCCTCGGGGAACGTGGTTGGGACGCGGCTGCGCGCGGACGGCAGCAGGATCGTCGGTCCTTCCAGTCCGTCGAGGGCCTCGGCCCACACGGCTCGGCTCTCCTCGAGCGACTGCCGGGTGAGCCACTCGAGGTAGCGGCGATATGGGAGGGGCCGGGGCACAGCGCCGGGGTCGGCGTGGCGCTCGTACAACTGGAGGAGTTCGTGCAGGAGAAGGGGCGCCGACCAGCCGTCGAGCAGGATGTGGTGATGGGTGAGGGCGACCTGGTGGTGGGTCGGCCCGTGGGTGATGAGCGTGAGCCGGAGCAGGGGTGGTGCGGTCAGGTCGAACGCGGTGGTGCGGTCGGCGGTGACGATGTCGTGAGCGACCGTCCCGTCGCGCTCGCCACTGAGATCGTGGTGGGCCCAGCGAAGTGGTGCGGGGGTGATGATCTGAATGGGCGTCCCATCGGGAGTGTGTCCGAAGGCGGCGCGGAGATTCGGGTGACGGTCGAGCAAGGTTTTTGCGGCGTCGCGGAGGCGGCCGGGGTCGAGGGATCCGTCGATGTCGAGGACGACTTGGACGACGTAGGTGTCGAGAGCCTGACTGGTCAGTTCGTGGTGGAAGAGCAGTCCGGCCTGCAAGGGGGTGAGGGGCCAGACGTCGGTCAGGGTGGGGTAGTCGTGGTGGAGTGTGTCGAATGTGGGTTGGTCGAGGTGGACGAGGTCGAGGTCGCTGGGGGTGAGCCGGCCGGCGCCGGGTCGGCTGGTGTGGTCGGCGAGGGCGGTGAGGGCGCGGGTCCAGAGGTCGGTGAGTTCGGTGACGTCGGCGGCCGGGAGCACATCGGGTGGATACACCCAGATGGCGCGCAGAATCGAGGTTTCCCCTGACTCGTCGAGGTAGGCGTTGACGTCGAGAATCGCTGCGACGGGGACATTTCCGAGAATCGTGGTATCGAACTCGATGCCGGTCACCGGTTCCCAGCCGGCACCGTTCGAGGGTCCGTGCGGTGCGGCGAGTAGATGGCCGAGGTAGTTGAGGGTGATGTGGGGTTGGGGGAGGTTGCGGAGTTGTGTGGCGGTGT
>NZ_JARJBD010000022.1:0-132103 GCF_029269925.1 Rhodococcus sp. T2V
GATCCGCAGACCGGTGCTGCGAGCGAACTGCTCGCACGGTCCAACGTCGTGTTCAAGGGATATTGGGAACAGCCGGAGGAGACGGCGGCCGCGCTCGACGGCGGCTGGTTCCACACCGGTGATGGTGCCGAGATAGGTGATGACGGCTACGTCACCATCAAGGACCGCAGGAAGGACGTCATCATCACCGGCGGCGAGAATGTCAGCTCCATCGAGGTCGAGGACCTTCTGTTCTCCCACCCCGCTGTCGCCGAGGTCGCGGTGATCGGAGTTCCGAGCGACACGTGGGGCGAGACGATCAAAGCCCTCGTCGTCCTCGCGGATGAGGCCGAGCCCGGCCCCGCCATGGAGCGTGAGCTGATCGCATGGTGCAAGGACCGGGCGGCCGGATACAAGGCTCCGACGTCCGTCGATTTTCGTGCCGCGCTCGCCCGCACGGCCACCGGAAAGCTGCAGAAGTTCACGTTGCGGGCGCCGTTCTGGAAGGACATGGCTCGCGGCGTGAACTAGCCCGACTCGTGCCAGCCCGATGAGCAACCACACATAGGAGAGTCCGATGACAGAAGATCAGCCTCTGCCCGAGGGCCATCACATCCTTGTCGAGGCCGAGGAGTTCGACGACTTCGGTGGCTGGACACTCGACTCCCAGTTCGAGGCGGAGATGGGCTCGTCGTACCTTCTCGCGCACGGTCTGGGTGTCCCCGTCGCCGACGCCACGACCACAATCGACGTCGACGCGGCCGGCACCTATCGCGTCTGGGTGCGTGCCAAGGACTGGGTGCCCTCCCATCACCCCGGCCGATTCGCCGTCTCGTTCGACGGCGAGCGGCTGCCGGTCGAGCTCGGCGCGAACGGACAAGACTGGAGCTGGGAACACGTGGGCCGGATCGACCTGGCTTCCGGCCCGACCAGGATCGCACTCACCGACCTGACCGGGTTCGACGGCCGATGCGATGCCCTCTACCTGACCACCGGCGACACGGAACCACTCAACGGCATCGATCCCGAAACTCGTTCCTGGAGGCGTCGGCTGCGTGGCCTGCCGCACGAGCCGGTCGACGGCGGAACGTTCGACCTGGTCGTCGCCGGTGGGGGCGTCACCGGCTCTGCAGCCGCACTCGCAGCGGGCCGGCTGGGCCTGACCGTGGCCCTCATCCAGAATCGCCCGGTTCTGGGCGGCAACGCAAGCAACGAGATCGGACTGACCCCCCGCGGAGAGACCGGTCCCCTCGTCGAGGCACTCTCAACACGGCACGAGGACGGCGATCTTGCCGCTCTCGATCTCCTGCGAGCAGAACCCACCGTGTCGGTGTTCCTCGAGCACCAGATCTTCGACGTTGCCCGTACCGGCGACCGGATCGCCTCGATCGATGCTCGGGACGCCCGCTCCGGACGTGAGACCCGATTCCACGGCGCGATCTTCATCGACTGCACCGGCACCGCGATCCTCGGCCTGCTCGCCGGCGCCGAAACCATGTTCGGCTACGAGAGCCGAGCCGAGTTCGACGAGCCACTCGCTCCCGAGAACCGAGTCGAATCGCATCACGGCAACACCGTGTTCTTCCGAACCCGACAGGCAGATCAGCCCACCGACTTCCCTGATGTCCCCTGGGCCGTCGACGTCGCCAAGGACTACGCCAACCTCGGCGGACAGCTCGAACGCCCCGGCATCGACAACGCACCCGGACCCGTGGCGGGCCCCGCCCGCACCCCGGACCCGAGCATCCGCCGACGTATGCTGTCCCCGCTGACCCACTTCTGGGAGTACGGCCACGACCTCGATCCCTACACCGACGCCGAACACATCCGTGACCACCTCTTGCGGGCCGTCTACGGAACGTTCTCGAACGTCAAGACCCTCGAACCTGAGACCTATGCGAACCTGGCACTCGACTGGGTCGGACACGTTCCCGGCCAAGGCGAGTTCCGCCGGTACAAGGGCCCGTATGTACTCACCGAGAACGACATTCGTGAACACACGAGGTTCGACGACACCGTCGCCTGGAACTCCGGCGCGTTCTGTCTCCACTACCCAGGCCACGACACGTACGATTTCCGGCTCCGGGACTGGAAGTGGGACACCCGCGACGACATTCCGTTCGAGGTGCCGTTCCGGTGCCTGTACTCAGCCGACATCGACAACCTGATGATGGCCGGAAAACACATCAGCGTGACCCACATCGCCGGATCGGTCACCAAGTTCATGGGCAATGGCGGGCAGCACGCCATCGCCACCGCTGCCGCCGCGAAGGTGTGCCTCGAGTACGACGCCACACCGGCGCAAGTCCTCGTGAATTATCTCGAGGAACTTCAGGAGACCGTCACCAAGCTCAGCGGATCCGCCGGGCACCCCGCGGGTCTGCCCAGGTGACGGTCGATCTTGATTTGTCGATGACGGGCCACCGAGGAGGGGAAGCCGCGACCAGACTCGGCACCCGTTGTCACGACAGGACCACGGTCCTCCTGCAGCTTACAGTTCGCGAGCCTCGGTCGCCTTGTCGACCTTGTTCTGCATGGTTTCTTGCTTCAGGCGAGGATCCGACGATGCTTTCACCCGGGGTGCCCTGGCCTTCGTCTGCGGATCAGTGGCGGTGGGCTGGGCTGGCGCTGCCCCTCCCGGTGACGCTTCACTTTGATTCTTCGCCACGGCGCTCAGTCTCCTTCTGCTCGATGTACCGCTTAGCCCGCGCGACCGAGCCTTGGTCACCGTCGAGATTGCCGACCAGATTTGGGTCCGACCTCAGCCGCACCCTCGGTGCAGCCTTAGGCGCGCGTTCAACGTGGGTTGATTCACTCATTGCGCCTCCTCGGCTACGCGTCGATCTAGTAATTCAGAATAGCCCCGATGAAGAGGACCAATACCGCAAGAGGAAGCAAGAGGGTAGCGCCCTGCAACAGCTGGCCCTTCCGTCGAACTCGACCTTCCTCCTCTTTGAACAAATCCGCCAAAGTGGACAGTGTGTTGAATCTGGTCACCGCCGGGTCCTCCAACGCATACCCCTCGAGCAGTTCGACCGGGGAGAGCGTGTTGGCTGTGCCAGGAAAAATAACAGCCCCGGCCAATGCGCCCGCTAGGACCGCGAGAACGCCCCCGACGATCCCCCAGCCATGCAGATGGTCGATGTCCCGGAACACAAGTCCGACAATGACACCGGCAAAACCGAGTAGCACCCCTCCTCGTTGGTCCATGCTGGTAACGCGTCGTTCCTGTGAATCGACGGTTCTTTCGATGTATCCCTCGATAAGCTCGAGCGAGGGATAGCTCCCAGGGTCACTGTGATCTTCGATGGGGGGCACCTCGGCGTGTACCGCGAGAGCGCTAGCTCGTGGAAATAGGCGAGTCCAGACCATCCAGATGGCCGCTACGACTCCCCCGGTGACTACGACGACCGCCATGATGTCGATCAAGGCTGCTTGCTCGAGTAGATGCGCGAGGAGTCGCAGCGGATCCATCTAGCGATCATCACCTACGGAAGTCCATTGGTGGCCATTGTCGGCGCGTGTCGTGCCCGCACTTGGGCCCGAGCGCTTCCGTCAACTGCTTGCGCAGCACAGTTTTTGCCCTCATCGAGCACCGCCACCTGCGGCGTCTCCATGCGATCGCCGGCGGTCCTTCGTGGTCGGCTGCGGCGACCGTGCAGACATCGGACTGGGGCGTGAATTGTGCAACAATAGTGCACGTCAGCACGGACCTGATCGACTCGGGAAGGGAAGATTTTCATGCCCCCGAACTGCGTTCGCATCGAGCGCTCGACACGGTACGTTCGATGTTGTTGTACAACATGACGGGTGAGGCTCCGATGACGACGCTGCCCACTCGTCCCGGCGAGTCAGGTGACACACGATGGTGCTAGCTGCGGGCGCAGACCCGGACAACGAGGGCGGCCCCGATTCGGGCGCCAACCGGACGCTGCAGGCGTATCACGACCTGCGCGCCCTGATCCTCTCCGGTCATTACGAACCGGACTCCCGCCTCACCGAGTCGGGACTCACCACCCAGCTCCAGGTTTCACGCGGGACGATCCGTTCGGTGCTGGCGCGCCTCGCGCAGGAGGGCTATGTCACCACCGAGGCGAACCGGAGCGCTCGCACCCGCTCGTTCTCGGTGGACGAGGCGATCGAGATTCTCGAGACCCGCGCGGTCCTGGAGTCGGCGCTGGCAGCGAAGGCCGCCGAACGCGCCACCGAGACGGACATCGCCGCGATGACCGAGACCTGTAAGCGCATGTGGGACTTGCAGAAACCCGGCGGACGCGAGGAATACTGGAATCTCAACCGCAAGTTTCACGAACAGGTCAAGCAGGCGGCACGGCAGGCCACACTCACCAGGTTCGTCGACAGCCTGCTCTATCCGCTCGTCGTGCAGCAGTACCGCGACGCGGACCGCCGCGCGAACCCGCGCACCGACTCCGTCAGAGAGCACGAGGCCATCCTCGCGGCGATCGTCACGCACAACCCGGAGTCCGCCGCCGCGGCGATGCGGCATCACCTGTCTTCGGCCCGGCGAGCACTTCAGCTGAACTTCCCGACGTCGGACGACCAGCTGCGGAAAGGATGAACGGGGTTTCATGACCGATGTGATCATCGCCGGCGGCGGACCGACCGGCATGATGCTGGCCGCCGAATTGCGACTGCACGGTGTGGACGTGCTGGTGCTGGAGAAGGAGACCCAGCCGAACGAACAGGTCCGTTCGCTCGGCCTGCACGTGCGCAGCATCGAGATCCTGGATCAGCGCGGACTGCTCGAACGTTTTCTCGAGCACGGCAAACAGTACCCGGGTGGCGGTCGCTTCGCCGGCATCGACAAACCGTGGCCCGACCGTCTGGACACCGCGCACGCCTACATTCTCGGCATCCCCCAGCCGGTCACCGACCGCCTGCTGGCCGAGCACGCCGCCGAACTCGGAGCCGACATCCGGCGCGGCAGCGAACTGGTCGGCCTGAGCCAGGACGCCGACGGGGTGACCGTCGAGCTGGCCGAAGCAGGGTCGAAGACAGGGTCGCTCGGCAAGCCTCGCTCCGGCGGCACCCGACTGCACGCGCGCTACCTCGTCGGCTGCGACGGCGGCCGCAGCACCGTCCGCAAGCTGCTCGGCGTCGGATTCCCCGGCGAACCCGCCAAGGTCGAGTGGCTGCGGGGTGAGATGGAGGCGACCACTCCGCCGGAGGAACTCGCCGCGATCGTGGCCGAGGTCCGCAAGACCCACAAGGGGTTCGGCGTCGGTCCCGCCGGGAACGGACTGTACGGGGTCGTCGTCCCCGCCGAGAGCGTCACCGAGGACAGCACCGTCCCCCCGACGCTCGAGGAGGTCAAGAGGCAACTGCGAGCGTTCGCCGGCACCGACTTCGGTGTCCACTCACCACGCTGGCTCTCCCGCTTCGGCGACGCCACCCGTCAGGCCGAGCGCTACCGGGCCGGACGGGTGTTCCTGGCGGGCGACGCCGCGCACGTGCACCCGCCGCTGGGAGGACAGGGCCTCAACCTCGGGATCCAGGACGCCTTCAACCTGGGCTGGAAACTGGCCGCCGAGATCAACGGCTGGGCACCGGTCGATCTGCTGGACAGCTACCACTCCGAACGGCACCCGGTGGGTGCCGACGTACTGAACAACACCCGCGCTCAGAGCGAGCTCATGTCCACCGAACCGGGCCCCCAGGCGGTGCGCCGGCTGGTGACGGAGCTGATGGACTTCGAGGTCGTGAGCCGCTACCTGATGGAAAAGGTCACCGCCATCGGGATCCGCTACGACTTCGGCGACGGGCACGAACTGCTCGGCAAACGGCTCCGGGACATCGGCCTCGCGAGCGGGCGCCTGTACGAACGGATGCACCGTGGCCGCGGACTTCTGCTCGACCGGACCGGCCGGCTCTCGATCGACGGCTGGGCGGATCGGGTCGACTCCGTCGTGGATGCGGACGCCGAGTCGGTCGCGCCTGCCGTGTTACTCCGTCCGGACGGCCACGTCGCCTGGGCCGGCGACGACCAGCCGGGACTCGACAAGCAACTGTCGCGGTGGTTCGGCGCTCCCGTCGGCTGAGCACTCGCGGTGAGGACCTCCTCCATTCGTGAGGAGGTCCTCGGCCGGCTCAGAACACCACGCCGGCCGCCCGCTACCCGGCGGCGGTTACGACCACAGCGCGACCGTCCACGCCGGGTCCAGGACAACGGTCACGTCGTCGCCCGGGCGAGCACGGAGGTGCGCGTCGGCGTGCGCGCGGAGCGACACGTCCCCGACGGTGACGACCATCTCCTGGCGGTCGCCGAGATACTCGGTGGTCACGATGCGCCCCGGGAATCGGTTGGGACCGTGAGTGTCCCGCTCCTCGGGGAGGATACGGATGTTTTCGGGCCGGATGCACACGAACATTTCCTGGCCGGGGGTGGGCGGGGTGGGTGGGGGTGTGAAACGCTCGCACCGCACCACCCCGACGGTCGTCTTGGCGTCGACGACGCGGTCGCCGGCGCCCGCCGGCCGGTCGAGCACTCCGGGGATGAGGTTGGCGCTGCCGACGAAGTCTGCCACGAACCGCGTCGCCGGCGAGTCGTAGATCTCGCTCGGTGATCCGATCTGTTCGACCCGCCCACGATTCATGACGACGATCGTGTCGGACATGGCCAGGGCCTCACCTTGGTCGTGCGTCACGTAGATGGTGGTGACGCCGAACTTCTGCTGGAACGAGCGCAACTCGGCGCGCAGCTGTGAGCGCAGCTTGGCGTCCAGGTTGGACAGCGGTTCGTCCAGCAGCAGGACCTCCGGCTCGCACAGCAGGGCGCGGGCCAGCGCCAGCCGCTGCTGCTGGCCGCCGCTGAGCTGGGTGGACCAGCGGTCGGCGTACTCCGACAGGCCCACCTGTTCGAGCATGGTTCGGACGCGACGCTCCCGCTCGGCGCGCGGGTACGTCTTGCGGCCGTACTGCAGGGGGAATGCGGCGTTGTCGAACACCTTCATGTGCGGCCAGATTCCGTAGGACTGCGGCACCATCGCGATCGGCCGGACGTCGGGAGACACGTCGCGGCCCGCCGCGGCGGAGAAGACGGCCTGGCCGTTCATCCAGATCTCGCCGCTGTCGGCGGTCTCCAGTCCGGCGAGGCAGCGGAGGGTGGTCGTCTTGCCGCACCCACTGGGCCCGAGCAGGGTGAAGAAGCTGTTCTGCGGCACGGAGAAGCTGACATCGTCGATGACGCGGGTCACTTCGCCGCTGTGTGGGCGGGTGAAGTGTTTCTGCAGGCCGGAGATCTGCACGGAATGGTCGGAACCAACGAGGGTTTTCATGTTCACGGCACCTCAGATGTGTTGTTGGAAGCCACGGCGGTTGACCCACCAGACGGAGACGGCGGACAGGGCGAGCAGGAGGACCGCGAGGGCGCTGGCCTCGGGATAGTTCGCGCTTTCACCGATCATGTCCCACAGCAGCACCACGACGGTGCGGTTGTCGGAACTGGACAGCAGCAGCGCGATCGGGAGTTCGCCCAGGGAGTTGGCGAACACCCACAGCCACGTGCTCGACACCGCGGGGGCAACGAGCGGGAAGACCACCCGGCGCAGCACGACGGCGTTGGACGCCCCGCTGACGCGGCCCACCTCTTCGAGTCCCTTGTCGAGTTGCAACAGTGCCGTCTGGATCATGCGTGATCCGCGTGGGATGTAGCGGGTGGTGAACGCGATGACGATGATCCAGATCGTGCCGTAGATCGGGATGGGCAGGTACAGGTAGAGGAACAGCACCGCCATGCCGAGCACGACGCTGGGGATGGCGAAGACCAGGAAGGACAGATCGAACAGGCCCCTGCCGAGGCGTCCGGCGCGGGTCGAGGCCAGTGCCAGCCACAGGGCGAACCCGGCAGTCAGCGTCGCCGTGATCAGGCTGATCACCAGGGTGTTGACGACCGCGTGCGTCAGGTTCGGGTTGGTGAAGATCGCGCCGTAGTTGGCGAGGCTGAGCGCACCCAGGTTGTCGAAGTTGATCGGCTGCAGGTACGGGGTCAGGCTCGTCCAGACCAGGGTCAGGATGGGCACGATGATCGCGACGAGAACGTAGAACGAGACGATGCCGGCGACCGGGATGCGCCACCGCCCCAGCCGCACCGGTGTGGACCGGTACCCCTTGCCGCCCACCACCTGGAATCGGTGGGACTCGCGGGTCTGACGCCGGTAGACGGCGATCATCACGAGGGACAGCAGAACGAGCATGATGCCGTAGGCACTGGCCTGGCCGTAATTGGCAAGACCCGACGGCGGCTGCAGGGACGCCTGGATGAGGCTGCTGAACACGAAGATCTGGTCCGGCATTCCGAGGATGGCCGGGATCGCGAACTCCTCGAGCGCAATGACGACGAGCAGCATGCTGGCCGCGGAGATCCCCGGCATCGTCAGCGGCAGAACCACTTTGCGGGTTCGCGTCCACCAGCCCGCACCCGACGTGGCCGCGGCCTCCTCGAATTCGAGGTTCAGCCGGGCGAACGTCGGCGCGAGCATGATGTACATGCCCGGGACCCCGAAGATGCCTGCCACCAGGATCATGCCCGGCAGCGAGTAGATGTCGATCGAGAGCCCGAAGACCCGCTCGATGACGATGGCGATGGGGCCGTTGGTGGGGTTGGCCGCCAGGACCCAGGCCACCGCCATGACCGTGGCTGGCACGGCCATGGGGGCCAGCGTGCTCGGCGCGAGGAAACGGCGTCCCGGAATGTCGGTCCGCTCGAACAGGTAGGCCAGGCTGACGCTGACGACCAACGCCAGCGACACGGTGCCGACCACGAAGACGAACGAGTTGAGCGCGACGTCGACCAGGCGTTTCGAGGAGAAGATCGCGGTGAAGTTGTCGAGCGTGAACCCGGGGACCTGGAAGGGCAGCTTCGTCTCGCTGTCCTTGAGGCTGCTGAACAACAGCATGCCCAGGGGGAAGAGCATGAGATAGGCGACGATCGCGCCGATGGCGATGTTGACGCCGACCAGGACGCGGTCCCGGCGCTTGGGGTGGTGTACGTCGGCGGGCTGAGGGCGTACGTCGTCGGGTCGAGGGCGTACGCCGGTGGAGAGCTGGGTGCCGGACTGCATCGCTGAAGTCTCCAAGGGTGAGGGGATAGAATTTGCCGCCCGTCACGGGCAGCGGTGCGGCGGTGGGAGCCGTCAGTTGACGTTGGTGCCCAAGGCCTCTTCGACCTCGGGGAAGAAATCTGAGAACTGCTCGTACTGCGCGATGTCGGTCTCGCTGAACCATTCGACACCGGCGTCACACAGGGCGCCGATGACACGGTTCGTGGCGGCGTCGGTGCAGTCCGTGTTGGTGGGAATGACCGAGTTGTACGTGCCGACCAGTGCGGACTGGCCCTCTTCGGAGGCGAGGAAGGCGGTGAGCAGGCGACCCGCCGCCGGGTGCGGTGCGCCGTCGGCCACGAACAGATACGACTTGTTGGCGTTCGTGGGGCCCACCGGTGCGACGGCGACCGGCGCGCCCTTCGACTCGTCCTCGAGCACGAGGTTGATGAGGTCGGTGCCGACCGGCGTCTGACCGGACACGACGAGTGTGTGGGCCTGCGTCGTGTTTTCGGTGTAGTGGGGATTCAGCTCGGCCAGCCGGGACGCGTAGTCGAGACCGGCGTCGGCGCCGAGGGTCGGGTCCTGGGCCCACACGGTCATGAAGGATCCGCGCGACTCGACACTGAGTTTTCCGCCGTTCCATCGCGGATCGAGCAGGTCGTCCCAGCTCGCGGGCACATCGTTCGGGGCCAGGGCGTCGGTGTTGTAGGCCCAGACCTTCGGTACCGCCCACACGTAGACGAAGTCGTCGGCGAAGATCTGGTCGCTGGGCACCTCGTATGATGCCCAGTCGACCTTCGCCGCCATGGACTGCGACGGCAAGACCGTGAGCCCACCTGCGTTGGACACATCGAACGTCACCCGGTCGGCGGCCTGCTCCACATTGAGCTGGGTGACCAGATCCGGAGCCTTCTTGTTCGTGTACCTGACCTCGATCCCCGGGTACTTCTTCTCGAACGCGTCGATCGCCGGCTTCATCTGAGCCTCCGGCTTCGGCGCGAACCAGACGACCTCCCCTTCGGCCTTGGCGGCCTGGTACAGCTCGTCGAGGTTCTTGGTGTCCGGAACGGGCGGCGGACCGCCGCAGGCGGCCAGGACGACGGCGACTGCCATGACCGAGGCCATGCAGAGCCTGCGCCGAAAGCGCTTCATAGCGATCAACATTCCTTCGCGGCAGTGGTGACGGAGCTGCCCTGGGAGAGCCCGTACAGCCGGCCGGCGGTGCCGCCCGCGATCAGCTCCAGGTCGGATGTGTCGAGTGACGGCAGTTGCTCCCTGATGAGGTCGGCCAGGTCCGACAACGATCCGGCCGAGGCGGGGAAGTTCGAACCCCACATGACGTGGGCCGCCCCGAACTCTTCGATCAGGGTGCGGACCAGCGGTGCCGCGGATCCGCTCTCGCGCTGCGCGCGGAGTACGGCCGGCGGCGTGATCTTGACGAACACGCGACCCGTGTCGCTGAGCCGGGGAACTCCGTCCGCGCTCGGGTACGGCGCGGAGTCCAGTTGCGGTCGGCCCGCGTGGTCGAGGATCGCGGTGAGTCCCGGGTACTGCTGGAGGAGCCCGGCGAGGATCGGAGCGTGCTGGGCGTGCATCTGGATGCAGACCGGCACCCGGCGGTCGGACAGGAACTGCCAGACCGGCGCCATGCGCTCGTCGTCGAGTCCGCGGCCGGGTGTCGGGACGGCGGTCGTTCCGTCCGCGGCACGGATGCGGACCCCCGAGAAGCCCCGCTCGTCGATCCAGTGGTGGAGGTCGTCGACCACCTTCGGGGAGAGGAAGTCCACCGAGCACACCCCGCTGAGGCGGTCGGGGTGCCTCGAGAGCTGATCGGCTACGTAGCTGTTGTCGAATCCGTACACCGTGGAGGCCTGGACGACGACCAGGTGGTCGACGTCGGCGGCATCGGCCGCTCGCAGCAGGCCGTCGATGTCGGTGGGCCGTTCCTGGGACCAGGTGGACCGGTGTCCGCCGAGCGGATCTGCGGGGTAGGCATCGGTGTCGGGCGAAATGATGTGGGTGTGTGTGTCGACGCTGAACATCAGTACCTCACGACTGGTGGGTGGGGTGGCGGGCGGAAAGTGGCGGGCGGGCGCGCTCAGGCGAGCTCGCCGAGATGCCGGGTGAAGTCGTCGAGGAGTTCGGCCACCGTCACGGGTGTGCGGATGACGTTCTGCTGCAACGCGTAGTCGATAGCGATCTGCAGACCGGCGACGAGCTCGTCGGTCACTCCGAAGCGGAGGGCACGCACGCGGGGACCGGGCTCGGTTTCAGCGGCCTTGCGCGCCTCGATCCGGTCTCCGAAAGCCCGGTAGAGCGCCGATACCGTGCGCGGCTCGGCCTCGAGGAGGTCACGCCGGACGGTGAGCACGTGGTTGATCGGCACCGTCTTGTGCCGGGCTCCCCATGCCTCCTCGGCCTCCCGCCAGTTCGGGATGATCGGCACCAGCGGCCCCTGCGCCCCGTCGAGCGCCGGCGGACCGAGGACGGCGGCCACGACATCGCCGCGCTCGAGCACGTCGAGCACCTTGCCGGTCGTGCGCTCGACGTTCGGCGGCTCGACATAGCCGGCGACGTGCGGCTCCTCGGTGGTCACCCAAGTGACTTCCTTGGCGTCGACGCCGAACTCCTCGTGCAGGATTCCGCGCACCCACAGACCGGTCGTCTGGCTGTAGGCCCGGACCGCGACCCGCCGGCCCGCCAGATCCGCCGGGCTGATTTCGGCCGAGCCGGGCCAGCGGGTCAGGGAGTGGTGGTGGAAGTCGCCGCTGAGTACCACCGGCAGAAGCGCGATCGGGGCTCCTGCCTCGCGGGCCTGCAGATAGGTGGCGATGGCCAATTCGCTGAAGTCGTACCGGAGCTCACGCACCATGGGAGCGAACGCCTTGTAGATCGGATCCGCTGCCGCGAGCTCGACGGGATGTCCCTCGACGCTGAAGCCGGGTTCCGCGAGGAACGCCGTGTGCGGGTAGGACTTCGCCGCGATGGACAAGGTTGTGGACATGAATACAACTCCTCTGTTGCGTCCGAACCCGGGGAGTGCATGTGGTGTGCCTCCGAACCCGGGGAGTGCACTGGTGTCAGTGCGCCGATGCCGTCATTCGACCGATGGGTGAATATCGGTTTTGTCTTACGGTTTCGCTCAATTTACGCGGGAGTGACGCCCATTACAAGCCTTTGAGGCTCAGATCGTCTAACAATTTTGCGGAAGCCAGGCCGAAGCGGGCGGCGAAGGCACCGGTTTCGCGTCCGGCGGCGCGATCACGCTGGGACAATCGGCTCACCAATCCAAATTGTTCTACAAGATGAGCCCGATCGCGTCGGGCACAATGGGCAATCCGATGCCGGGAAAACAAGTTCTTGCTGTTCGGCGCACTCCGCTGCTAGTCTGACGACAGAAAGTTGTTAAACAATCCGAGAGCCGACCGGGGAGACTCGGATGACGCCGGTGTTATCTGGCGACCGGACTGCTCGCTGCCGGCGAGGGCACGCCCTCCGACACCAGCTCGCTGATCGAGTCTCGCGAGTTTCCCCGAAGCGCCACAGTGGTCTGTGGTGGCTGTTCACGATCGTCAAGCGAGGACACAGTTGTGATAAAGATCGACGAAGCAATCGCCGTACCCGCGCCACCGGGGCGGGTGTGGGCGGTCATTTCCGACCCCACCGAGGTGGTGTCGTGCATCAACGGTGCCGAACTCGGCCAGTTCCACGACGACGGCTCGTTCGACGGCACGCTGGTCGTGAAATTCAGCGCGATCCGAGTGCGGTTCGGCGCCCGGATGTCGCTGGAGCTGGACGAGCCCGCCTGGGAGGGACGACTTTCGGCGCGCGGACGGGACGGGCAGGGCGCGACGCGGTTCACCGCGCACGCGAACTTCCGGATCACCGAGGACCACGCGGGCGGCGCACGGGTGCAGGTGACCGGCGAGGTAGCCCTCGCGGGCAAGCTCGCGTCGGTGATCGAAGCGGGCGCCGGCGCCGTGGTGTCCCGGATGACCAACGACTTCACGGACGAACTGGTGCGCCGGTGCGCCGGGGAGACCGCGGTCGTGCCGGCGCCGAGCCGGCCGACCGTGTGGGCCCGCGTGCGCGCCTGGTGGCGCAGGACCATTCACAAGCGACAGAGCGAGCAGAGCGGAGTGGCAAGTGGCAAGACTCAATAGTGTGATCGGTGCGCTGGAATCGGGGCAGCACGCCTTCGCGGCGTTCGCGGCTCCCGAGCCGGCGGCAGCGCTCGACTTCGCGACCAGCGACTACGACGGCCTGGTGTTCGAGGCCGAGCACAAACCCTGGGACGCAACGACGTTGCGGGACAGCCTGCAGTATCTGCTCAACCGGCGACGGATATTCGAATCGGGCACGCTCGCCCCGTCGCCCACCCCGCTGATCCGGGTTCCCGTCAACGGTGCCGAACAGGGCCAGTGGCACGCGAAGCAGGCTCTCGACCTCGGGGCGTACGGAATCGTGTGGCCGCACATCAGCCGGGTCGAGGAAGCGCGCAACGCGGTCGCGGCCTGCCGGTACCCCCGTCTGCCCGGCGAGGAGCGGTACGACCCGCCGGGACTGCGCGGCGACGCGCCTGCGGCCGCCGCACGGTACTGGGGCCTGTCCAACGACGAATACTACGCGAAGGCCGACGTGTGGCCGCTCGCCCCGGAGGGCGAGATCCTCGTCGTGATCCAGATCGAGGACCAACTCGGCATCGAGAACCTCCCGGCGATCCTCGAACAGGTTCCCGGAATCGGTCTCATCCTCATCGGTGAGGGCGATCTCAGCCAGGAACTGGGTGTTCCCCGCCAACTCGACCACCCGCTGATGGTCGAGGCCAGGAGCCGGATCGTGAAGATCTGTCACGAACACGAAGTCGTGGTCGGCCACCCGCACGTGACGACGAGCAACGTCGAGCAGGTGCTCGACGAGGGCTACCGCTTCCTCATGTCCGCGCCGGTGCGCAGCTACCCCGGCCTGGAACTGGGCCGCAAACTCACCGGTCGCTCCTGACCCCGAACACTCACCTGGAGAAAAACCTTCATGATCATCGACTGTCACGGCCACTTCACCACCGCGCCACCCGCGCTCGGACAGTGGCGCGAGCGCCAGATCAAGGCGTTCGAGGATTCGGGCGCGCGGGTCTCACCCGACGAGTTGCACATCGGCGACGACGAAATCACGACCGCGATCGAACAGGGGCAGCTGAAGCTCCAACTCGAGCGGGGCACCGACCTCACGGTCTTCTCCCCCGGCGCGGGAAAGATGGCCCACCACTACGGCGACGAGCAGACCAGCCTGGTCTGGTCGCAGGTCAGCAACGACCTCATCGCCCGGGTGTGCGGCCTGTTCCCGGACCGTTTCGCCGCGGTGTGCCAGCTTCCGCAGTCGCCCGGCGACGCGCTGGCCTCCTCCATCCGCCGGTCGGCGGCGGAACTCGAGCGCTGCGTCGAAGAACTCGGATTCGTCGGATGCCTCCTCAACCCGGACCCCTCCGACGGGTACTGGCAGGCGCCGCCGCTGACCGACCGGATCTACTACCCGCTCTACGAGAAGATGGTGGAGCTGGACGTGCCCGCGATGATTCACGTCGCGATGTCGCGCAACCCCGCGATCCAGGGCACGTGCGCGCACTACCTCAACGGCGACACCGCAGCCTTCATGCAGCTGTGCCAGTCGGACCTGTTCACCGACTTCCCGACGCTGCGGCTGATCCTGCCGCACGGCGGCGGCGCGGTGCCCTACCACTGGGGCCGCTACCGCGGGATGATGCAGGACCAGGGCAGGCCCCCGCTGGAGGAATCGTTGCTGCACAACGTCTTCTTCGACACCTGCGTCTACCACAAGCGGGGCCTCGAACTTCTCACCGACATCATCCCCGCCGAGAACGTGCTCTTCGCCTCCGAGATGATCGGCGCCGTCCGCAGCGTCGACCCGGAGACCGGGCGCCGCTTCGACGACACCAAGGCGCTGCTGGACTCCATCGACTCCATCAGCGACGCCGACCGGCAGGCGATCTACGGCGGCAACGCACTGAAGGTGTTCCCCCGCTTGGCAAGCCGCGTCACCAACCAGAACAAGCAAGAGGAGGTCGCGCGGTGAAGGTCTACGAAGCGCTCGCAGCAGCATTCGCCGCCGAGGGCACCACGGACGTGTTCGGCATGATGGGCGACGCCAACATGCACTGGATGAATGCCCTGGCCACCCGTGGGACGCGCCTGTACGAGGTGCGTCACGAGGGTGCGGGCCTGAGCATGGCGCACGGGTACGCCCGCGCATCCGGTAGGCCCGGTGTCGTGACGACGACGAGCGGTCCCGGTACCGCGCAGCTGGCCACGTCGATGATCGTGGCGAGCCGGGCACGCATCCCGCTGGTCGCGTTCTGCGGGGAGACGCCTCTGGGTGACACGGGCGCCGTCCAGTACCTCGACCAGCGCCGGTTCGCCGCCGCGATCGAGTGCGAATTCCTGCAGGTGACCAAGGCCGAGTCGGCCGCAGAAGTGGTGCAGCGCGCCTTCTATCTGGCCCGCACCCAGTCCCGGCCGGTGATGATCAGCGCCCCGTTCGACGTGCAGCTGCAGGAGTTCGAGGACGACATGCCGTACGTCCCGTCCACCGAGCTGCTCCGGACCCCCAAGCTGCTACCGCACCCGGACCGGATCCAGCAGGCGTGCGAAATCATCGGGGCGAGCAAACGAGTCGTGATCGTCGCCGGACGGGGCGCCCGCAACGCGGAAGCAGGCGAGCAGATCCTCGCGCTCCAGCGTCGCACCGGTGCCCTACTCGCTACCACCTTGCAGGCCAAGAACTGGCTCAGCGGCGAAACCGAGTACCACGTGGGGATCGCGGGACTGTTCGGGAGCAGGCTGGCGATGGAACTGCTGCAGGAGGCCGACTGCGTGGTGTCGGTGGGCGCGAGCCTCAACCACTACACCATCGAGAGCGGATACCTGTTCCCCGAAGCCCGGTTCATCCAGATCGACACGGCGCCGCACCTGGTGATGGGCAACGGTCAGGTCGCCGACTGCTACATGCAGGCCGACGCGGTCACCGCCCTCGATGCCCTGTCGGGCGCGCTGGGAGTTCGCGGTATCGAGATGGAAGGCTTCCACACCCCCGAGGTGCACGGCCGGCTCACGGCCCCGCTGATCGACCCCGCCGAGTTCCGCAGTCAGCCGGGCCTGCTCGACCCGCGCGAGGCGATCTCGGTGCTCGACGCCGAACTTCCCGGCGAGATCGGGCTGGTGCTCGGCAGCGGGCACCAGACGGACTTCGGCACCATGCTCTTCCAGCGGTCCCGCGAGATCACCTCGAACTACGGCATGTTCGGTGCCATCGGCCAGGCCCCGCTGCTGACCATCGGCACCGTCGTCGCCAACGGCGGCAAGCCGACGTTCGTGGTCGAAGGCGACGCGAGCTTCCTGATGCACGTGTCGGAGTTCGAGACCGCCTGCCGCTACGGCCTTCCGGTGCTCGTCGTCGTCATGAACGACGAAGGCCTCGGCGCGGAATACCACAAGGCGAAGGCCAAGGGCCTCGACCCGGAGCTCGCCGTCATCCCCACCCCCGAACTCGGCACGGTCGGAAAGGCACTCGGCGGCGGCGGCGCCACCGTCCGCACGACCGACGAACTGCGCGCCGCGCTGGCCGAGTACGTCCGCGACCCCCGGCCCACCGTGATCGACGTGCGCATCACCCGCGACGTGCTCAGCGTGCCCTACCGGCGCATGCAGTACGGCGAGGACGTATGACCGCGCGGGGACTGATCACGACCAACGAAACGAGGACTCGTCAATGAAAATCGTACTGGGCAGAGACGATCTCGCTGCCGTGGCCGTCGAGGGGGCCGCGGCCGCCGGTGCCACGCCCGAACGTCTCGACATCCGGCCCGTGCACAAGGCATCGCGCGGTTTCGTGAACGACGCGGCGGCGGACGTGTGCGAGCTGGCCGTGGTGACGCTGCTGCAGGCGGCCGCACACGACAAGCCGGTGGCGCTGCTGCCGATCACCATGCTCGGCCGGTACCAGCATCAGACCCTGGTGACACTGGGCGAACTGGACGTCGAGGGTGTGCGGGGGCGGAGCGTCGGCGTGCGCTCGTGGAGCCAGACCACCGGAGTGTGGCTGCGCGGGTTCCTCAGCGAGCAGTACGGCCTCGATCTGTCCGAAGTGGACTGGCACACGTACGAGGGCGGGCACGTCGACGGGGCCACCGACCCGGCGTGGGTCACGCGCGCCCCCGAAGGCGCAAGACTGCAGGCCGACTTCCTCGAAGGCAGGCTCGACTACGGGATCATGGGCAACGAACTGCCCTCCGACGACCGGATCCGCACCGCCATTCCCAACGCCCTCGCGGTCGCCGCCGAATGGGCCGCACGCAAGGGTTTCGCTCCGATCAACCACGTCGTGGGGTTCAGCGCGGCGGCCGGCGACGAGGACCCGAAGGCGATACTCGCGGTCTACGACGCGCTGGCCGAGGCCGCCGCGACCACCGCTCCCGCAGCGGGTCCGGTGAACCTGAGCCCGTTCGGATTCGACGGTCTGCGCGGACCTGTCACCGACGCCGCCCGCTACGCCTACGAGCAGGGGGTGCTGCCGCGCCGCGTCGAGTTCGACGAACTGGTCGATCGCACCTGCGCCGCGCTCGGGGTGACCGCGTCCCGGCTCGGCGGCTGAACCACTCGCTCCCTCTGGAATACGAAAGGCTGAACATGAACACGCTCTCGGTCGCACTCGGCGACTACCGGCACGTGCAGGCCCTGCTGGGCGGCGACGTCACGGTGAACGGCTACGAGGTGAAACCGGTCGAGGTCAGCCCGATCATCGGCGCATACCGCCGGATGATCCGCGACCTCGAGTTCGACGTGTGCGAACTCGCGCCGACCTCCTACCTGATGGCGTTGCAGGCCGGAGTTCCGCTCACCGGCATCCCCGTCTTCCTCAACCGCCGCTTCCACCACGCCGATGTGCAGTGCGGTTCGGCGTCGGGAATCCGCTTCCCCGCCGATCTGAAAGGTAAGCGGATCGGTGTCCGCGCGTACACGGTGACCACCGGGGTGTGGATGCGCGGCATCCTGCGCGACGAGTACGGCCTCGACATCGACACCGTGAAATGGGTCGTGGACGACGACGACCACATCGAAGGCCGCGCTCCCTCGAACGTGGAGCGCGTCACCGACGGCCGGTCGCTCGGCGAGTTGCTGCGGGCCGGCGAGATCGACGCCGCATTCAGCGGCAACGCCGGCACCGGACGTGCGGGGGCGCCGCGCGCCGGGTGGTCGGCGGCGGCCGAGCAACCCGCGGTCGAGGACGGGCCGTACCCGCTGTTCCCCGACCACGAGGTGCTCGCCACCGACTGGTACCTGCGCACCGGGATCTATCCGCTGCACTCGGTGATCGCGATCCGCAGCGAACTCGTCGACCGCGACCCCGGGCTGCCCACCGCCCTGTACGCCGCATTCGCCGAGAGCAAGCGCCGTCAGATCGAGGCCGATCCACAGTGGTCGGCGCTGCCGCGACTGGGCAAGCAGGCCAAGCAGATCCAGAGCGATCCGATCCCCTACGGTCTCGAGGCCAACGACGCGAGTGTGCGCGCGCTCGTGAAGTACTCCCGGGACCAGGGCCTCCTCGACCCGGACTTCTCCACCGATCCCCACCAGGTGTTCGCCAAGGGCGAGTACCCGGACGCCTGAGCCAGCCCACCGAACGAGAAAGGTGTAGACCTTGGACATCGTCGACACCCACTGCCACATCATCTCCGACGACGTGACCCGCTACCCCCGGGCCCCGATCGGCGGAACCCAGTCCGGTTGGGCGACCACCCGCCCCGTCACCGCCGACGGCATGGTCGAGCGCATGGACGAAGCCGGGATCGGCCAGGCCGTGCTGGTACAGGCGACAACCGCCTACGGCTACGACAACTCCTACGTCCTCGACAGCCGTGCGCAGCGGCCGGACCGGTTCATCGTGGTGGGCACGGTGGATCCGTTGCGGCCGGACGCCGCCGACAACCTGGAGGCCGCGGTCGGCGACAACGGCCTCGCCGGGGTCCGGCTGTTCACCAGCGGCAGCACGGTACCCACCCAGGGCGAGTGGTTCGCCGCGCCGGAGACGTATCCCTTCTGGGACAAGGCCACCGAACTCGGAGTCACGGTGTGCCTGCAGATGCGGCTCGGACCGGCGACCGAGCAAGTGCACCAGCTGCTTCGCCGGTTCCCGTCGGTCCGCGTGCTGCTCGACCACATGGGGTACCCCGACATCGCAGCCTCGCCCGCCGACGCCGGCGAAGCGGTGGCGGAGCTGGCCGTTCACCCTGGCCTGCACCTCAAGCTGACCCACCGCAACCTCGAACCTCTCCACGACGCCGGCGAAAAGGCCTCTGGTTTCCTCGATCCGGTGCTGGCAGCATTCGGAGCGCACCGGATCGCGTGGGGTTCCAACCTGCCCGCCGCCGAACAGTCACTGCCCGAACTCGTCGCCCTCGCCCACAAGGTACTGGCCGACGTACCCGAGCCCGAACGCCGCGAGATCTTCGCGGGCACCGCGCGACGGCTGTATCCCAGCCTGGCCGGATAGGTACTTTTCGCCGAGACCACGGGTCTTGCCGGGGGTTCGGCTCTTTCGAGCCGAACACCCGGCCTGTTCAGGATCGCCAATGGAAGGAGCACACGACGCCGATGACCGTCCTCTCCGGCCTCCGCGGGCAGACCTTCGCGTCGCTGCGCACCACCAACTTCCGCCGGTACATCACCGGCCAGACGATCTCGCAGGCCGGCAAGTGGATGCAGACCATCGCCCAGTCATGGCTCGTCCTCGAACTTTCCGGCTCCGCCACCGCAATCGGTGCGGTGATGGCGTTGCAGACCGTGCCGATGCTCCTCGTCGCCCCGTATGGCGGGTCGTTGCCGATCGGGTCGACAAGCGGCGCCTGATGATCGCCCTGCAAACCCTGATGGGGGTGCAGGCACTGGTCCTCGGAATTCTCACCGTCACCGGGACAGTCCACCTCTGGCACGTCTACGTTCTCGCGCTCGCGCTCGGCCTGAACCAGTGCTTCGACACTCCAACGCGCCAATCGTTTCTCCTCGAGATGGTCGGGGCCGATCAACTTCGCAACGCCGTCAGCCTGCAATCGGTGCTCACCTCCACGGCCCGGATGGTCGGCCCTGGCGTCGCCGGGATCGTCATCGCCGCCGGCGGTGTCGGGCTGTGTTTCCTTCTCAACGCCGCAAGTTTCGTCGCGGTCGTGATCTCCCTGCTCACTCTCGATGTCTCGCAGCTCAATCCGTCACCACCGACGGTCCGGGCTCGCGGTCAGCTCCGCGAAGGGCTTGCGTACGTCCGGCAGTCCTCCGAACTGACCGTACCGCTGACCATGATGGCGCTGGTCGGTTGTTTCGCCCTCGAATTCCCCGTAGTCCTGCCGGTGATCGCCGACCGGACCCTCGACGCCGGTCCGGGAGCGTACGGCTTCCTCACCGCCGCGATGGGAGCGGGATCGGTGGTGAGCGGGCTCGCTGTCGCAACCTGGGGCCGTACCGGAACCGGGCCGCTCGTCGTCACCGCGACGGCATTCGGAGCCGTTCTCCTCGTCGCCGCCGTCGCCCCAACTCTGTGGGTCATGCTGGTAGTAATGGTCTGCGTCGGAGCGTGCAGTGTCGCGTTCAACTCGACGACGAACAGCACCCTGCAACTCGCCGCCGCACCGGACAAACGCGGACGGGTCATGGCCCTGTTCGGCATGGCATTCATCGGATCCACCGCGGTCGGCGGGCCCATCACCGGATGGGTGTGTGAGCAGTGGGGCGGCCGCGCAGGACTGCTTCTCGGGGCCGTCGCCTGCCTGATCGCCGCGGCCATCGGCGCACTGCGTCCGAGAGACCGAACTCGGCCACCGACCTAGCCGTGCGCCTGCTCCACGACCCAGGCCGCGACCTGGGTGCGGGAGGTGAAACCCAGCTTGGCAAGGATGTGCTCCACATGACCCTGGGCGGTGCGCGGTGAGATCACGAGGCGGTCGGCGATGGCCTGGTTGGTCAGGCCTTCGGCGATGAGGTCTGCGACCTGGCGTTCCCTCTTGGTCAGGCGCGTCGGGGCGTCGGTGTCCGGTGTGGAGGCGCCGGGCTGCGCTTCGTGGAGGGCGTAGGCGATGGCCGCGTCGAAGCCGAGCTGTTCACCCTTGCGGTGGGCCGCCGCGAATGCTGTGTCCCCGATGTCCTGCCGGGCCTTCTCGGCGAATTCCGTTTGGTAAACAATCAGATTGGAATGGATGACCGCAGCACTGCCCACCGACCTCGCCAGCCATTGCGCGGCCCCCATCAACACCGCGGCCCGAGTCGGATCTCGCCTCTCGCACGCGATCCAGGCCAGCGCTTCGACGGCGGCTGCGGCGAAGCGGGGGCTGTGCACCTGCCGCGACAGCTCCAGTGATTCCTCGAGGTACCGGACTGCGCGATCGGCGGCGCCCTGTCGCCACACCGCAATTCCCAGGGCCCACAGCGAATGCGATCGGTACATCTTCTCGCCGTACTTCTCCGTGATCGCGAGGACCCGCTCGTGGCATACGACGGCCCGCTCGGTCTGGCCGGACAGTCCGTAGGCCAACCCGAGAAGATAGAGCACGTTCGTCTCGAGTGTGCGATCCCCGTGTGTACTGAACTCCGCGAGTGCAGTTTCGAGGTGCGCGCATGCGTCAGGGAGGTCCCCACTGTAGAGCGCCGACGTTCCGTCGGCGAAAGAGACGAACGCGCGCATCTTGGGGTCGCTCGTGTGCGCGGTGAGGTTCCGCGCCTCCGCCACGAGCGCGGCACCGGACTCGAGATCACCCTGCACGTTGGCCATCACGCTGGCGCAGTAGAGCGCCCTGATCCGGTCGACCGTCGGCTCTCGGGGACAGCGGGCCAGTAGCTCGGAGAACCAGCGCCGCCCCTCGCTGTACAGACCCTGGGAGGTCCAGAACCAGCGGAGTGCGGCGGCGGTGCGCAGGCCGGCGGCGGGATCGTCGTCGACGCAGAACTCCAGTGCCTCACGGAGGTTCGGTTGCTCCCGCTTCAAACGGGCGATCCAGTCCAACTGGTGGGCGCTGATCCACTCGGCCTCCGCGGTGAGCGCCAGCGCCTCGTACCAATCCCGGTGCCGGCGACGCAAAGTCACGGTCTCGCCGGTCTGCTCGAGCTTCTCGCAACCGTACTCGCGGAGGGTCTCGAGCATCCGGAACCGCACCACCGACCCGTGCCCCTCCCGGATCAGTATCGATTTCTCCACCAGGGAGGTCAGCGTGTCGAGCAATTCGTCCGGGCCCAGGCCGGCGCCGCACACCTGCTCGGCGGCATCGAGTTCGACACTGCCCGCGAACACCGCCAACCGGCCCCACACCAGTTGTTCACGGGCGGTGCACAGTTCGAAACTCCAGTCGATGGACAACCGCAGAGTCTGCTGCCGCGTCGGCGCACCGCGGCTGCCGCGGGTCAGAAGCGTGTAGCGGTCGGTCAGACGCCCCAGAATCTGCTCGGGCGACATCGCCCGCAACCGGGCCGCGGCCAGTTCGATCGGCAACGGCAACCCGTCGAGGCGGTGGCAGATCCCCGCCACCGCCGCCGCGTTGTCCTCCGTCAGCGCGAATCCGGGAACCGCGGCAGCGGCGCGGTCGGCGAACAACGACACCGCATCGTATTTCGGTAATCCCCGCAACGACGGCTTCCGATCGGGATCCGGCACGGCCAGCGGCGGCACCCGCAACACCGCCTCTCCCCCGATGCCCAGGGGTTCGCGGCTGGTCGCGAGAATCCGCAGCGCCGGGCACACCCGCAACAGCGTCTCGGCGAGCCCGGCCACCGCGTCCACCAGGTGTTCGCAGTTGTCGAGGACCAGCAGCAGTTCTCGGGAGGCGAGGAACTCGATCAACACCTCACGCAGCGGCCGCGCCGAGTGGTCCCGCACCCCCACCGCCGCGGCCACCGCGTCCACCAGCGACGACCCGTCGCGCAGTTCGCCCAACTCGACCAGCCGCGCACCGTCGCCGTAGTCCCGCTGCACCGCCGCAGCGACCCGCATCACCAGCCGCGTCTTGCCGACCCCGCCGATCCCGGTCAGTGTCACCAGCCGTGACCCGGCGAGCAGATTCCTGGCCTCGGTGAGCTCGTTCCGGCGGCCGACGAAGCTCGTCAGTTCCAGGAGGAGGTTGCCCGTCACACCGCTCGCCGGTGTGGTGCCGCGCCGCCGGTGCCCTCGTTCGTGGACCTGCGCGTCGGGTCCCGTCCGGAGGGCCATGTCGTCGGCCGGAAGACCGCGATCGAGTTGGACCCGCCGCAGTTCCTCCCCGAAGTCGGCCGCCGTCGCCGGACGTTCACCGGGAGTACGGGACATCGCCCGGGCGATCACGTCGGACACGTCGTCGGGGATCCCGTGCTCCCGCAGGTCGGGCACGGGTTGCGTGGTGATCCGCAGGAACTGCGCGACCACCTGCTCCCCACTGCGGCGTTCGAACGCGGCGTGGCCGGTGAGCGCACTGAACAGCGTTGCCCCGAGGCCGTAGACGTCCGCGGCCGGGCTCGGCGGGTCACCCTGGAGGACCTCCGGCGCGGTGTAGGCCGGCGACCCGGTGACCGCGCCGGTCGCGGTCTCGAAACCGCCGCTGATGTGGGCGATGCCGAAGTCCGTCAACTCTGGTTCGCCGTATTCGGTGAGCAGGATGTTCGCGGGTTTGACGTCGCGGTGCAGGATGCCCAGCCGGTGCGCCGTCTCCACCGCGCCGGCGATCTTCACCCCCAGCCGCAGCACCTCGTCCAGTTCGAGCGGACCCTCCTTGCGGACCCGCGCCTCCAGCGACCCGTCCGGGTGATACGGCATCACGATGTACGGAACTCCGCTGTCGGTGGCCCCGACCTGCAGGACGCCGACGATGTTCGGATGGCCGGTGAGCCGGCCCATCGCCCGCTGCTCCCGGAAGAACCGGGCCTTGTTCTCCTCGTCGAGATCGACGGTGAGCACCTTCACCGCCACCGTGCGATCCAGGTCGGCCTGGGTGCAGCGGTAGACGACACCGAAACCGCCGCGCCCGATCTCCTGGGCGTCGTCCAAACCGGCCGCACTCAGCTCCGACGCCACGCCGGGGACGACGTACCGCTGCGTGTCGAGCGGATCACCTTCACCCATCGGACGGTCTACTCACCCCGTCGGCTCGTGCCGCCGCGCGCTGGTTCCGACGGCACGACCAGAGCACAGATACAACCGTGGACTCGCCTCTCGATGGCGTGCCCACAAGGATATCGCTGCCATCGGTCGAATCATGACGTCCGGGTGGAGTTCCGCACGATGAGGCGTCCGTGGAGCTTCCCCGGCGGCACGGGCCGGTCGAGGTTGTCGAGTCGGTTGACGAGCTGTGTGACGGCAACGCGGGCAAGGAGTTCGGGCTGCAGGTCCACCGAGGTGATCGGGGGCGTCGCGGATCGGGTGTGCTCCGAGTCGGAGCCGCCGACGATCTGGACATCGCCTGGAACCTCGAGTCCGCGTTCCCGGACACGCGCGAGCACTCCGGCCGCGTGCCTGCCGGTGAGGCAGTACACCGCGTCGGGCGGGTCGCTGCGGTCGAAGAGTTCGTCGGCGGCGTCGCGGCCGCCGGACTCCCCGGTGGTCTCGGGCCGATGGGCGACCAGCGGGTCCTGACCGCGCGACTCCGCCCAGGCGCGGTAGGCGGCCTCGGCGCCGAGGTTCCACGAATTGGGGTCGGTTCCGGCGACGAGGGCCACTCGCGTGGCCCCCGCTTCGTCGAGGTGCCGCAGCACCAGGCCGGTCATGAGTTCGGTGTCGGTGTCGATCCAATTTTCGTACTCGGCCCGCGCCGGATCCCTGCCGACGGACAGGAACGGCACGTCTTCCCCGAGGAGCATCTCGATGAGGGGATCGTCGGTGACGGGTTCGGTGATCAGGAACCCGTCACAGGCGAGGGCGGCGGCCGGTGACTCTTCGCGCGTCGGGTCCGACACCAGCATGAGCCCGTATCCGAAGTCCATCGCGGCCAGCGCCGCCGAACCCGCGAACCGCAGGAAGTAGTCGACGCCCTCGGGGAGCGAAGAATCCAGAGTCTCGAGGGGCCGGAGCACGAGGGCGAGGATGCCGAGGCGGTTGCTGCGCAGCCCCCTCGCGACCACGTCCGGCCGGTAGCCCAGGGACTTCGCGGTCGCGCGGACCCGCTCCCGCGTCGCGGCGGCGACGACCCCTTTGCCGCTGAACGTGTGCGACACCGTAGTGGTCGACACCCCGGCGTGCCGTGCCACGTCGGCGATGGTGGGCCGCGATCGCTTCTCCGTCACCGGATTAGGCTACCAACAGTCCAACCTGCACCAAATCGATTTGTAAATTGATGTCTCACCCCCTTGTCCAAATCGATTTGGTTCCGTACGGTGACCCGGGTCACGCCAGATCGGCGATTGCGCCACCAGCCGCACATCCGTGCTCGTCTACCCGGAGGACCCCATGGCATCGACTCGAGCAGACTCCCGCGCGGTGAAACCCGGCACGCCTCCGCCCGCCGACCGTGCCGGGCAGGTGGAGACGCACGGCATCGACTTCATCCCGGACAGCGAGCGGCACGGCCGCGCCCGCGACCTGTTCGCGGTGTGGGCGGCGCCCAACGTGAGCTACCTGGCCCTGGTCGTCGGCGGCGCACTGATCCTGATGGGCCTGTCGTTCTGGCAGGCGCTCGCGGTGATCGTCGTCGGCAACCTGTTCTCGATCCTCACCGGGATCGTCGCCGCCAGCGGACCGGCGTCGGGCACACCCAGCGAGGTGATCACCCGCGCGATCTTCGGCATCCGCGGCAACCGGGTGAACATCCTCGTAACCAGCTGGTTCATCAGCGTCTGCTACCTGGCGCTGAACTGGGCGGCCGCGTCGTACACGGCGTTCCGGCTCCTCGAACGGTTCGGCATCCACGCGACCACCCCGGTGAAGGTCGTCGTCATCCTGGCCATCGCCGCCGTCACGCTGGCCATCGGTGTGTACGGGCACGCGACGATCGTGCGGCTCTACCAGCCGCTGGCCGTCGTGCTGATCGCGATCTTCGTGGTGATGGCCGGCTACGTCCTCGGGAATGCCGACTGGGGTTACGAGCCGGCGGAGGCGCTCCACGGGATCGGACTGTGGGCGACGGTGGCCGCGGGTGTTTCCATCGTGGCGTCGGCTCCGCTGTCCTACACCAACAGTGCGGACTTCGCCCGCTACCTGCCGGCGAGCACGTCGCCGGTGTCGGTCACCGTCTGGACGGCGCTCGGCGCGTTCGTCCCCAGCGTGCTGTTCACCGCGCTCGGCGCACTCGCGGGCACCGGACTCGACATGGCCGACCCGCAGAGCGCACTCGAGGCCGTCCTCCCGTCCTGGTTCACCCCGATCTTCCTGCTCGCCGTCATCGTCGGCACCATCGCCAACAACGCGATGACCGCCTACAGTTCCGGGCTCGCGCTGCAGTCGGTCGGCCTGCGTCTGCGGCGCTCGCGCAGCGTCCTCCTCGACGGCTCGATGGGTGTCGCCATGACGCTGTACGCCCTGCTCGTCTCCAACTTCCTCGACACCGTCAGCAACATGATGCAGCTCGTCGTGACCGTGATGGGTCCCGTGATGGCCGTCTACGTCGCCGACGTCCTGTGGCGCCGCAACCGTTACGACGGCCTCGGTCTCGGCGACGAAACCAGCAGCAGCCCCTACTGGTACAGCGGTGGGTTCAACTGGGCGGGAACGGTCGCCGTCTTCACCGGCATCGCCGCGGCCGCGCTGTGCGTCGCCGCCCCGGTCTACACCGGACCGGTTGCGAACGCGGTCGGCGGCGTGGATCTGTCGCTGCCGGTCGGATTGCTCGTGTCCGCGGCGCTGTACGTCGTGCTGATGCGCTCGTACCGACCCCGCCCGTGATCAATTGCTCCACAGCTTTATTCACACCATCTGGATAACTAGGACGAACATGACCGAATCCACCACTGCCCGCCCTCACGTCTGCGTCGACGACACCCGGCCGCGCGAACGCGGTTTCGCCCGCGGCACCCAGCTCCGCCCCGACCTGCCCGCGTCCGTGGAACTGTATCTGCGCCTGTTCGATACGGTCGGCGTGAGCGAGAGCCGGACCCGCGACAGCGCACACCGTCTCGCGGATGTCCTGGGGGCGTGGGGTCCCCGGTACCTCGAGGAGATCGAGGGCATCGCTGTCGGCGCCGGGCTCGAAACGTGGCACGTGATGGCGTTGAACGGCCGCACGGAGATCCTGTCCGAGGCCGCCGCGGCCCGCCCCGGCGAGTGCTCCACCATCGCCTACGCACCCGCGGATCGTGCGTCGGCGCCGTTCGGGATCCAAACCTGGGACTGGCATCAGGAACTCGACCCGTACTGGCACACCCATCGGGTGCACGGAACCCGCCACGCCTACGTCGGGCTCACCGAGCACGGAATCCTCGGCAAGATCGGGATGAACAGCGCCGGCCTCGGCGTGTTCTTCAACATCCTCGGCCACTGCGACGACGCACCGGCCGGGGTGCCCGTGCACATCCTGGCGGCGGCGGTCCTCGGTGAAGCCGGAACCGTCGACGAGGCCCTCGAACTGCTGCGCTCGGCGCCGATCGCGACCTCGGGCGCGCTGACGCTGATCGACCCCGACACCGTCGCGTGCGCCGAGGTCAGCCCCGTCGGCGTCGCGACCCTGCACCCGACGGACGGATACCTGACGCATACCAACCACTTTCTCGACCCGGCCAACGCCGCCCGCGAGAAGGCCGGCCTGTACGAGCCCGACTCCCAGGACCGGTACGGGCTGATCACCTCCCGGCAGCAGCGGTACGCGGCGCCGGCGGTCGCCGATCACCTCGTCGAGTACCTGTACTCCGATCCGGGGCAGCCCCAGCTGTGCTGCGTCCCCGCCCCGGACGCGGTCTTCGGTCAGCGCTGGGCCACCCTGTCGACGGTGCTGCTCGAACCCGAGCACCGGCGTGCCCGCATCCTCGCCGGCACGCCGATCGACGCCCGCCGACGGTCGTGGACCACCCTCGACGCCACCGCCGCCGCGCCCGCCCCCGCCACCCCGCACGTGCCCGCGTTCGTGGCCGGGTGACCCCCACGTGAGTGGCGAAGCGTGCGCCGCCACTCTTTGCCGCTCACGTGGGGGTCAGGCAACCAGATTCGCCGAGGCCCAGTCCATGTGCGTCTGAATCGCTGTGGCCGCCTCGTCGGCGTCGCCGGTTTCGATGGCGTCGACGATGGCGCTGTGCCGGCCGACGTCCATGTTGCCGACGGCGCGGTCGAGGCCGGCGAACATGATCGACATCCGGATGGATCCCTCGAGCGAGATCCAGGAGTGCAGGAGTGTGTCGTTGCCGGTCAGCGAGCACATAGTGCGGTGGAAATTCAGGTCGGCCTCGATGCGGGCCTCGAGGACCGCGGTGTCCATCACGTCGAGGGCAGCGCGCAGTTCCGCGATGGCCGTGGTGCGGTCGGCCAGGCCGGCGAGCTCCCGGACCGCCAGTGCCTCGAGGGCGGCGCGGACGGCGAAGATGTCGCGGATCTCCTTGGAATCGAGGTGCCGCACATACAGGCGACCCCGCGCACCCGCGGAGATCAAGCCCTCTTGCTGGAGTTGCCGCATCGCCTCGCGGAGCGTGCCGCGGCTGATCTGCAGCATCTCGGACAGTTCCGTCTCCACGAGTGGGCTGCTCGGCGCCAGTTCCCCGCTGGTGATCGCGACCCGCAGGGCGGCGACGGCCTGCTGACGGAGGCTGGTCTTCTCCAGCCCGAGCAGTGCGGCGGGTTGTCCGGCCATGGGTGCCTCCGTGGGGTCGGCGATCAACTGTCGACAGCGGTCTGTTGACAGCAACCTGTTGACAGCCATCGTACGGCCCTCGCCCCCTGACCCGCGGCGAGGGCCGTACGTGCAGGTCATGCCAGTTCGCCCAGCACCGTGGCGACGATCCGGTCGGTGCTCAGTCCGTACCGCTCGTGCAGGGTGGGCAGGGCGCCGGCGTCGAGGAACTCGTCCGGCAGCGCAATCGGCACGACGCGCTTGCCGAGTCCGGCCGTGACGACGGCGGCCGCCACGGTTTCGAAGAGACCGCCGATCACGGTGTGGTTCTCCAGCGTGACCACCAGGCGGTCGGTGTCGATCTCGGCCAGGACGGTCGCGGCGTCGAACGGTTTGATCGTCGGCGTGTGCACGACCGCCACGTCGACGTTGTGCCCGGCCAGCCGTTCGGCGGCCTGCAGCGCGCGCATCGTCATCAGCCCACTGGTGACGAAGACGACGTCGTTGCCGCCGCGGAGCACCTTCGCCTTGCCCAGCTCGAACGTGTAGTCGTACTCGTCGAGCACGGTCGCGACCTTCCCCCGCAGCAACCGCAGGTACGTGGGACCGTCGGACGCGGCGAGTTGCGGGACGGCCTGTTCGATGTCGATGGAATCGCACGGGTCGACGATGGTGAGGTTGGGGATGCCCCGGAAGATGGCCATGTCCTCGGTCGCCTGATGGCTGGGCCCGTATCCGGTGGTCAGGCCGGGAAGCCCTCCGATGATGTTGACGTTGAGGTTGGGTTCGGCGATGTCGAGGCACAGGAAGTCGTAGGCGCGGCGCGCGGCGAACACCGAATAGGTGGACGCGAACGGCACCAGCCCGGTCTCGGCCATCCCGGCGGCGGCCCCGAGCAGCAGCTGCTCGGCCATCCCCATCTGGAAGAACCGGTCGGGGAACTCCTGCGCGAAGATGTGCATGTCCGTGTACTTGGCGAGGTCGGCGGACAGCCCGACGATCTTGTCGTTCTCCCGGGCAGCCTTCACGAGGGCGTGCCCGAACGGCGCGGACGCGGTCTTCTGCCCCTCGTCGACGAACGAGGCGATCATGGCCGAGGTCTTGAGCTTCGGCTTGCTGGCGGTGGTCATGTCAGGCGTCCTTGTTGTCGAAGCCGGCGGTGAGCTGGTCGCGGCAGATCTGCCACTCGTGTTCGTCGATGCGCATGAAGTGCGCCTTCTCCCGGGTCTCGAGCAGGGGCACGCCCTTGCCGACGCGGGTGTCGCACAGAACGATCGACGGCCTGCCGTCGGATTCGGCCGCGGCGTTGTCGAATGCGCGCACCAGGGCGGTGACGTCGTTGCCGTCGACGCGCTCGACGTGCCAGCCGCACGCCGCCCACTTGTCGTGGACGGGTTCGGTGCTCAGCACCGTCGAGGTGGCGCCGTCGGCCTGCAGCGCGTTGATGTCGACCATCGCGGTGAGATTGCCGAGCCGGTGGTGGTGCGCGCCCATCGCCGCCTCCCACGTCGATCCCTCGTCGAGTTCGCCGTCCGAGAGAAAGTTGAACACACGGGACGTCGAATTCTGGTGCCGCAGACCGAGGGCCATGCCGACCGCGATGGTCAGTCCGTGCCCGAGGGAGCCGCCCGAGATCTCCATGCCGGGGGTGTACGTGGACATCGCCGACATCGGCAGCCGGGAGTCGTCGGAGCCGTACGTCTGCAGTTCGCTGCGGGGGATGATTCCGGCCTCGGCGAGTGCGGCGTAGAGACCGATCGCGTAGTGGCCGGTGGAGAGCAGGAACCGGTCGCGGCCCTCCCACGCGGGATCGTCGGCGCGGTACCGCAGTCGGTCGGCGTAGACGGTGGCGAAGATGTCCGCGGCCCCGAGCGCCTGCCCGACGTACCCCTGGCCCTGTTCCTCACCCATGTCGATGACGTTGTGCCGCATGCGGTACGCGAACTGTTCGACGGTCGCGACGCGCGCCGCTTCACTGGTCGTGTCTTCGGCCGCGGTGGCGGCGGTTGTGATGGTCACAGGAGTTCCTTTTCCTTGCGGATCGTGTGCGTGGTGTCGGCGCTTTTGGAATCGGCGTGCGCCGCGGCCTCGGCGGCGAGGCGACGTTCGGTGGGTCCCCAGGTCTCCCGGGTGATCAATGCCGCCCACAGTCCGATCAGGGCGTACGTGATGAACAGCACCGCGGGGCCCCACCAGCCGAAGGAGACGAACAGCAGCGTGGTGACGAAGGGGGTGAAGCCGGAGACCATCGCCGAGATCTGGTAGGCGAGGGACGCTCCCGAGGCACGGCGCGAGGCGTCGAACAGTTCGGGGAACCACGCTCCCTGCGCACCTGCGAGCGAGTTCTGGCAGACGCCGTACGAGATCACGATGGTGGCGATGATCAGGATGAACAGGCCGGTGTTGACCAGAAGGAACATCGGAATTCCGAACAGTGCCGCAAAGGCGCAGGACGCGATGTAGAGGGGGCGTCGTCCGATGCGGTCGGTGAGCCGGGCCCAGGCGACCGTGGCGAAGATGCCGATCGCGGACGCGATGCACAGGGCGACGAGGGTTTCGGACTTTCCGGCGAGACCCTGGTTGTGCAGGTAGGAGATCATGTATGTGATCGACACCGCGTAACCGGCCGTCTCGGCGACTCGAAGACCGATGCCGCGCAGGATGTTCCGCCAGTCGTGCTTGATGGATTCGAGCACCGGCGACTTGACGATGTCGCCCTCGTTCTTGACGTCCTCGAAGACCGGCGACTCGGGCACCTTCGACCGGATGATCAGCCCGACCATCACCAGGACGATGCTGGCGAGGAACGGCACCCGCCAGGCCCAGTCGCCGCCGAGGTGCACGCTGAACAGGAACACCAGATTCGCCAGCAGCAGTCCGACGGGGAAGCCGGCCTGCACGATGCCGGTGAACTTCCCCTTGGACTTCCAGGGGGCGTGCTCGTAGCTCATCAGGATCGCGCCGCCCCACTCGGCGCCGAACGCGAGTCCCTGGATGATGCGAACCAGAACCAGCAGCACCGGCGCGATCAGTCCCACCTGCGAATAGGTGGGGAGCAGGCCGATCGCGAACGTCGCGAGACCCATCGCGATCAGCGACGCCACCAGCACCGGCTTGCGGCCCAGCTTGTCGCCGAGGTGCCCACCGAGCACGCCGCCGAGCGGGCGCGCTGCGAAGCCGACACCGAGCGTCGCGAACGCCGCGAGTGTTCCGGTGACCGGGTCGGCGCCGGGAAAGAAGGCGGTACCGAAGTACAGCGCCGCGGCGGTACCGAAGCCGATGAAGTCGTAGGTCTCGATGACGGCACCCACGGAGGAGCCGATCGCTACGCGCCTGGCGTCCTTCGTGCCATGGACAGGACCTCGCATCCTGAGTGTTTCGGTACTCATGGGGACTCCTCTTCGGGCTGCCGGTTTCTACGATTGCCGCGGATTTGTTGACTGTCAACAGTGCGGTGTCCACAGTGTGATCCGAGCCACGTCAATCTGTCAACCGTTGCCCGCCGACGGTTGACTGTTAACAGTTGATCGACTTACTGTGGTGGCAGTCACCCACCGCGTCGTCGACCGGCTTCCTGCACTCCACCGCAGGCCGGGACCCGCGATCCCAGCTATACGAGGAGCGATCATGTCGTCCATCCAGCGCACCGCCGTCGTCACCGGCGCCACCTCCGAGCGCGGTATCGGTCTCGCCACCGCCCGCCGCTACGCCGAGGAGGGATGGGCGATCGTCGTTCTCGACCTCGACGGCGAGAAGTCCGCGAAGGCCGCCGCCGAGATCGGGAACGAGTTCGGCGTCCCCGCGTTCGGTCACGACATCGATGTCGCCGACGAGCAGTCGGTCCAGCGGGCGCACGACGCCGTCGCCGCCGAGGTCGCCGGCGGAAACCTCCCGGCCGTGGGGGCGCTCGCGAACATCGCCGGCATCACGTCACCGGTGCCGTTCCTCGAGACCACGCTCGACCTGTGGAACAAGGTGATGGCGGTCAACGCCACCGGCACCTACCTCGTCACCCGCGCATTCCTGCCCGCGATGATCGACAACGGGTGGGGACGCATCGTGAACATGTCGTCGGTCTCCGCCCAGCGCGGCGGCGGCGTCTTCGGGAAGGTGCCGTACTCGTCCGCGAAGGCCGCGGTCCTCGGTTTCACCAAGTCCCTCGCGCGGGAACTGGGCGACAGCGGGGTCACCGTCAACGCCGTCACCCCGGGTGCGGTCGACACCAGCATCCGGGTGGGCAGCACCGCCGAGCAGGAGGCCGCGCTCTGCCGCGACATTCCCCTCGGCCGGGTCGCGACCACCACCGAGGTCGCCGCGGTCATCACCTTCCTGTCCTCCCAGGACGCCGCGTACCTCACCGGCACCACCGTCGACATCAACGGCGGCAGCCACCTGCACTGACCGGGTACGTGAGTGGCAAAGAGTGCGGGAGCACTCTTTGCCACTCACGTAAGTTTTTTGGAAGGCGTGTCGATCCATGCCACCCCCCGTTCGACCTGAGGATGAGAAGGTCCAAGAGGGCCCCGACATCCAAGGAGACGAACCATGAAGTACATGCTGATCATGCGCGCCACGGACGAGACCTTCGCGGCATTCCAGGACGCCGACTTCGGCGAGATCATGGACGCGATGGGCAAGTTCAACGACGAGATGATCCGGGCGGGCGTGCTGCTCGCCGCCGAGGGCCTGGACCCCGACCCCGAATCGGGTGTCGTCGTCGACTACTCCTCCGAGACGCCGGTGGTGACCGACGGCCCCTACGGTGAGACGAAGGAGTTGTTCGGCGGCTTCTGGATGCTCAACGTGGCGTCGAAGGAGGAGGCCGTGGAGTGGGCGAAGCGTGCCCCGATGGCCGGTCCCGGTTCGAAGGCCGAGATCCGCCGGGTCACCACGATCGATGAGTTCCCTCAGGACAACGAATGGATTCAGAAGGAGCGGGCGTGGCGCGAAGAGACCGGCCAGCTCTGAGCGGGTCGGCGGGCGGCGGCCACACCGGGCGTGAGGCCGTCGCCGCCGTCTGGCGGATCGAGTCGGCGCGGATCGTCGGTGCGCTCGCCCGGTACACCGGCGATTTCGCGCTGGCCGAGGACCTCGGCCAGGAGGCACTGGCGGAGGCGCTCGTGAGCTGGCCACGCGACGGCATCCCGCACAACCCGGCGGGATGGTTGCTCACCGTCGGCCGCCGCCGCGCGATCGACGCGTTCCGGCGGCGCGCCGCCCTCGACGAGCGATACGCCGTTCTCGCTCACGAACTGGGCGAGGGCGGCGCCGTCTCGGGTCCCGCGCCCGCCGATCCGGCCCGCGGCACCGGCGACGTGCTGTGGGATCCGGACCAGATCGACGACGACATCCTCGCGTTGATGTTCATCTCCTGCCACCCCGTGTTGTCGCGGGAGGCGAGGGTGGCGCTCACGCTGCGGGTGGTCGGCGGTCTGACGAGCGACGAGATCGCGAAGGTGTTCCTCGTCCCGACCGCGACCGTGCAGGCCCGGATCACCCGGGCGAAGAAGACGCTCGGCGCGGCCCGGGTGCCGTTCGAGGTGCCGCCCGCCGGGGAGCGGGCCGAGCGGCTCGGCTCGGTGCTGAGCGTCATCTACCTGATCTTCACGGAAGGGTCGTCGGCCAGCTCCGGCGGCGACCTGATCCGCCTCGACCTGGCGAGTGAGGCGCAGCGCCTCGCCCGGGTGCTGACCCGGCTCGTACCCGACGAGCCCGAGGTCCACGGCCTGCTCGCGCTGCTCGAGCTGACCGCGGCGCGGTTCCCGGCCCGCACGGGGCCGGACGGTGAACCTGTGCTGCTCGAGCAGCAGGACCGCCGCCGCTGGGACCGTTCCGCGATCCGGCGGGGACGAGCCGCCCTCGCCCGCGCCGAACAGGTCGGCCGGGGCCTGGGCGCCTACGGCTTGCAGGCGGTGATCGCCGAATGCCATGCCGTTGCGCCGTCGGTCGATGCGACGAACTGGGAGCGGATCGTCCTCGTGTACGAGGCACTCGGCCGGCTCGCGCCGTCACCGGTGGTCGACCTCAACCGGGCGGTGGCGGTGTCCATGGCCCAGGGACCGGCCGCGGCGCTGCCGATCGTGGACGAGCTGGTGGCCGCGCAGGCGCTGTCGAACTCGCACCTGCTGCCGAGCGTCCGCGGCGAACTGCTCACCCGCCTGGGACGCACCGGCGAGGCGCGGACCGAACTCGAGCTCGCTGTGACGCTGTGCGGCAACGAGCGCGAGCGGACCGTGCTCGAACGGAAGCTATCCGACCTGGACGGGTGACGCGAGCGGGGCGTGCCGGTAGGCCGCCGTCTCGAAGTCCAGGTAGCCGCCGAACGAGACGGGGTCGGCGAACGGCAGGATCTGTGTGGCCCAGTACCCGGCGATTCCGGTGCGACGATCGATCCAGTAGTACGAGTTGGCGAGCCCCGCCCACCCGAGCGATCCCCGCGGACGGCCGGTGGGTGCGTCCTCCTCGTTCACCATGAACGTGTACGCCCACGACTTACGCTGTCCGGGAAAGAATTCGGCGTCGTTGGTGAGGGACGGAATCACGGCAGGCAGCATCCCGACCTCCTGACCCTCCAGACCGTTGCACACGGCCGCCTGCACGGTGCCGGCCCGCAGCACTCGCCCACCGGGCGCGTCGCCGTCGTTCAGCCACATCCGCAGGAACTTCAGGTAGTCGCCGACCGTCGAGTACAGACCGTGCCCGCCCATGTGGATTTCCGGATCCTGCGGGAGCACCAGATCCAGTGGGGTCAGCCGGCCGTCGTCCTCGCGCTGGTGGATCGTCGCGCGCCGCGCCGCCATCGACCCGGTCAGGGTGAAGGACGTGTCGCGCATGCCGAGCGGTGCGAAGACCCGCTCGGCCATCACCTCACCGAGCCGCTTGCCGCGGATCGCCTCGACCACCTGACCGGCCCAGTCGATGTTCGTCCCGTACTGCCACTTGGTGCCCGGATCGAACAGCAACGGCGTCGTCAGTGACGCCCTGCTCGCCGTGATTACGCTGGGCTGGTCGTGTTCCACCCCCAGCCGGTTGTAGGTCTCGTCGAAGAAGTCGTATCCGAATCCGGCGGTGTGCAGCAACAGCATCCGGGTGGTGATGTCGCGTTTCGGGGCCCGCAGCACCGGGTCGCCGTGGTCGTCGAATCCCTCGATGACCTGGATGTCGCCGAGTTCGGGAACGTACTCGCGGGCGGGCGCGTCGAGGTCGAGCAGCCCTTCTTCGGCGCACTGCAGCACCGTGGTCCCGGTGATCGCCTTGGTGGTGGAGAAGATCGCGAACACGGTGTCGGTGGTCATCGGTTCGCCGTCCGTGACCGACCGCACGCCGGCCGCACCCTCGAACACCGTCCGGTCGCGGTCGGTCACCATCGCGACCACTCCGGGTACCCGTGGCGCATCGTCCGCGGTGACGTCGTCGAGAACCTTGCCGAGCGCGGCATCGAGATCGGACATTCCACTCTCCTGTCGTGTCTGTGGTCACTGGCGGAACATGACGCTAGGACCGGCGGGAGGGTGGGGACGTCTCTGTTCGGCAGGGTACGTCTCGATTCGGCACTATCCGGTGGCGGTGTCACAGTCGCGGCGCGACCGGCACACGGAAAGGCCCCCGGCTGCCGTGGGCACACCGGGGGCCGACGCCGTGGTCAGGAGCCGACGTACGCCGCGAGGTGCTCGCCGGTGAGGGTGGAGCCTGCGGCCACCAGATCTTCCGGCCTGCCCTCGAAGACGATCCGGCCGCCGTCGTGGCCGGCGCCGGGGCCGAGGTCGATGATCCAGTCGGCGTGCGCCATGACCGCCTGGTGGTGCTCGATGACGATGACCGACTTGCCGGAGTCGACGAGCCGGTCGAGCAGTCCGAGCAACTGTTCGACGTCGGCGAGGTGGAGGCCGGTGGTCGGCTCGTCGAGGACGTAGATCTCGCCCTTGTCGGCCATGGCGGTGGCCAGCTTGAGCCGCTGCCGTTCGCCGCCGGACAGCGTGGTGAGCGGCTGCCCGACGCTGAGGTAGCCGAGTCCGACGTCGGCGAGCCGCTGCAGAATCTTGTGCGCCGCCGGGATCCGTGCCTCGCCGGCGCCGAAGAACTCCTCGGCCTCGGCCACCGGCATCGCGAGCACTTCGGCGATGTTCCGGCCGCCCAGTTTGTACTCCAGAACCTCCGCCTGGAACCGCTTCCCCTCGCATTCCTCGCAGGGGGATTCGACGGTGGCCATCACGCCGAGGTCGGTGTAGATGACGCCGGCGCCGTTGCAGGTGGGGCAGGCGCCCTCGGAGTTGGAGCTGAAGAGCGCCGGCTTCACACCGTTGGCCTTCGCGAACGCCTTGCGGATCGGTTCGAGCAGCCCGGTGTAGGTGGCGGGGTTGCTGCGCCGGGAACCCTTGATCGCGCCCTGGTCGATCGACACCACGCCGTCCCGGTCGGACACCGAACCGTGGATCAGCGAACTCTTGCCCGATCCCGCAACCCCGGTCACGACCACCAGCATGCCGAGCGGAATGTCGACGTCGACGCCGCACAGGTTGTGGGTGTCTGCGCCGCGCACCTCCAGCGCCCCCGACGATTCGCGGACGGACGACTTCAGCGTGGCGCGGTCGTCCAGGTGCCGTCCGGTGAGCGTGTCACTGGCCCGCAGGCCGTCGACGGTGCCCTCGAACACCACCTCGCCGCCCTCGGTGCCTGCGCGCGGGCCGAGGTCGACCACGTGGTCGGCGATCGCGATCGCCTCCGGCTTGTGCTCGACGACGAGCACCGTGTTGCCCTTGTCGCGCAGTTGCAGCAGCAGGCCGTTCATCCGCTGGATGTCGTGCGGGTGCAGACCGATGGTCGGCTCGTCGAAGACGTACGTGACGTCGGTGAGCGAAGAGCCGAGGTGGCGGATCATCTTCGTGCGCTGCGCCTCTCCGCCGGACAGCGTGCCGGACGGCCGGTCGAGCGAGAGGTAGCCCAGGCCGATTTCCGTGAACGAGTCGAGGAGGTGCTGCAGCCCGGTGAGCAGGGGCGCCACCGACGGTTCCTTCAGGCTCCGCACCCAGTCGGCGAGGTCGCTGATCTGCATCGAGCAGACGTCGGCGATGTTCTTCCCCTTGATCTTCGACGATCGCGCGCCCTCGCTGAGCCGGGTGCCGTCGCAGTCCGGGCAGGTGGCGAACGTGATCGCCCGCTCCACGAACGCACGGATGTGCGGTTGCATCGCGTCGACGTCCTTGGCCAGGAACGACTTCTGGATCTTCGGAATCAGGCCCTCGAACGTGATGTTGACGCCCTCGACCTTGATCTTGGTCGGCTCCTTGTACAGCAGGTCCTGCAACTGCTTCTTGGTGAACTTCGCGATCGGCTTGTCCGGGTCGAAGAATCCGCAGCCGCGGTAGATGCGGCCGTACCAGCCCTCCATGCTGTAGCCGGGAATCGTGAGCGCGCCCTCGTTCAGCGACTTGCTATCGTCGTACAGCGCGGTCAGGTCGAAATCGGTGACCGATCCCCGGCCCTCGCACCGCGGACACATGCCGCCGGTGATGCTGAAACTCCGCCGCTCCTTCGTCTGCTGGCCCCCGCGCTCGATGGTGACCGCGCCGGCGCCCGAGATCGACGCGACGTTGAAGGAGAACGCCTGAGGCGAACCGATGTGCGGCTTCCCGAGGCGGCTGAACAGGATCCGCAGCATCGCGTTGGCGTCGGTGGCGGTGCCGACGGTCGAGCGGGGGTTCGAGCCCATCCGCTCCTGGTCGACGATGATCGCCGTCGTCAGCCCGTCGAGCACGTCGACGTCGGGTCGCGCCAGCGTCGGCATGAACCCCTGCACGAACGCGCTGTACGTTTCGTTGATCATCCGCTGCGACTCGGCGGCGATCGTGGCGAACACCAGCGAACTCTTGCCCGAGCCGGACACCCCGGTGAACACCGTCAGCCGGCGCTTCGGCAACTCGACGCTGATGTCCTTGAGATTGTTCTCGCGCGCACCGTGCACGCGGATCAGGTCGTGACTGTCGGCAAGATGCAGCTCAGGCGACTCCGACATTTCCCCTCGCTTCGCTCGCCCCTCCGATGATTCCCCTCGCTTCGCTCGCCCCGACTTCGTGGCCATGCTCATCCTGTCTCCATCTGTTCGGGCGGAGCCGCGTTCACGGTCTCCGTCGGGTCGACTTGCTCGAACTCAGCGCAGCTCTTGGATGCGGACCATGTTGCCCGCGGGGTCGCGGAATGCGCAGTCGCGAACCCCGTACGGCTGGTCGGTGGGCTCCTGCACCACTTCGACGTCGCCGGCCTGCAGCTTCTCGAAGGTGCTGTCGAGGTCGTTGGTCGCCAGGTTGATGGCGGCGTAGGTGCCCTTCGCCATCATCTCGACGATGGTCCGGCGCTCCTCGTCGGTGACCCCGGGGTCGGCGGCGGGCGGGTGCAGGACGATGGACGTGCCGGGCTGGCCGACGGGGCCGACGGTGATCCAGCGCAGTCCGTTGTATCCGACGTCGTTGCGGACCTCGAATCCGAGGATGTCGCGATAGAAGCCCAGCGCGGCGTCCGGATTGTCCTGCGGGAGATAGGTCTGATGAATGGTGATGTCCATGACCATCACGATAAGTGCGGCTCGGCGACCGGCGCTTCTCTATTCCTGATCGGTCTGGTGACCTGTTTCGCGACGCACGACGGGATCCCCGCCGTCGCCTGCTCCGCGTCGCGCTTGTAGGTGCTGGGCGGCACGCCGACCAACTCGGTGAAGCGCGTGCTGAACGTGCCCAGCGACGCGCAGCCGACCGCGAAACAGACCTCGGTGACGCTGAGGTCGCCGCGGCGCAGCAGCGCCATCGCACGCTCGATGCGCCGCGTCATCAGGTACGAGTACGGCGACTCTCCGTAGGCGAGCCGGAACTGGCGGCTGAGGTGCCCGGACGACATGTTCACGCCGCGGGCGAGCGCGTCCACGTCCAGCGGTCGTGCGTACTCCCGGTCGATCCGATCGCGGACGCGGCGCAGGCGCGCGAGGTCGCGCAGGTAGTGCGCCGGGGCAGGGCTGCTGGACACCTACGAAATCGTGCCACGTCGAGCGACGGTTGCCTACCCTCGCGGGTCGGCTCGGCAGTGGTCGACGAGCGAAACGTGTTCGTGCGCCGCCGGGAGCCGGTCCCGCTCGGCGCCGCCGACGTGACGGGCCTCCGTTGAACCGAGTTCCTCCCAGTAGCTTTCCGAACGCGCCTGCGGAGTTCGCCGAACGTTCATGCGCCGCCCTTTCGGGATTGCCGGGTCGGGTGGACCCGGGCCGCGGCGACCGTTGCCGATCGCCGCGGACCGCCACCACCCCTCCGAATCGAGTCTTCCCCGCACCGTGCGGTCAAGACAGGGCCGTTCGGCCCTACCCACCACACGATCGGGCGCGGACCGATCGACGGCTGTGGCCGAGGTCAGTAAGGTTGTATGTCATCCGGCCGTCTCACGCGGCCACGCTTCCGGAGCACCTCGATCACCGAGGAGGAGCGGATGACGGAGATCGACACCTCGCACGAGCAGCGCCTCGTCGATTCGTTGCGGGCGCGCGACGAGTCCGCTTTCGCCGAACTGGTGGACCGGCACACGCCGATGATGCTGCGGGTGGCGCGGGGTTATGTGGCCAGCGCCGAGGTCGCGGAGGACGTCGTCCAGGAAACCTGGATCGCGGTGCTGCAGGGCATCGACCGATTCGAGGGCCGCTCGACGCTCCGAACCTGGCTGTTCCGGATCCTCGTCAACATCGCCAAGAAGCGGGGGGTGCGGGACCGGCACGATTCCGACGCCGAACTGGCCGCCTTCACGGGCAGCCCCACCGTGGACCCGGGCCGGTTCCTGCCGAGGACGGCACCGGAGGATCCACACCACTGGGCGACTCCCCCGACCAGCTGGCCGGAGTCTCCCGAGGGTTCGGTCCTCGGTGCGGAGGTCCTCGACGTCGCGAGCCGCGAACTCGAACACCTCCCCGACCGCCAGCGCATCGTGGTCGTCTTGCGCGACGTCCTCGGCTACGACGCCGCGGAAGTATCCGCGATGCTGTCGATCACCGCGGCGAATCAGCGGGTGCTGCTGCACCGGGGTCGCGCACACGTGCGTCAGGCCCTCGAGGACTATCTCGGAACGGGAGCGTGAAAAATGGACTGCCAGGACCTCGTCGAACTGGTCACGGCGTACCTCGAGGACGACATGGATCCCGACGCCCGGGCCCGATTCGAGACCCATCTCGGCGAGTGCTCGGGTTGCGCCACTTATCTGGAGCAGATCGAGCAGACGGTGCACACCCTCGGCACGCTGCCCCCGGAGGAGCTCGATCCGGCGCTGCGCGACCGTCTGCTCGACGCGTTCCGGGAGTGGCGCTAGCGGCGGGAGAGTTCCCGCAAAAATAATGTCCGGCGGGGCGTAACGTTTCGCGCCCTCGCGGACACCGTTCGAGTAGCTGTGAACGCTGGGTTCGCGGCACTCGGACAGGAATTGAAGACCATGAACGCCACACATTCGCACCAGGACGCCCGACGCACCCACCGCGGCTCGCTGCGGAAGCGGATCGTCACCGTGGTGGTGGCCGCGGCTGCGCTCGGCGTCCTTCCCATCGGCGCCGCGGGTGCGGTTACCCCGGTCGCCGACCACACGGTCGTAGCAGTGGCCGCCCCCGACACCGGCCGCGACATCCCCGGCGGCAACGACGACCGGACCCGCGATCGTCAGCGTGAACAGCGGCAGGAGCGCAGGGCCGAGGACATGCCCGCGATCATCTGGACCATCCCGCTCACCTGACGTTCACCCCTTTGCCGGACAACTGATTTCGCAGCAGTCGCGGGTCCGACTGCTGCGTTCGGCGTGCAAGGTCGGGCGATTTTCAGACCGGGTCGTCGTGCAGTGTGGACAGCCCGGTGACGAATCCCCGGGCATCCAGCAGGCGCCCCGTGTGCACCGCGGGGCGGATGACGACGGCGCGGTCGGCGATGCGGGCGCCGGCGAGGACCTTCTCGAGTAGGGCTTCGAAACGGTTGACGTCGGCCAGGTCTCGCACCCACAGGGTCATGAGGAGGTTGTACCGGCTCGCGGTGGTCACCGCGAGCCGGACTTCCGCGAGCCGGGACAGCGTCGACCGGAGCCGATCGATGGACGACGCAGGCACCTGCACGAAGTACCAGGCGTTGATCGGCCACCCGGTGTAGCTGCGCGCGACGTCCGTCCGGAGGACGAGGTCACCCGAGTGGCGCATCGTGGCGATGGCGTCGGCCACTCGCTGGGTGCTGACGCCGGCCTTCGCGGCGATGTCACCGGCCGGGGTCCGGCCGTCGCGGTACAACGCGCGGACGACGACCTCCTGCAGGTCGGCGGGAACCTGCCGGGCGGCACGCGGCCGCGGTGCCTTGGCCGCGGGGACCCGCTGCGCTTCTTCGTCGGAGAGTGCGTTCAACCTCCAGACACTGCCCTCCACGAGGATCTCGGTGACGAGGTGCGTACGGGCGTGGGTGATCAGACGCTGATCCCCCAGCCGGTCGATGACGAACGCCGACAAGGACTCCAGGTCCGGTCCCGCGACCACGGCGACGAGATCGCGCCCACCGGACGTGTGATCGATGGTGCGCACGATTTCTTCGTCGGCGAGCAGAAATGCGGTCTCGGCGGCCTTTCCCTGCGCGCATTCGATCTCGACGACGGCCACGGCGGGAAAGTGACGACGCTGCCCGCTGGTCCACGCGAGCCCCTCTTCGGTGATCCTGGCCCAGCGCCGGGCGAGCGCGACCGGATCGGTCGCGAGAGCCCTGCCCAGTTCGGTCCACGACGCCCGCGGCTCGAGTTGCAGTGCGTGAATCAGCCGTAGATCGGCGTCTCTCCGCACAGAATCCTGATTTGGTGAAGTCACTTTGCATCAATTCCTGACATTTTACCTATCGGATTTCAATCCAGCTAAGGATACGGCCACCACACGGTTTCTGCTGGAGGAACTTATGAGCACTGCGCAACACACCGGCACGAGGCGGACCACCGGAACGTCCGCGGCCGTCGGTTTCCTGATCGTCATGGAGTTCGGCAGCGGTCTGCTGCAGGGGTGGTATCCCCCGCTCCTCACGAGCATCGGACAAGAACACGGGACCTCGGCGGCAGCGCTGAACTGGGTGAATGCGATCTTCCTGCTCGCATCGGTGGCCTGCGTTCCGATCATCGCCAAGCTCGGTGACATGTACGGCCACCGCAGGATGCTCGTGGCGTCCGCAGCGGCGGTGGCCGTGGGATCCTTCGTCGTCGCGTTCGCTCCGTCGTTCGCCGTGCTTCTCGCGGGCCGCGCCCTGCAGGCCCCGCTGATCGCTTTCCTGCCTTTGGAATTCGCCATCGTCCGGCACCGCGCTCCCGACCGGGCGGGGCGCAACATCGGCCACCTGATCGGGGCACTCACCGGCGGTGTGATCGTCGGCGGTTTCGTCGCCGGCTGGTTCATGACCCGAATCGACAACCTGACGGTGGTGCTGCTGGTTCCCGGAATCATGCTGGCGCTCTGCGTTCCCGTCGCCCATTTCCTGGTGCGGGAGACAACCGTTCGCAGCGCGGGGCGGATCGACTGGGCCGGGGCGGCACTGCTGTCCGCCGGTCTGCTCATGGTCCTGGGAGGGGTGTCCAACGGCAACGCCGTCGGGTGGGGAAGCCCACTGATCGTCGCCCTCGTCGCCGGGGGTGCCGCCACCCTGGCCGCGTTCGCGGTGGTCGAGAATCGAACGGTCAATCCCCTCATCGACTTTCGTGTCCTGACGAAGGGCCGGCTCGTTCTCCCGATGCTCATCGCCGCACTGCTCGGAGCCCAGTCGTTCGGTTCCCAGGCACCCATCTCGCTGTTCTCAAGGGCCGACCCGAATGCGTACGGATACGGCCTGGGCGTGTCGGCCACGATCGCGGGTCTCCTGCTGTCGATCACCGCCACCGGCGCCTTCATCGCCTCGACGATCAGCGACCGGATCGCTCGCGCACTGACACCCCGTTACGCGGTCGCGTTCGGCGCCCTCGTCAGCGGAGCCGCGTATGCGGCGATGATCGTCTCCCACGACGGCGTGCTCACCTTCTCGATCTGGTTGTTCCTGCTGGGATTCGGCATCGGGACGCTCGCCGGCGTCGTACCTGCGATCATCGTCAGCCGCGCTCCCGAAGACTCGGTCGGAATCGCCTCCGGCGTCTACAACAGCTCCCGAACGGGTGCGGGATCGATTGCAGGCGCGATGTTCGCCCTGCTGATGTCATCACTGGTCACGTCGGTGACCGTCGGTGAGAAGACGAGTTCGATCTCGTCGTTCACCTCGTACGCCACCGTCTGGGCGATCTGCGCCGCCCTTTGCATCGTCATCGCCGTCCTGTCCCCGTTCCTCGATTCGCGCCGCCCGCGGACCGCCTCCGAGACCCCCGCACCGCCTGCCGGCGAGAACGAGCCGGCACCCGCCTGATCACGTCACGTCATCCGAACGAGAGGAAATACCCATGCCCGACCAGACAATCGCCGGACGCAGTGTCGCCGAACTGAACGACGCATTCGCCCGCGGATCGTTGACACCGCTCGACGCACTGGAGTCGACCATCGCGCGCATCGCCGCCAAGGACGACACGCACCGCGCGGTCTATGTGATCGACGCCGACGAGGCCCGCGAATCCGCCAGGCGCAGCGGTGAGCGGTGGCGCAGCGGCGCAGCACTGGGCCCACTGGACGGAATCCCGGTGACGATCAAGGAGAACACCGCGAAAGTCGGTCTGCCGCAGTCGTACGGAACCGCCGCGCGGGAACCGGTGATCGCGACGGAGAATTCGCCCGTCGTCGACCGTCTGCAGGAGGCGGGCGCGGTGGTGGTCGCCAGCACCAGCATGCCCGATTTCAGCGGGCTCGGCTCCGGGGTGTCGTCCCGGCACGGCATCGCGCGCAACGCCTGGAATCCGGCCTGGAACACGGGCGGCTCGTCCTCCGGTGCGGCCGTCGCCGCCGCCCTCGGCTACGCGCCGGTCAACATCGGCACCGACATCGGCGGGTCGATCCGCATACCCGCGGCGATGAACGCCGCGTTCGGTTTCAAACCGTCCTACGGGCGCGTCCCGATCAACGACACCTACCTCGGTCGCTGCGCGGGCCCGATCACCCGCACCGTTCGCGACGCCGCCCACACGATGGCGCTCATCGCCCGCCCCGATTCCCGCGACCACACCTCGCTCCCCGACGAATCGATCGACTGGACCGACCTGGACGTCGACATCCGCGGGCTCCGCCTCGGCGTCAACTTCGGCCCGGTGGAGGGCAAGACCGCCGACCCCGAGATCGTCGCCGCGATACACCGGGCCGTCGACGTGTTCGAAGCGGCGGGCGCACAGGTGGAGACCGTCGAGCCGTATCTGTCCCGGGACTACCTGAGCACCGGATTCATCCCGTTCTTCACCGCGCATCTGTGGGCACAGATGAACGACAAGAACATCGTCGACGATCTGGGCCGGGCCGATCAGGAGATGGTCGCTGCGGTCTCGAGCATCGACTCGCTGTCCTCCCTCGAACTCATCCAGGCGTACGACTCGATCGGGCCGTTCGTACAGGAGACCGTGAACATGCTCGGACGTTACGACGCCGTCCTGTCGCCCACCTCCGGCATCCTCGCCGGACCCGCGGAGAGCCGGATGATGACCGAGTTCGCCGGCCCGGCGAACTTCACGTCCGCGTTCAACGCCGCGGGCACCCCCGCCGCGTCGATCAACTGCGGCTTCTCGAAGGACGGACGGCCGATCGGCCTGCAGATCGCCGCCGATCGACGGCGGGACCTGACCGTCCTTCAGGTCGCCGCGTGGTACGAGGCGCACCGCGGTCCCGAGGCGACACCGCAGTGGAATTCCCTCGACTGATCACCCATCGATCTCCCGCTTCGACCGATAGGACGGACATGAGCACCACCCACGACCTCGCCCGACTGATCGACGAACTCGCACCCCGCTACACCGCACTCAGCGATGCCATCTGGGACGAACCCGAATTGCGTTGGGAAGAAACAGCATCAGCAGAAAGGCACATCGAGCTGGCACGCGCGGAAGGATTCCGCATCACACCGGCGATCGGCGGTGTGCCGACCGCGTTCAGCGCGGAAGCCGGTTCCGGTGAGCCCGTCATCGCCGTCCTCGGCGAATACGACGCGCTCGCCGGCCTCAGCCAGGAGTCCGGCAACCCGGAACGCACCCCGGACCCGGCCAACACCTCGGGCAACGGCCAGGGCTGCGGTCACCACCTCCTCGGCGCCGGTTCCCTCCTCGCCGCCACCGCCGTCAAGCGCTACCTGGAGCAGAACGGACTGCCCGGAACCGTCCGCTACTACGGATGCCCGGCCGAGGAAGCCGCGGCCGGGAAGACCTTCATGGTCGCGGCAGGAGCCTTCGACGACGTCGATGCGTCGATCTGCTGGCACCCGGGCGACAGCACCCTCGTGCAGCGCGACCACAGTCTCGCGTACATGCAGTCGTACGTGCGTTTCACGGGCCTCGCCTCCCATGCCGGGGCGTCACCGGAACTCGGCCGCAGCGCGCTGGACGCCCTCGAACTGATGAACGTGGGCGTCAATTTCCTGCGCGAGCACATGCTCTCCGACTGCCGCATCCACTACGCGATCCTCGATGGCGGCGGCCGCTCGGCGAATGTCGTCCAACCGTACGCCGAGGCGTACTACGTCGTCCGGGCACCGAATGTCCGGGAGATGCGCGCGTTGTTCGAGCGGGTTCGCAAGATCGCCGAGGGCGCCGCCCTGATGACCGAAACCACGGTGGAGATCGAGGTCGACGGGGGATCCTCGAACCTCCTCGGCAACACGGTGCTGGAAACGTCGATGCAGGACACGCTGCTCGAACTCGGACCGGTGCCGTTCGACGAGCGGGACCTCGCCACGGCGCGCCGGTTTCTCACCGCCAAGCCGCTCGACATGTTCGGCACCCGAATCGAAGAGGGTGACAGCCCACTGCACGACGGCGTGATCACGTTCGACGCCGGCGCGCCCCGGCGAGTGCTCACGGGGTCGACGGACGTCGGCGACGTCAGTTGGGTCACGCCCACCGTGCAGTGCACCACTGCCTGCGTCAGCCGCGGCACGCCCGCGCACTCGTGGCAACTGGTCGCCCAGGGGAAGCTCCCCGCCGCACACAAGGGCATGGTCCACGCCGCCAAGGTCATGGCCGGATCGGCGATGAATCTCCTCACCGACGCGACCCTGCTGAAGCTCGCGAAGGAGGAGTTCCTCGAACGAACCACCAAGCAGCCCTACGATTCGCCGCTCGTCGACGGCGTGATCGCACCGCCGCTGCGGTAGGCGACGAGGCGGGCACTCGCCCGAGTGCCCGCCTCGGATCGATCAGGAATCGAGAAGCGCCGCTCACCGGACCGACCGTAGCGTCATCATCAGAACACGACGGCTGGACCGATGGGAGAGAGCACATGACCACGAACAACCGAGCAGACAAGCGCAAGCCGGGTACGCCGGGTGCGTTTTCGCGGTGGATGCAGCAGAAGATGAACGCCCGCATGAACCGCAAGATCCGACGCGGCCACGGCCAGTTCATGGGCATGGACGTGCTGATCCTCAACACGTTGGGCCGCCGGAGCGGTCAGCCGCGGCAGTCACCCCTGGCGTGGTTCCCGGATGGTGACGACGCCCGGCTCGTCGTCGCGTCGGGCGGGGGGAGCCAGAATCCCGACTGGCACGCCAACCTGATGGCGCACCCCGGCGAGGTGTCGATCGAACTGCCCGGCACCGACGCCACCCCCGTGGTCCCGCAGCAACTCGAGGGCGCCGACCGTGAGCAGGCCTGGCAGCGCATCGCCGCCGCCCAGCCCCGCATCGCGAAGTACCAGAGCAAATCCGACCGTCAGTACCCGGTCATCCGGCTCACCTCACGATGACGGGGGACTTTCACACCGACGTCGGTCCTTCAGGAATTCCGTCCCACGGGTTGACACATCGGACACCGAGCGAGTCGAAGTGTTTGGTGTTTCGCGTCGCCACGGTCATCTCGGCTGCCTGAGCGACGGCGGCGATGAGAGCGTCGTCGAACGGCGCATGCTCGGGCACCCGGTAAGTGGCCAGCACCCGTGCGGCCGGTAGATCGAACGGCAACACACGGTCGGCGAAGGCGGGCAGGACCCGCTCGTCGAACCACCGGCGCAGGATCCCTCCCTGCTTCGGGTCGGATCGTTCCTTGGCGACCACGCCCCGCTCGATCTCGGCAATGGTCATGGCCGTCACGAACTGGTCGGCCACCGGCACCGACGCCGCCCAGGCCTCAACCAGCCGGTTACGGCCCCGAACCCGCAGCGCGGACACGACGTTGGTGTCCAGGACGTACTTCACAACTCAGCAGTTCGGGCGGTCAAACCGAGGCGTCCGGGCTCGAACTCGATGTCGGCACCCTCATCGGTGCTCAACAGGTCGACGAGAGTGACGGGCTCCCGCTCGAGGGCCGCGCCGAGGATCTCGCGTACCTCCGCCTCGACCGACCGGTGATGCTGCTCAGCGCGCGCCCGCAGGGCCGCTTTGGTTCCCGGGGGAAGATTGCGGATCAGGATCTGTTCCACCGTGACCACCTCCGATATCACACCAACGATATCACCTAGGGGTGTCGGTGCAACGCTAACAAAGCAGCAGGTCGCAGCTTCTACAATTGTCGCTGGCGTCGAGGCCCTACATCCGACGCCGACGGCGGCAATGGCTGCGGGGCGCACCTGCAGCGGTCCCGGCGTGCGAGGTGCGCTATCGAGATCGATCGGCAGCGCCGGATTCGGCGGCAGACGAACCTAGCGGGCGCCCAACAGTGCACGCGCCCGCAGGATCGCCTCTTCGACGCTGTCGTCGAGATCTCCCGATGGGAGCGCACCGATTTCGCCGCGGAGCAGCTCGACGTCCTTGAGCAGCAGGTCGTATTGGACGTCGACTAGATTGTCGCTCATCCAGCTCTGGCCGGTCGACACTCCGATCACCTCGAGGAGACCCGCGGCCGGTGTTCCGAGATTCTCCGCGAGATCGAGCATCCGTGCGGTGGCAGCCAGGTTGTAGGTGGCCAGCGCATTGTTGAGGAGTTTCACCAGGGCCGGCTGACCGTAGGACTCCATGCGGAACACGCGACCGGAGATGTCGCCCAGCAGTCGGTCCTCGGCGGGGGTGGCGTCGGGTCCGGCGAGGAAGATGGTCATCGAGCCTCGGCGCGCACCCTGGGGGCCGCCCGACACGGGCGCCTCGAAGACGCGCCAGCCGTCCGGGGCCGAGGGCATGATCTTCCGGGCGTCTTCCGGTGCCAGCGTGGTGTGGACGAAGACGGTCAGCGGCCGCGTGGTGTGCTCCCGGAGCGCCGCGAAGACGGACGACACCTGGTCTGCCAGCCGCACGGCGACGTGAACGCTGTCCACGGACGGCCAGTCCAGGGCCGCCAGGTCGCTGCCGGCCGGCGACCGGTTCTGCTCCGACCACTCGCGGACGCGCTCGGCGTCGAAGTCGTAGCCGTACACCTCCCGCCCGAGCTGGGCGAGGTGTGCTCCGATGTTTCCACCGATGGGTCCGAGCCCAATTATCAAGTGCATGAATGTTCCTCGAGTGTGAGATGTATGTGGGAAGTGCCGGGCGGCAACCTCTCAGTCCTCGGTGAGGCCGCGCTCCGCCATGACCTGTTTGACGAGAGTGAGGCCGTTGAGCACGCGCGGGAACCCGACGTAGGGGATGCAGTGGATCAGGGCACCGACGATCTTCTCCTTGGTCAGGCCGACGTTGAAGCCGGTGTTGATGTGCAGCTTCAACTGGGGTTCGGTACCCAGGGCGACGAGCGTGGAGATGGTCACCATCGTCTGCTCCTGCTGGGTGAGGCCATTGCGGGAGTAGATGTCGCCGAAGGCGAAGGAGACGATGTAGTCGGACAGGTCCGCGTCCAGGCTCTTGTAGGACTCCACGAGCTTGACGTGGTCGAACGTGTTGGCGTGGTCGGTGGAGACGAGCTCCATCATGCGGTCGAGGCCGCGCTGGTAGCGATCTGTAGCCATGAGTATTCCTCGTGAGCGGTTCTGAAGAAGTGAGTAATTTGCAAAACGATACGTCGCGTAGCGATAATAGCACTCGATGGTGGGCTACGGAAAGGCTGTCGACATGAAGGACTCGAGTGCGAGCGATGGTGGAACGCCCCGGACCGCAGGATCCGGTCACGAGAAGCGGCGCGCCCGGACGGAGCGGGTGGTCCTCGACGCCACACGGGAACTACTGGCGGAGAATGGATTCGGAAGCCTGACCGTCGAGGGCGTCGCGGCACGGTCGGGAGTGGCGAAGACCACGATCTACCGCAGGTACCGGTCCAAGAACGACCTGGCCCTGGCCGTCCTGCTGGACATGGTCGACGAGGTGAGCACGCAACCATATCGGGCGGACACCGCCACCGAGCTGACGGCGCTCGTCGACCGGACCGTCGAACTCATGTGCACCTCTCTGATGGGCCTGGTCATGAAGGGCCTGGTCTCGGAGGTCGCCGCGGACCCCGAGCTCGCACGTGTCTACCGGGAGCAGGTGGTGAGCCACCGGTTGGCGGACGTGAGCGCGCTGGTGGAGCGCGGTATCTCCAGGGGAGAGTTGAGGGCTGACCTCGACCCCGAAATGGTCACGGATCTCGTGCTCGGCCCCATCTACTACCGGTTCTTCCTGAGCGGCTCGCCCATGGACGACAAATTCGGAAAGCGGCTCGTCGCCACGCTGCTCCCCTCGTTCGCAGCCCCGGGGGGAGGCGCTCCGGAATGATCGGAGCGCCTCCTTTCCGTGACTGAATTACTTCTGCCCCTGCGGGTTTCGCACGAGTTTCTTGTTGGCAAACTCGTTGAAACCGTACCGGGCCAGCTCGCGACCGACGCCGGACCCCTTGACGCCGCCGAACGGGAGGTCGGGCGAACTCTTGCTGGTGCTGTTGATCCACACCATGCCGGTCTCGAGTTCCGCGGCGACGCGGTCGGCGTTCTCCGGACTCGAGGTGAACACGCTCGACGAAAGCCCGAACGGGGAGTCGTTGGCCAGTTCGATCGCCTCCTCCAGGGAGCCGACGCGGTGGACGACCGCCACCGGACCGAACAGTTCCTCGTCGAAGGCGCGCATCTCGCGTGTGACGCCGGTCAGGACGGTGGGCGGATAGTAGGCTCCCTCCGGCCGCCCACCGCCCAACAGCACTTCCGCTCCGCGTGAGATCGCTTCCTGGACAAGCTCGTCCAGCTCCTCGGCTCCCGAGTTCGACGCCATCGGTCCGAGCTTGGCCTCGGGGCTGGTCGGGTCGCCGGGCTGCCAGCCGGACATCCCGTCGACGAATTTCCGCACGAACTCGTCGTACACACGTTCCTCCACGAGGAACCGTTTCGACGCGGTGCAGGCCTGCCCGCCGTTGCCGAGGCGGCCGACGACGGCGGCGGCCGCCGCGGCGTCGACATCGGCGTCGGCGAGCACGATGAACGGGTCAGAGCCGCCGAGTTCCAGCACGCACTTCTTCCTGTGCCTGCCGGCGATCTCGCCGACGGCGGACCCGGCCTTCTCGGATCCGGTCAGCGACACACCCTGGATGCGGGGATCCGCAACGGCGTCGGCAACCTGCGCCGAAGAGATGAAGGCGTTGAGGTAGACGCCCGCGGGCAGGCCTGCCTCGGTCAGGACCCGTTCGATGGCGAGGGCGGACTGGGGGCAGTTCCGGGCGTGCTTGACGATGATCGTGTTGCCGAGAGCGATGTTCGGGGCGGCGAAGCGTGCCACCTGGTAGTAGGGATAGTTCCACGGCATGACTCCGACGAGCGGGCCGATCGGCTCGGTGCGGACGACGGCCGTGCCGGATCCCGTGATGTCGAGGGGCTCGTCCGCCATGAAGTCGTCCACGTGGTCGGCGTAGTACTGGTAGATCGAGGCCACCAACTCCACCTCGCCTCGGGCCTGCGCGATCGGCTTGCCCATTTCCAGGGTGAGGAGCTTGGCCAGCTCGTCGGCCTGTTCCCGGTGGATCTCGGCGGCCCGGGTGAGGACGGCGCGGCGCCGATCCAGCGGCGCGGTCCGCCAGGAGCGGTAGGCCGTGGTGCTCCGTCCGACGAGATCGTCCAACTCGGCGTCCGTGATCTCCGGATACTGCGCGTTCCGGTCCCCGGTGACCGGGTCGGTGGTGGTGTACACACCCATGGGTGGTTCTCCTGTGGTGGTGATGAACGGTGTCAGGCCGCGACCGTGGCCGCAGACGCGAAGCCCCGGTAATCGTCGGCGGTCACGTCGGCGAGGACCGCACGATAATTGCCCAGACCCCCCAGATAGAACAGGACACTGGGCTTCTTCCCCGGAATGTTCGCGCCGAAAATCCACGAATCGACCTTCGTGAACACCGTCATATTCGCGATCTCGGTGCAGGTATCGGTCCACTCCGCCTCCGCCTCCGGCGTCGGCTCGATCGCCCGCAGCCCACTGCGCTCGGCAAACGCAATCGTCTCGCTGATCCACTCGACCTGCGTCTCGATGCTCGGCGGCAAATTCGTGAACGGGCCGTTGGGGCCCAGCACCATGAACCAGTTCGGGAAATTCGCCGTGGAAATCCCCAGGTAACTCGTCGGCTGCCCACCCCAGTGATCGTTGATGTTCACACCCTCCCGGCCGCGGATCTCCATCCGCCGGTAATTACCGTCCACGGCATCGAACCCGGTAGCGAAAACCAGCACATCCAACTCGTGCAGAACCCCGTCCTCGGTCACCACACCGCGGGCGGTGACCTCCCGGATCGGGTTCTCCTTGATGCCGACGGCCTCGACGTTCGACCGGTTGAAAACCCGGTGATAGCCGTCATCGCACAGCGGACGCCGGGCGAACAGACCCGTCGGGGTCAACGTGCGGGCGGTCTCCGGGTCCTCGATGACCTCGGCGATCTTGGCACGGATGAACGACGCCGCCGCCTCGTTGGCTTCCTCGTCCGTCGCGATGTCACCGAAGGTGGCGAACATGAACCGGAAACCACCACCGTGCTGCCAGGCCTCCTCGAAAACCCGGCGACGTTCCTCCGCCGAGACACTCATCGCCGGCACCGTGGACTCCTCGAAACCGAACGCGACAGAGGAACCCTTGACCTGCGACCAGATCCGGTCGTAATCCGCCTTGACCGCATCGATCTGCGCAGCGGTCACCGGACGCTTGCCGACCGGAACCGAGTACTGCGGCGTCCGGACGAACACCGTCAGATGCTCCACCTCCGGCGCCAGCGCCGTGACGACCTGCTGACCGGTGGAACCGGTACCGATCACCCCGACCCGGCGGCCCGCAAGATCGGTGCCCTCGGGCCAGGCGGCGGTGTGGATGGTCTCACCCTCGAACGTGTCCAGACCGGGCAGATCCGGGAAGTTGATCGCCGAGAGCAGCCCGACCGCGTTGATCACATACCTCGCCCGGTACACCGCGCCGGAATCGGTGGTCACCTCCCACAGCGCCTGATCGTCGAGGTAGACCGCGGAGATGACCTCGGTGCCGAAACGGAAATGACGGCGCAGATCGAACCGGTCGACCACACCCTCGAGATACTCGAGGATCTCGGGCTGGGTGATGTACGTATGTTCCCAGGTGCCGTCCTGCAGCAAATCCTCGTCGAAGGAAAACCGATAGACGTGGCTCTCGGTATCGGACAGAGCACCCGGGTAACGGTTCCAATACCAGGTGCCGCCCGGGCCGTCGGCCTTGTCGAAACCCACCACGGTGAGGCCCAGCTCGTTGTGCAACTTGTGGACGGCGTAGATACCGCCGAACCCCGCGCCGATAACGACGGCGTCAACGCTCTGAGGTGTGGTCTGTGCAGGCATGGCGAACTCCTGTGTCGTTCCGAAGCAAAGAAGAAAAAGGGTGAAAGAAGTTGGGGCGGAGCGGCGCTGCGCTATTGCTGCGTCAGACGGTCGATTTCTCTTCCGCGTTCCGTGTCCTACCCCCCGCGGCAGTCGTAATGTGATAGCCGCCACCGCGTTTGGATCAAGGGTAAGAGCAGGGTCCAGCACAACTGCGTTCCGATGTGAAACACCTTGTGAAAACTTCTGCGCGCGATCGGGCGCGAGAGAATCGAGGCGCGTTGTGGAAAGCATGCGAAAACAACGCCCGTGCCGCGAAGATCCTGGGCCGAATGAACAGACCCCCGGACAGTGGAATCGTCGGGGGTCTGTTCACTCAGGAGTTCTCGGTGGGCTAGCTCATCGTTGCGTCTGCAGGGCGTGCTGCAGGAGTGGCGGGTTGGGGCGAGCTCAGTTGACCGATCAGCGCTTCCGCTCTCGGATCGCCGAGGAGTTCTGCCGGGGTCTTCGACGTCTCGCGCATTCCGATAACCGCGATCGCACCGATTCCGGTGGCGATCGCACCGAAGAATGCGACCGGAAGCCAGCCCGACGGGCCCGCGCCGAGCAGCACGGCTGCGATCAGGGGCGCGAATCCCGCAAGGAGGTTACCGAGCTGGTTGCTGACAGCCATACCGGTGAATCGCACCGGTGCCGGGAATTGCTCGGCGAAGAACGACGTCCACACGCCGTTGTAGCAGCTGAAGAACAGCGACATGTTGACGAACGCGAAGATCGTTATCAGCAGGACATTCGCCGTCGAAATCGCCCACAGGTAGGGGAAGATGCTGAGCGCACCGCCGACAGCGCCGATCAGCATCGTTCGCTTCCGGCCGATGACGTCGGACAGATAGCCGGCCGCAGGGATGCCGACGATCGACAGGGCTATTGCCCCGGAGATGATGGCGAGCATCGTGCCTCGATCCACCCCGACCGCCGTCGCGTACGAGAGGCTGAACACGGCGAACAGGGTTTGCATCGACGCCATCAGTGATGCTCCGGCGACTCGGATCACGTCGCGCCAATGGTGTGTGAGCACGTCGTTCAGCGGTCGCTTCCGGACCTGATCTTCTTGTCGCGCTTCAGTGAAGGCCGGAGTTTCGTCGAGATGGCTTCGCACGTAGTAGGTGATGACGACGACTACGGCGCTGAGCCAGAAAGGAATTCGCCAGCCCCAGGTGTAGAGCACGTCGTGGGGCAGCATCGCGATCGGGAGGAACACGACAGTGGCCAGTGAGCAGCCGACGGCGTAGCCGACCATGACGAAACTGGTGAAGAATCCCCGGCGCCCGACCGGGGAATGCTCGACGGTCAGCGTCGATGCGCCCGCCGATTCGGCCCCCGCGGAGAATCCTTGCACGATGCGGAGGACGACAAGCAGTACCGGAGCGACCAGGCCCAGCTGGTCATACGTCGGAAGGCACCCGATGGCAAAGGACGCGACGCCCATCATCACGACGGTGGCCAGCATGACGCGTTTGCGGCCGAGCCGGTCGCCGAAGTGTCCCATCACCACGGCGCCGACCGGGCGGGCGACGTACCCCACGGCGAAGGTGGCGAACGATGCGATGAGCGCGACGGTGGGGTCGCCGGAGGGGAAGAACAGCACGTTGAAGACCAGGGCGGCTGCGGCGCCGTATACGAAGAAGTCGTAGTACTCCAGTGCGCTGCCGAGGAGCGCGGCCGTCGCCGCGCGACGGGGAGTCATCGCGGGCGGCGACGAGGTCGTGCTTGTCATGTGTTTCTCCTGAAGCAGGCTCAGTGGTAGCAGGACGGGCGCCGAGGATGCTTGTGACCCTTGGCATCGGCGAGGCGACCTTGTGACGGCCGCCACGGCGTGTGGATCAAACGTAAGAGCATGTTCCAACCCACCTGTGTTCCGATGTGAAACACCTCTTGCCCTACCAGGTCGATATTCCGAATGCCGCCGAATGCCGCCGATCGGCGTCCCCGGTCGGTACCCCTGGTATCGGTCGCGGGAATACTCTGGGATCACCCGCCCGCCGACGACGGGATGACTCGAGCCTGGCACCGGTGTGGTGACGCCGACCGGGATGGGGTGTGCGATGGCCGAATTCGATCCGTTTGCCACCCAGCGTGACAACGCCGGGGACATCACAGCAGAGCTGGAAGCCGCCGGATTCACCGATCTCGAAGAAATCGGCCGCGGGGGGTTCGGCGTCGTCTACCGATGCCGTCAGCCGCATTTGGACCGCACGGTGGCGGTCAAGGTACTCGCCGCGGACCCGGCGCCAGAGGATCTGGAGCGGTTCCTGCGCGAGCAACGGGCGATGGGCCGGCTGTCCGGGCATCCCCACATCGTCACCGTTCTGCAGGTGGGCACCACCGCGGCGGGCCGCCCTTACCTCGTGATGCCGTATCACCGGTACGGCTCGCTCGACGCCACGATCCGCCGCACCGGCCCCCTGAACTGGGCCGATACGCTGAATCTGGGGATCGCGTTGGCCGGGGCGCTCGAGGCTGCCCACCGGGCCGGGGTCGTGCACCGCGACGTCAAACCGGCCAACATCTTGCTGACCGAGTACGGCGACCCGCAGTTGGCCGATTTCGGGATCGCCCGAATTCCCGGGGGCTTCGAGACCGGTACCGGTGTGATCACCGGTTCGCCCGCGTTCACCGCCCCCGAGGTCCTCGCCGGGCAGAGCCCCACCCCGGCGTCGGACATCTACAGCCTGGGCGCGAGTTTGTTCTGTGCACTGACCGGGCACGCAGCGTTCGAGCGCCGCAGCGGCGAGCAACTCGTCGCCCAGTTTGTGCGGATCACCACCGAGCCGGTGCCGGATCTGCGGGATCCGGCCATTCCCGCTGCGGTGACAGCGGTGATCGGGCACGCCATGGCCGCCGAACCCACGGCTCGCCCACACACGGCGGCGGAGTTCGGCGACGAGCTGCGCGACACTCAGGCCCGGGCCGGAGCGCTCGCCGACGTGCCCGCGGTCGCGCCGGAATCGGCGCCCGTGCCGACCGAGACACCCGCAGGCACGCAACGTGTGCGGCGCGCGCCGCCGACTCCGGCGACGAAGTTCCGGCCACCCACCGCACCGAAGGCCCTGGTGCGCCGGGCACGGCTGCTCGAGGCTCTGCGGGCCGCGAGGCGGCGCCGACTGGTACTCATCCATGCGCCCGCCGGGTACGGCAAGTCCACCCTCGCGGCCCAGTGGCGCGAGGTGCTCGTCGCCGGAGGCACTGCGGTGGCGTGGCTCTCCGTCGACAACGACGACACCAACCTCGTGTGGTTTCTCGCGCACCTGATCGAGGCGATCCGGCGTGTGCAGCCCACCCTGGGTCACGATCTCGGTCAGGTACTGGAGGACCGCGGGGCCGACGCCGACCGCTACGTGCTGACCTCACTGGTCGACGAGGTGCACGACCGAGGGCTGCCGGTGGCGGTGATGATCGACGATTGGCACCGGGTCACCGATTCCGCGACCCTCGCCGCCCTGGGCTACCTGCTCGACAACGGCTGCCACCACCTTCAGCTCATCGTCACCAGCCGGACCCGATCCGGACTGCCGCTCGGCCGAATGAAGGTTCGCGATGAACTCGTCGAGGTCGCCGCCGCGGACCTGCGTTCGACCTGGACGAATCCACCCGGTTTCTCGTCGACGTGAACGGACTCGCGCTGGCCGATTCCGAGCTCGCCGCGCTGACACGTTCCACCGACGGGTGGGTGGCCGCTCTGCAGCTCGCGTCCCTGTCGCTCCGCGGCCGATCCGATGCGGGCGAATTGATCGCCCACCTGTCCGGGCGACATCATGCGATCGGAGAGTTCCTTGCCGAGAATGTGCTGAGCGCACTCGAACCCGAACTTCTCGACTTCCTGATGGCCACCTCGATTCCGGAACGAATCTGCGGCGACCTCGCGGGGGTCCTTGCCGACACGACCCGCGGGCAGGCGCTGCTCGAGGAGGTCGAAGAGCGGGATCTGTTCCTGCGCAGCCTCGACGACGACCGAGACTGGTTCCGATATCACCATCTGTTCGCCGAGTTTCTCCGACGCCGGCTCGAGCGCGACGCACCCGAGCAACTCGCACGATTGCACCGGAAAGCGTCGGACTGGTTCGCCGACCATCACGCGCTCGGCGAGGCGGTCGATCATGCGCTGGCCGCCGGCGATGACGACCGTGCCGTGGACCTGATCGAGTCGCACGCGATGAACCTGATCGAAAGCTCGAAGATGGGGACGGTCCTCGCTCTGGTTGCGAAACTTCCCGCACTGCTCGCACAGAACCGGGCCCGGCTCCAGCTGATCGTGGCGTGGGCCAACGTCCTGCTGCACCGGCTCGAGCCGATGCAGGCCGCCCTGGCGCGGGTCGAGGCTGCCCTCGCCGAGCACACCCTGACCGAGGCGCAGGTAATCGATCTGCGGGTGGAGGCGGCAGTCATCGCCGATGTCGGTCGGTGCCACGCCGACGTCATCGACGGGGCCGGCGAGCAGGTCCGCGAATGTTTGACACGGCCGAACACCCTGCCGCCCTTCGTCGTCGCCGCGGCAGCCGACGTCACTTCCTTCGCCGACATCTGCACCTTCGACTTCGACGCCGCCCGTCGACTGCAGAACTGGGCACGGCCTTACCACCAGCAGACCCGCGGCCCGCACTTCGGGATGATCGGGCACTGTTTCGCCGGTATCGCCGCCAACGAACTCCTCGACATCACCGCCGCCGAGGATCACTTCCGGGCCGCCTGGGACCTCGCCGTTTCCACCGTCGGTGTCCACTCGTATGCGGCACAGCTGTCCGGGGCCCTGCTCGGTGACCTGCTGTATCAGCAGGGCACGATCGATGAGGCCGAGCGCCTGCTGGATGCCAGTTACCGCCTCGGCGCCGAGGGCGGCGTCGTGGATTTCATGCTCGCCAGTTACGGCACCGGAGCCCGGATCAAGGCCCTGCGCGGTGACATGCCCGCGGCCGCGCAGCGGTTGGACGAGGGCGCCGACACCGCCCGGAAGTTGTCACTGCCGCGGCTCGCCGCGCGGATCGACAACGAGCGGATTCGCTGCAGATGGGAACCGGGCGCCGAATTCCACTCTCGGACAGAGCGGTCGACGCCAGAACACCAACCCACCGTCATCAGCAGACGAACGACCGAAATCGACGAAGACTCCCAGATCCGGCTGCTCCTGACCGCCCACGCCTACGACCAAGCCTGCACCCGGGTCGAGGCGGTGGTCCGGACACTCGAAACAGCGCGGCGACCGCGGGCCCTCCTCGAGGCGAGGATGCTGCACGCCCAGTGCCTGGCCGCCGCGGGAAGGGTCACGGACGCGAAACAGGTCCTCATTCCCGTTGCCGCCGACTGCGCCGAATACGGCCTGCCCCGACTGGTGGCCGACGGCGGCGAACTCGTCACCCGACTCCTCACCGGGATCGCCGACGACCAACGCCACGGCCGCTGGCGGCCCGAATGGCCGTCCATCCCGGAGTCCTTCCTCACCCAGACGCGCCCGCACTAGCGTCGCGGAGTGCCTCTCACCGAAGAAGCGCATGTGGCGGGCCGGTCAGCGCTACTACGGGGCGGCCGAAACCTCCGGGAGTGAGGGCAGCGGCCGGGATGCGACGTCCCGTGCCTCGTCCGGGGCGACGCCGACCATGCACAGCATCGCCTGGGCGAAGACTTCGTCCGTGCGGTCCTGCGCCGGCGCCGACACCACGTGATGGAGGGTCGACAGCAGAGCGCCGAATACGCACGCCGTGGCGATCTCGACATCGGGAATCGTGAAGCTTCCGCTGTCCACGCCCTTGCGCAGGTCGCGGGCGGCCCGGGGGCCGAGGATGTCGATGAGCTTGGGGTGGGCCACGCCGAGGCGCACCACGAACCACCCCCACAGGGGATCGCTGATCGCATGGCGCACGAGGTGCCGCAGCGACGAGGAAAACACCTCGGCGGCGTCGGGCATGCCAGCGGTCATCAGATCCATTCTGGCGCCCAGTGATTCGATCGATTCCTCGGCGACGGCCTCGACGATCTCGTCGCGGGAGTGGAAGTAGTTGTAGAACGTCCCGGCGCCGAGGTCGGCGGCTTCGGTGATGTCCGACAGGCCCACTGCGTCGACGCCGCGTTCGGCGACGAGGGTGCGGGCGGCGTCGATGAGCCGTGCCCGGGTCTTCTCGCGCCGGCGCTGGTGGCGCGACGCCGGAGGGGGCGTCGCGGAGCTGTTCGTCGGTGCAGGCACAGGCAAACGCTACGCGATCGCCGTGCGAGCGCGGACCCGGACGGCCCATGGGATGAGCGATGGATCATAAATGAGGCATTGCTCAATATTGAAGAGTATGTCACCATTGCTTCATTCCTATGACCCAGCTCACTCGTGAAGAGGAAGTGCAATGACGGACCCTCAGACGGCTCAGTCGAACCTCGAGTACGACGCCGATGTTGCAGTGGTGGGCTGCGGCCCCGTCGGGACGCTGCTGGCCGTACTGCTCGGCCGGAGCGGTCACCGAGTCACGATCGTCGACAAGTGGCCCGCGCCGTACGCGCAGCCCCGCGCGGTCACGTACGACCACGAAATCGCCCGCATCCTCGCGATTCTGGGCATCGACTCGGACAACGATCCGGCGGTCGAGTACCACGACGATCTCTACTACTGGCGCAACGCCGAGGGGGAAACCCTCCTCGAGGTCGACTGGAAATCCATCGCGGCGTCGGGGTGGCGCACGCGGTACTGGTTCTCCCAGCCCGCGCTCGAGAAGCGGCTGCGTGATGTGGCCGCCACGTTGCCGAGCGTGACGATGCTGCGCGGCTGGCTGGCGACCGGCCTCGAGCAGAACGACGACGGGATCGTGCTGACCGGACAGGTCACCGGCCCGAACGGCGAGTCGGCCACCGAGGTGATCCGCGCGAAGTACGTCGTCGGGGCGGACGGTGCCAACAGCTTTGTCCGTGCGGCACTGGGCCTGGACTACGCCGACCACGGATTCTTCTTCGACTGGCTGATCCTCGACATGATCATGCCGGACATCTCGGGTCTCGACCTCGGCCCGACGCACTGGCAGCTGTGCGACCCGGCCCGGCCGACGACGATCGTCCCGGGCGGCCCCGGCCGCCGCCGCTGGGAGTACATGGTGCTGCCCGGGGAGAACCCCGTGGAACTCGCCTCCGAGCAATCCGCGTGGCATCTGCTCGAACCGTGGGGCGTCACTCCGGCCAACGCCGAACTCGAGCGATCGGCGGTCTACCGATTTCAGGCACGGTGGGCGGAGAACTGGCGCAACGGCCGTGGACTGATCGCGGGCGATGCCGCGCATCAGATGCCGCCGTTCGCCGGCGAGGGCATGTGCGCGGGCCTGCGGGATTCGGTGGCCCTGGCATGGCGTCTGGACCTCGTGCTGTCGGGCAGGTCCGGCGACGCCGTCCTCGATTCCTACGGGACCGAACGCACGGGGCACGTCCAGCACTACATCGACTTCTCGATGCGCCTCGGCAAGATCATCTGCATTGCCGACGCCGACGCCGCGATCGACCGGGACCGGCAGATGATCGCCGAACTCGCCGCCTCCGACGGCACCCCGGTCGACACCGACATGGCCTCGCTCGGGCCGGGCCTGTGGCATTCGGGCACCGCTCATGCCGGGGAACTGTCCGTTCAGGGCGTCGTGGAGGCGAATGGGCGACGGGGCCGATTCGACGACGTCGCGGGCCGAGGCTGGGCGGTGATCGGCCGTGGCGAATCCCCGGTCGAGGTGCTCACCGAAGAGCAGCGCCGACTGTGGAATCGTCTGGACGGACGCTGTGTCCGGATCGGGACGGCGGGTGCGGACTGCGACGTGGTCGACGTGGACGGCACCTATGGGAGGTGGTTCGACGAGATCGGCGCCGACTTCGTGATCCTGCGTCCCGACTTCTACGTCGCGGCCACCGCCCCCGACGCGGCGACGCTGCGGGCCTCACTCGGCACGATTCTCGACGGGCTGCATGTGACCACCATCGATCGCGCACCGGTCACGACCGGATGAAGGGAGCTACCACCGTGAATCTCACTTTCGATCACGTCACGCTCGGACAGCGGGTGCTGTTCGGATCGGGACGTGCCGCCGACAACCTCGCCGACGAGGTGGCCCGGCTCGGCGCCCGACGGGTCATGGTCGTCGCATCCCGATCCGAAACCCGGGTTGCCCAGGCGGTCACGACACACATCGATGTGGCCGTGTTCCACGACGACGTCGCCCCGCACGTTCCGATCGCCAACGCCGAATCGGCCCGTGCGGTTGCGGCGGACAACGCGATCGACCTGCTGGTGTGTATCGGCGGCGGCTCGACCACCGGGCTGGCCAAGGCCGTCGCCCTGACGACGGGACTGCCGATCGTCGCGGTGCCCACCACCTACGCGGGATCCGAGGCCACCAACGTGTGGGGTCTGACCGAGGCGGCCCGCAAGACCACCGGCGTCGACGACCGGGTGCTACCCGTCACGGTGATCTACGACGCGCACCTGACGCTGTCGCTGCCGGTGGCACTGTCGGTCGCGTCCGGCCTCAACGGCATGGCCCACTGCATCGACTCGATGTGGGCGCCGCGCACCGACCCGATCAACCGTGCCCTGGCCGCCGAGGGCATCCGGGCGCTTGCCGAGGGACTTCCCCTCATCAAGAGCGACCCGCAGGACGTGAGCGGGCGCGAGCAGGCCCTGTACGGCGCGTACCTGTCCGCGGTCGCGTTCGCCTCCGCAGGATCGGGTCTGCACCACAAGATCTGTCACGTCCTCGGCGGCGCGTACGACCTGCCCCACGCCCAAACCCACGCGACGGTCCTGCCGTACGTCCTCGCGTTCAACGCCCCCGCCGCGCCCGAGGCGGAGCGCAGGATCGCCGCGGCGTTCGGGACGGGCACGGCGGTCGCGGGACTCGACGCGCTGCGGACGGCACTCGCCGCCCCCCGCGCCCTGCGGGACTACGGGTTCGACGAGACGCGGATTCCCGAGGCCGTGGAGTTGATCCTGCCTGTCGTCCCCGATTCGAATCCCCGCCAGGTTTCCGCCACCGATCTCGAATCACTGCTGCGCGCAGCTCACGCAGGCGTGACCCCCGAACCGTGAAAGGCACACCCATCATGATCACCGACACTGCCCAACCGATCGGCCCGCAGCAGCGGGCGCTCGAGGACGAACTCGTAGCCACCGTCGTCGCGTCGTTCGACGCCGCCCCCGATCCGCGACTGAAGCAGCTCATGCAGTCGCTGACCCGGCACCTGCACGCGTTCATCCGCGATGTGCGCCTGACGGAAGAAGAATGGAACACGGCGATCGAGTTCCTCACCGCGGTCGGGCACATCACCGACGACAAGCGCCAGGAGTTCGTCCTGCTCTCCGACGTGCTCGGCGCATCCATGCAAACCATCGCCGTCAACAACCAGGCCCACAAAGGCGCCACCGACGCGACGGTCTTCGGTCCGTTCTTCGTCGAGGATGCCCCCGAGATCCCGCTCGGCGGTGACATCGCCGGCGGCGCCTCGGGGCAGCCGTGCTGGGTCGACGGCACCGTCACCGACACCGACGGCAACCCGGTTGTCGGCGCCCGCATCGAGGTGTGGGAGTGCGACGAAGACGGGTACTACGACGTGCAATACGCCGACGATCGAATTGCCGGTCGAGCGCACTTGTCCACCGACGACCAAGGGCGGTACCGATTCTGGGGTCTGACACCGGTGCCTTATCCCATCCCGCACGACGGGCCGGTCGGCAAGATGCTCGAGGCGGTGGGCCGGTCGCCGGTCCGTGCGGCGCACCTGCACTTCATGGTCACCGCCGACGGTCTGCGCCCCCTGGTCACGCACATCTTCGTCGACGGCGATCCGCAGATCGACATCGGCGACAGCGTCTTCGGGGTCAAGGAGTCACTGATCAAGGAATTCGCGGAGCAACCGCCGGGCACACCCACCCCGGACGGCCGCAGCCTCGGCGACCGCTCCTGGGCGCGAGCGCGTTTCGACATCGTCCTGGCGCCTGCGGGCGTCTGACGTCCGATCCCGGATCAGCGGGCCACGTTGCCGAGGTCGACCGTGCTCACGTCGACCTCCAGCGGGATGATGTCGCTGCGCACCCAGGTTTCGTAGACGTCGTACCGGAGACCTTCGGGCGTCCAGGACGTGGAGCGGATGCACAACATGGGCTCGTCCGCGTCGATCGCCAGCGCCTCGGCGATCTCCGGCGTCGGCCTGGCGGCGCGGATGATGCGGTTGGCGCCGCCCAGGCTGAAGCCCGCATTCGTCAGCAGAGTCGTCAGCGACGCCTCGCCGGCGAGCACCTCGCTCGCGGATGCCAGGACCGGAGTCAGGATCGGCGGGCTGTAGTTGGTACTGAACAGCGCGGGCGTGCCGTCGAGGGAGCGAACCCGCACCAACTCGAAACCCACTGTCTCGCTCGGCAGATTCAGCGCCTGGCAGACGTGGTCGGGAAACGTGGCAGTTCCCGAGCGCAGCACCCGGGTGCTCACCGACCGGTTCTGGTGGCCCATCGCATTCTCGAGGAAGCCTTCCTTGCCCTGGATGACCCAACCGGTGCCGTCCTTGGGGGCGCTGGCGAACACTCCGCGGTTCGGGATTCGCTGAGCAACTCCGCGAGATTCCAGGAACTGCAGAGCCTGACGGACGGTGGCCCGCGACAGTTCGAACTGGACGGAAAGCTCGTTCTCGCTGGGCAGCTTGGCTCCGCGGGCGATGGCCCCCGACGAGATCCGACCCTCCAGCACGGACGCCAGCTGCTGGTAGTACGGCACAACCGACTGCCGATCGATCGAACCCTCGGTACTCGTAGTCACGGAGCGGCTCCTTTCGGCTCTCTGATGTCTCGATCGTAGGTGTTGAACGGCCAGGCGTTGTCCACGACCTTGCCCGGTTCGCCGTCGCCGCCGGCCATATGTCTTGACAAAGAGCGACTCTAGAACGTACTAGTTGTGTACGACGTCTCCCCGACAGGAAGTGCACAGCGATGAAAATCGGACTACTCACCGACTCGGTCAGCCATCTGCCCTTCGACGCTGCACTGGACCTGGCGCGCACCCACGGACTGTCGTCCGTCGAGATCGCCACGGGAAACTGGTCGGAGAGTCCGCATGCCGATCTACCCGCCCTCGTGTCGTCCGAAGGGGCGAGGGAGGAGTTCCTCGGCAAGATCACGTCCCGCGGTCTGACCCTCAGCGCTCTCACTGCGAACGGCAACCAACTCCACCCCGTCACCGGGGAGCGGCAGGCCGAAGTCGTCCGCGACACCATCACGGTGGCCAGTGCGCTCGGAGTCCCGACAGTGGTCCTCATGTCGGGATTGCCGGGCGCCGAAGGTGACTCGTCGCCCAACTGGATCACCACGTCCTGGCCGCCGGAGAACGTGGACATCCTCGCCTACCAGTGGCAGGAGGTGGCAATTCCGTACTGGAAGGAACTCGCCGCCTTCGCGCGCGACGCGAACGTGCGTCTGGCCGTCGAAGCCTGTGGCGCCCAACTCGTCCACAACGTGTCGACTCTGCACCGGCTGATCGACAGCGCCGGGGCGGACGTCGTCGGCGCCAATCTCGACCCCTCGCACCTCATGTGGATGGGCGCAGACATCCCCGCCGTCATCCGGTCGCTCGGCGAGTCCATCTTCCACGTCCACGCCAAGGACATCCGGATCAACCGGTGGAACGCCGACAACGACGGACTGCTCGACACCGTTCCGATCACCACCCCGCACGACCGCGCATGGAACTACGTCACCCTCGGCCTGGGACATCCGGACGGGCAGCGGTTCTGGGCCGACTTCGTCTACAACCTCCGGTCCGTCGGCTACGACGGCACGCTCAACATCGAGCACGAGGACGCGCTCGTCAGTTCGGTCGAGGGCGTCGGCCGGGCGGCCGACTTGCTGAACCAGGTGGTGCTCACCGAAACCCCCGACTGGACACCGGCCCGCGTGTAGGTGGACAACCGTATAGACGGACCGCGTGTTCGCCAGGTAACCCCTACTCTATGAGCGACAACGGCGCGGACAGTCGACCCGCACAGGTTCGGGCGCCGTGGGAAACCGGGACACCTAGGAGCGCGACCATGCCGCTGGCACCGTTCGACCCCATCACCGCGATCTACACACCGGCGCACGCCTGGATGTACGAGACCATCGTGGCGCCGGCCGTCTACCGCTCACGCCGCGTCATCGACGAGTACTTCCTGCCGCATCTCCCCCCGAACGCCCGCATTCTGGACGTCGGATCGGGCGGGGCGCTCTTCACCAAGTACATCGCCGACCAGCGCCCCGACGTGCACATTCTGGGTCTCGATCTGTCGCAGGCGCAGATCAAGCGCGCCACCAAACGCATGCGCAGCTACGGCGACCGGGTGCGTTTCGACGTGGGCGATGCCACGAAGCTCGACTTCGCCGATCAGACGTTCGACGGCGTGATCAGCTACGGCTCCATCAAGCACTGGTCGTCGCGCGAGGCCGGGCTCGCCGAGTGCGTGCGCGTCCTGAAGCCGGGCGGACCGCTGCTGATCACGGATGCGGACCGCAGCACGAGTTTCGAGGATGCCGAGAGGTTCGTCGAGGCCTACAAGGCGCCGCGCATTCTCGGTGCGGTCAACCTCGCGATTTTCCACACCTGGATCGCCGGGCGCTCGATCAGTCTCGACGAGGCGCGTGACCTCGCGGACCGGATCGAGCTCGACGACGCGACCGTAGCGCGCATCACCGACATGCCGCTCGTCATGATTTCCGGTCGCCGGCCTGCGTGAACGTCACGGTCGGTCGCCTGCCCGGGCCGGCAGTGACGCGATGCCGCTGACGAATGCGGAGAGCAGCAGCTCCGGCTCGCCCACCGCGTGGAGTCCGGGGTGGGCGGCGAACAGTTCCTCGAGCATGACCCGCAGCTCGAGCTTTGCGAGGTTCACGCCCAGGCAGTGGTGGATGTCTTTCGCACCGAAGCCGAGATGCTTGCCCGCGTTCGGGCGAGTGATGTCGAACCGGTCCGGATCGTCGAAGACGTTCTCGTCGTGGTTCGCGGACAGGTACCACATGACGACCTTGTCCCCGGCCGCGATGTGGGCGCCGCCGATCTCGGTGTCGACGGTCGCGGTGCGCCGCATGTAGGGCACCGGGGACGCGAAGCGGATCACCTCGTCGATCGTGTTGTCGATGTGGCCGGGGAAGTCGGCGAGCAGCAGTTGCTTCTGGACGGGGTGCTCGCTGAGCAGGTGCAGCGCCCACGCCAGCGCTTGCCGGGTGGTCTCGTAACCCGCCGTGATCAGCAGGATGACGAACGACCCGAACTCCGTCGGCGTGAGGGTCTCCCCGTCGACCGTCGTCGACACCAGGCGGGACGTCAGGTCGTCGCCGGGTTCCGCCTTGCGTTTCTCGCCCAGTTCGAGGGCGTACCCGTAGATCTGACCGAGACCCGCCGCACCGCCGGGGGCGGTGACGAACTCCTGATCCCCACCCCCGGAAATGACGTCGGCGGCCGCCGCCAGGATCATCGGCCGATCGCTCTCCGGGATCCCGAGCAGCTCGCAGATCACCTGCACCGGCAACCGGGTCGCGACCTCGGGGACGAAGTCGAACACCGTATCTCGGGGCAGGTCGGCGGCGATCTGCGCGGCGTGACCGCGCACCCTGTCGGCGATGCCCCGCACCGACGCGGCGGTGAACGCCGATTGCACGATCCCCCGCAGATGCTGGTGCCGGGGGTTGTCCATCGCGATCATCGACATGGCGAACTCGAGGATCTCGACGGGGACGTCGTCGATGGTGAAGCCCTTGGCCGAGGAGAAGACCTCCGGGTTCCGGCTCACCGCCACCACGTCGTCGTAGCCGACGACCGACCAGAAGCCCGGTCCGTCCGTTTCGGTGTGGAACTCGATCGGCGACCGCTGACGAAGGCCCTCGAACAGGGCGCGACGATCCGCGAAGCTGCGGTCCCAGAACACGCGTGCGGCAGGCGAGATGATTCTTTCGGACGCAGAACCCGTCACCGGTCCCCCTCGGTCGGTCGAACAGTCACTGCGACCCTACTGGGCGGGCAGCGGTTGTGCAGGTGAGGAATCACCGCAGGTCAACGGCTATGATCATAGAGTTGGCCTGCGGTGCGCCGGAGATGAACGGGGAGGACGACCTGTGACGTTGAGGGTTCGACTCTCCGACCTGCGTGAGATGCGCGATCATCCGTTGGGGGCGATCGAAGCAGGGTTCCGGGCGGGCCTGACCCAGCAGGAGGCCTTCACCAGAGGTCGCGGCCCCTTTTCCGGCGACGCCGAGAGCGTCTTCTCCGAACGTGAATTGTTCGTCACCGCGCCCGACGACGAGGTGCTGGCGGTCGCGACGATCACCGGGGTCCGCGAGTACGACGGCGAGTTCCTCGTCGACGGCGACCTGGTCGTCGACCACGAGCGGGTAGGGACGCGGCTGCTGATCCGGACCCCCGACGAGAACGTGTTCTCCTGCGCCGACGAGGAATCGGCGTGGGCGGGCTCGATCGAACGGGCACGGTGGATCTACGTGCGGGCGCTGGTCGAGGTCGCAACGGTCAAGACGACCTCCTACGACCGTCGGCTCGCCTGCGCGGATCCTGCGGCCGACCCCGCAACGACCCTCGCCACCGCCGACGAGACGATGCAGGTGGTGCCCCGGTACGTGATGATCCACCGCAGCGGCAAGCTACGACTCGGCGGGCCGTACGCCGACATCGCGGACTGGGACGGTCACGTCGAACCCTGGTCCGACTACGGCTACGTCGACTGCCTGCGCCTCGACGACGTCCTGGGCACCAGCGGCGACCTCGACATCGACGCTCTTCGGCCACTCACCTCGCGGGCGGCCGCCGCGGAACTCCTCGAGTCGCTGGGATGGGACAAGGTCGTCCGCCGATTCGTCGAGGCCCGCTGACCGCCGGGCGCGCATAATCCAACGCAGACGGCTTGGTCTGTTCGGCCGCGATCCGGGTCTGATCGGTGGCATTGTAGGTGTGGGCTGTTATCTCATCGCATGATCCGTTACCACTCGACGGGAGTTCACGCATGGCCACGCACCTCCACCTCGGACACATCTTCCACATCGCAGGCGCGCCGAAAGTGACCGAAGCCGCGGCCGCCCTGGTTTCGATACCCGACGGCGCCCTGGTGCTGGACGACGATGGGCGAATCGTGTTCTGCGGTGACCGCGCCGAGCTCCCGTTCGAATACGAGACCGGCACCGTGTACGACCACCGGCCCGGGTTTCTGCTGCCCGGGTTCGTCGACACCCACGTCCATTTCCCTCAGACCTACGCCGGCGACTCCTACGGCGGCGGGCAACTTCTGGAGTGGCTGACCCTGTGCATGTTCCCGTCGGAGGCGAAATTCGCCGACCCGGCGTTCGCGCAGCAGGCGGCCGTCGAGTTCACCAACCGGCGCATCTCGGCGGGCACGACCGCCGCCATGGTGTTCGGCTCTGCGTTTCCGCACGCCCAGGACGCGTTGTTCACCGAGACACAGAAAGCCGGTCTGCGCATCGTGAGTGGCCGCGGAATTCAAACCGTCGGTGACGAAACCGCCCAGCCGTTGATGACGTCCGAAGAGGACGCCATCCGGCTCACCCGCGAGGAGATCGACAAGTGGCACGGCGCCGACACCGGCGACGTCGACACCGCGCTGCTCCATGTGGCGATCATCCCGCGGTTCTCGCTGTCGGTGACGACGGAGACCTTGAAGAATCTCGGGGAACTCTACGACGAGGTGCGCGACCGCGGGGTGTATGTGCACTCGCATCTCAACGAGAACAACCGTCCCGGCACCGGCGAGGTCGACTCGACCAAGGAGACGTACCAGGTGAACTCGTACCTGGACACCTACGACGGGAAGTTCCTGCCCGGGTCGGCGGTCGGCGGAAAGAGCCTGCTGGGCAGGCGCACGATCCTCGCGCACTGCGTGCACTGCCAGGACGCCGAGCTCGAGCGGATGGCCGAGACCGGTACGTCGGTCTCACACTGTCCGATCTCGCAGCTGTTCCTGGGATCCGGAACGATGCCGTGGAAGCGCACGGTCGCGTCGGGTGTCACCATCTCCGTGGGAAGCGATTTCGGCGGCGGCGACGAATGGCTGATTCCCCGGGTGCTCGGCGACGCGTTCAAGGTGCACATCACCGAGCCCGGTGATGACGGAGTGTCGATGCATCCCGCCGAGATGCTGTTCATCGGCACCCTCGGCGGCGCCCGGGCCCTGGACATGGAGAACCGGTTCGGCAACTTCGACGTCGGGAAGGAAGCCGACTTCGTCGTCGTCGACCCGTCGGGCACGCCTGCACTCGACGGGTTGCTGCGCAACGCCTTTCGATCCGCCGACCCCGAACTCGCTCGCGATCAGACCCTGTTCGCGCTGCTGATGGGGATCCGCGAGACGTCCATCACCGAGGTGTACGTCGCGGGCAAACGCGCAAAGTCGTCCTGAACCGACGGTGGTGGCCGACCTCGCGGGCCGGCCACCACCGCGTTGCCTCAGCTGGGGTTCACCGACGAATGATGGTTTGCGATCAGCCACTTTCCGTCTTCGTACCGGTACACCCACGTGACCCTCGCTGCCACGTCCTGGCCGTTGGCGTTGATGACCCAGCGGCCCACGTTGTAGGCGAGGTCACAGTCCGAATACTTGTAGCTTTCTTCCATCCGGGCCGTGGGATCGGCCTTGATCAGGTTGACGAAATACTCCGTTATCTCCTCCGGAGTGTCGGCGATCGGCACCGACAGGGTTGGTAGCAGTATCGCGTCCGGCCGGTACAGCGCGGCCACCCGGCTCGCGTCGCCGGAGACCAGTGCATCGTTCCAACTCGTGAAAAGCGCATCCAGCTCACTGTCACTCGCGCGGACACAACTGTCCTCACTGTCGGAGGAAGTATCCGACGAACACGAAACCACCGAAATCGTCAACGCGAGAATCGCAATGCCTGTGCCGAACGGTTTGGTATTCATACCAACCTCCGCGGAGAAGGGCGCGTACGGGAACGACCCGCCAACCGATCAAGCGTAACCCCGCGACCACACGGCGCGGATCGGATCAGCGCACCCCGACCCACGCGCCCGATGCGACCGATGCCGTGATGGCGTCGAGGGTTTCGGCCGCGGCGACGGCGTCGGCGATCGTTGCGCCCTGGGGCTTTCCGTCGACGATCGACGTGATGAAGTTGTTTCCCTCGATGACCTTGAGGTCGTCGTAGCTCATCGAGGACGCGGAACCCGGCTGGAAGCGGGCGTATGCCCCGGCGTCGGGCCCCACCCAGACCGTCGTGACCGGCTGGTCCTGGTACCTGCTGCCGAGACTCGTTCCGAGTTCGTTCATCCGCCGGAAGTCCCAGTACACTGCACCTTTCGTGCCGTGGATCTCGAAGCCGTAGTTGTTCTGCTCGCCGACGGCCACGCGGCTGGCGTCCAGTGCCACCCGCCCGCCCGATGCCAGACGGACCAGCGCGCTGACGAAGTCGTCGTTCTCCACCGCCCCCAACCTGCCGCCGGTGGCGCGCGCATGCCCGCTGGTGGCCCCCGTCGGGACGGCGCGCTGCGGGATGAAGACGGCCGTGTCGGCCACCACGGCGTCGATGTCCCCGAGCAGGTACCGGACCAGGTCGACGCCGTGCGAGGCGAGATCGCCCAGCACGCCCGACCCACCCCGCGCGTTCTCGTAACGCCAGCTCAGCGCGCCGTCCGGATGTGCGGCGTAGTCGCTGAGGAAGCGAAACCGTGAATGCGTGATAGTGCCCAGTTCGCCCGAGGCGATGAGATCGTGTGCCATCGCGACGGCAGGTGCGTGCCGGTAGTTGAACCCGACGGTCGACTGGACGCCGGCCTTCTCGACGGCGGCAGCAACAGCCTTCGCGTCCTCGGACGAGAGCCCGACCGGCTTCTCGATCCAGATGTGTTTGCCCGCCTCGGCCATCGCGACGCCGATCTCGCGGTGAAGGAAGTTGGGTGCGGTGATGCTGACCGCGTCGATGTTCTCGTCCGCGGCGATGTCGCGCCAGTCCGTCAGCGCTGCGCCGAACCCGAACTGGGCGGCGGCTTCCTCGGCGCGACCGGGTACCTCGTCGGCGACGGCGGCCAGCCGGATCGTCGGGGCTTCCGGGAAGTGGTGGCGCTGCCGCAGATACGCGTTGGTGTGCACTCGGCCCATCCAGCCGAATCCGGCCACTGCAACTGCGATCTCGGTGGGGTTGACGTTGGTCAAGGTCGACTCCGGAACTACTCGGTGCGGCGGGTGTCTCTACGACAGTGCTGTGCGCCTGCGGCGAAGTCAACCGTTTGTGCGGACAAAGTAGCTCTCGAGGGGAATTTGATGGGTTTCGCCCGCCGCAGGGCGGGGACCGCCGGCCCGCGGACCAGCGTTCCCCTCGCATTCCTCGACGGCTATGCGTCCGCGCGTCGCACCAACGTCGGGACGCCGGCGTCGACCCGAATCACGCACTGATCGAGCGACTCGAACATCTCCTCCGCCGAAGCCCCGGAAACGGAGACTTCGTGCAACGCTTGCCCTTCCGAGGCAACAAGCGAGACCTGGGGTGCAACGTCCTCACCCGAGTCCGGGATCGCGTCCGTCCCCGCGGTCCGCATGACGGCGGCGAGAATGCTGCCGCTGTCGTCCGCCAGGACCTGCACGTGGGACACCTTCGGTGATTCCTGTGTCGTCATGCGAGTACGCCTCCTTCGAGATGGAACCAGATGCCCGAATTCGAACTGTTATGAATGCCGAGCGCATACCACTGCCTGCTGGGGCCGCCGAATACCGGTTCGTTGGCGGTGCCCTGCCACTGCGTCACCAGGACCTTCGTGCCGCCACCACCCTGGCTGGCATCGAGTTTCGGCGTCGCCAGCTGCGGCCCCTTCCAGACGTCCCCGAACGAGAAGGAGAACTGATTCGCCTGACCAGCGGCGAGAAAAAGCCCCTGTGGCGTTGTCGACCAAGCCATTTCGGTGTCCTTTCGTCGATTCGCGAATGCGATACAGGACCGACCGTACGGCGACCTGCGCCGGGTGAACCGAGTAGTCGACTACGCGAATCTCGCGCCGGACGCGGCGTTCGGTGCGGACACGATGCCGGCGAGGCTGCAGGGGCCAGGACGGCGCTCACGTCGCCGCAGGAGATCGTGCTCGTACATGGCCCGCGCTCCGGCCGCGAGGTAGTCCTCCGGCCCCCACGGCTGGATCAGTGCAGCGATCCGGTCAAACCATGGTGACCGCGGGGTTCGTCGTGCTTGGCTGGATGCACGAGACCCGATGAGGAGCCAAGGTCATGACCGAGCCGTTCACTGGTGATCCCGCGCTCGACGAAGTGGGATCCGCCGCGGTGGCCTCGCCGCCCCGCCGTTCCGGGGTAGCGACGCGATGACCTGGGCGTTACCGGCGATCGCCGCGATGCTGCTCGCCTTCGCCGCGATCTCCCGGAAAGTTGCGGGTACCCCGCTCACCGCGCCGATCGCCTTCACGGTGGGTGGACTCGCGCTGGGTGCGGAAGGGGTGGGCCTGATCGAGGTGGACGTCTCGGGCGAGATCATCAAGTTGCTCGCCGAGGTGACGCTCGCGCTCGTGCTCTTCACCGACGCGTCGAACGTCGACCTCACCGCGCTCCGTCCCGAGATCGCGCTCCCAGCAAGACTTCTTGGATTCGGACTGCCGCTGACGATCGCCGCGGGCTTCGGCGCCGCGGTGCTCGTGTTCGACGATCTCGGCTGGCCGGAGGCGTTGCTGCTGGCGGTGATCCTGGCGCCGACCGACGCGGCGCTCGGACAGGCGGTCGTGACGCTGCCCTCTCTACCGACGCGGGTGCGGCAAGGCCTCAACGTCGAGAGCGGACTCAACGACGGCATCTGCGTGCCACTGTTCCTGATCGTCCTCGCGATCGCCCGCGCCGAATCGGGGGCGATCGGCGGTGGCTCCGCCGCGATCCTGGTCGCCGAGCAGATCGGCTACGGCATCCTCGCCGGCTTGGGTGCCGGGGCGGTCGCGGCAGCAATCGTGGTCGTCGCCGGCAGGCGCGATGCGATCGACCCGCTGTGGATCCAGATCGTTCCGGTCGCCGCCGCCGTGCTTGCGTACACGATCGCCGTTCCGCTCGGCGGGTCGGGTTTCATCGCGGCGTTCGTCGGTGGCCTCGCCTTCGGTGCCATTCGGCGGCGGGCGGGGGGCGAGCTCTCGCACATGATCGAGGAGTCCGGCGATCTCTTCAATGCGGTGACCTTCATCGTCTTCGGTGCGGTGCTGCTCGGTCCCGCGCTCGGCCACCTGTCGTGGCAGGTGCTCGTCTACGCGGCGTTCAGCCTCACCGTCGTGCGGATGGTGCCGGTGGCGCTCTCCCTCGTCGGCCTGCACGCACGGGGGCCGACCATCGCCTTTCTCGGCTGGTTCGGCCCGCGCGGGCTCGCCACCATCGTCTTCGTGGTCCTGATCGTCGAGGAGTCGGGCGAACTCCCGCACGAAAACCTGCTGCTGACGACCGCGCTGGTCACCATCGGCGCCTCGGTCCTCGCCCACGGACTCACCGCCGCGCCGCTCGCCGATCGTTACGCGGCCTGGTTCCGGGGGCATCCCCGGCCGGAGACCCTCCACATCGAAGCGTCCGGGGAGAGGCCGGGCGATGTCCGTCCTCGCGTGGACGACGGCGGCTAGCAACAGCGCAACCATCCGGTGGGCAAACAGAGCTCTGCGACGGGTTGCCCACCAGCGGGATGATCAATATACTGAACGAAAAGTTCACTTTATCGAACGGAATGTTGGGTCGAGTCCAAGTGACGTGGACCACTCCATCTACGAGGAACCGGCGTCGAGTCGGGCGAGGTGAAGCGTGAACTTCTCCGCAGGATCAGCGGCGGGCATTCGGTCGAAATATGGCGGATGCGACTACCCGCGAACCACTCCAGCACAGGCCTCCCTCACGCAGACGGCACAGTCGAGCAGCTCTATGTCTCGTCTGGGCACCTTCGTGCAGGTCCCGTGGACAACCCCACCACGCTGGGACCGGGCGACGTACTCGCCTTTGCCGGCGACGCTCCGCACGTGTACGTCACGTCGAACGAGTCAGTTCGACTTGACCGTGACATTCATTGTCCCAGTATCGAATTGAAAGGTCGTCCATGACCTCGCCCGCCACACCCCTGCAGGGATACCTCAGTGACAATGCTGCAGGCGCGTCCCCCCAGATCCTCGCCGCGATGACCGCGGCGGCCGAGGGCCTGGCCGCGCCGTACGGCAATGACGAGCTTTCGCAGTCGGTGCGGGCAAAGTTCGCCGACGTCTTCGACCATCACGTCGACGTCTTCCCGGTCGGCACCGGTTCGGCGGCGAACGGACTCGCGTTGGCCGCTCTGACGCCTCCGTGGGGCGCAGTCCTGTCGCACCCGGATGCTCACATCAACAACGACGAGGCAGGCGCACCGGAGTTCTTCACGAATGGTGCGAGATCAATCCTGGTGGACGGCCCGGATTCCAAGATCGACGCGGACGTGTTCCGCGCAGCAGTGGGCCGGAGGAGAGGAGATGTCCACAGCGTGCAGCCCTCCGTCGTCAGCCTCACGCAGGCAACCGAGTCCGGCAGCGCATACAGTCTGGACGAGCTCGCGGAACTGTCGTCGATCGCGCACGAGGCGGGTCTTCGTGTCCACATGGACGGTGCTCGTTTCGCCAACGCCCTGATCGCCATCGGGGCGACCCCGGCCGAAATGAGCTGGAAGGCAGGAGTGGACGTCCTGTCGTTCGGTGCCACGAAGAACGGCGCGATGACCGCGGACGCCGTGATCTCGTTCGACGGCCGGCTCACGACCGAACTGCAGTACCGCCACAAGCGCGCAGGTCAACTCACTTCCAAAATGCGCTTCCAGACAGCGCAACTCGGCGCCTACCTCGACGGCGACCTCTGGCTGAACAATGCGCGCCACGCGAACGGCATGGCGACACGACTGCGCGACGGCCTCGCGGGCCTTCCCGGCGTGAAGATCCTGAGCAAGAGCGGTGCCAACATTCTGTTCTGCCACTTCCCCGATCACCTGTCGGCCGATCTCAGGGCTCAGGGGTACGCCTTCTACGGCGACCGCTGGGAGCCGGGAGTCGTCCGGTTCGTGACGTCTTTCGCCCATCACTCATCGGACATCGACACGCTTGTGTCATCGGTAACCGAACTTACGCGCGGGTACCGATCTGTGCCGTAGAGCGCGAGAACGATAGACCGCCTCAGCGCGACAACGCCTTTGGTGGCCACCATCAGATCTGCCCCCGTCGATGCGCTGAGCCATGCGATCTCAGCTGCGGGACGGGGGGTTACCCGACGGCGCCTCCGGTGCGAAGTCCGGCGATCGCAGTGTCTGTGAGGCCGAGTTCGCTGAGCACGGCGTCGGTGTGCTCACCGAGGGCGGGAACAGGTCCCATGGGCAGTTCGACATCGGTGAACGTCATCGGCGGCAGTACCGCCCGCACCGGTCCGGCGGCGGTGTCGACCTCCCGCCACCGGCCACGCTCGGACAGTTGAGGATGGTCGATGAGGTCTCTCATTCCGTTCAGGCGGGCGGCGGGCACGCCTGCCGCGGCGAGTCGTTTGTCCAGTTCCTCGGTGTCGAAACGGCGGGTGTGCTCGGCGACGACCTGGTCGGTTTCGGGCCGGTGCTCCACCCGCAGGATGTTGGTCGCAAACTTCGGATGCTCCGCGAGATCGGGTCTGCCGAACACCTCGGTGACCAGCGCCCGCCAGCCGCGGTCGTTCTGCACCCCGATCAGGATCTGCCCGTCGACGGTCGGGTACGCGTCGTACGGTGCGATCGAGGCGTGACTCAGACCCATCCGCTCGACCTGAGTGTCCTGGTACATCTGCAGGTACATGGGGTGCCCGAGCCATTCGACGGTCGCGTCGAACATGGACACATCCACCGCGGCCCCCACACCGGTGCGTTCGCGCCGAAACAGTGCCGCCTGCACCGCAGTCAGCGCATACATGCCGGCGGCGATGTCGGCGGCTGGAATTCCCGTCTTGGTTGCCGTCTCGGGGGTGCCGGTGATCGAGCACAAACCGGTCTCCGCCTGCACCAGCATGTCGTACGCCTTACGTGCCTGCAGTGGGCCTGCGGTGCCGTAGCCGGTCATGTTCACCACGATCAGTCCGGGGCGGTCGCGGCGCACGGCGTCGGCGCCGAGACCGAGCCGTTCCATCGCGCCGGGAGCAAAGTTCTGGACGACGACGTCGGCCCGGTCGAGGAGCCGACGTATCACCTCGAGCCCCTCCGCTGACTTCATGTCGACGCACACCGACTCCTTGCCCCGGTTGAGCCACACGAAATGGGAGGCGAGACCGTGCACGGCGGTGTCGTAGTTGCGGGCGAAATCGCCCTCCCCGACACGTTCGATCTTGATCACGCGGGCTCCGAGATCGGCCAGGTGCCGGGTGGCGATCGGGGCGGCCACCGCCTGCTCGAAGCTGACCACGGTGATCCCGTCGAGAGGAAGGTCCCGGCGCGCCGTCGACGTCACAATTGAGGTCACGTGAATTCTCCTGATGATGGACCGCACGCTGCAGACGGAGCGTTCGGTGCCGGCTACCCGGCATGGTGACTCCAGGATCGGCCACCGCCCCACGACGCGGGTGTTCCAAAGCGGAACACCCCAGAATCCGGTCCGGGGGCGCTCGAGAGTCCGCTGAACGAGATCGCGGATTCACGGCGTTGCCCCTGCCCTCCACCGGCGGAGGCGAGGACACCGGACTGACCGCCCCGCTATGCGGTGGTGACGTCGGGCGGGTCGGGAAGGTCGACGTCGAGAACGAAGTCGAGCCAGATCAGGGCGTCGGCGAGCGTCTCCGCCCGCATGGTCACGTCGAATTGCTCGGCAGCGGTCAGCGACCGCTGCGCTTCGGCGAGATCCTCGGCGAGGAACGCCGACACCGTCCGCAGCACCCAACGCTCCGACGCCGAGAGGGCGTCCACGTCGACGAACCCGCCGTCCGTGAAGCGCAGGTCGAGGATGAACCTCTCCCCCGGTCCCGCGGCGCCCAAACGCGCGGTGACCACGCCGACGATGGCATCGACGACCCAGGCGAGCACGTCGCCGTACTCCGGTTGCTCTCCGACAGCCGGCGGTTCGGCGCACACCCGGGATATCTCGCCCGAGAACCGGACGACGTCACGGTCACCGACCAGTTGCATCAGCCGGCCGCCGACTGCCGCGGCCGACGAACTGGTGGGGCTGCCCGCGTTCGATCCCATACTTCGAGAATGCCCGGTGCGGGGCACCGCCACACAGCGCGGTCGATCACGCCCAGTTGCCGGTATGGCCCCACCGGTCCCGGCCGCCCAAAGCTGACCGGTGGGGTCCACCGCCCGTGTAGCGGCGTCCGACGGAATTCGATTCGACGTCGGCGCGCTGCGTACGGGCACACCGCCCGATCCCTCGATGGGCGGACTCTCACCTCGGTCTGGAGGTGGCGATTCGCTTCGCCTGCAACTGATTGGACGCTATCGCGAACCAAGGTAAAGCGCAAGTAAAGATCGCTCGAGGGCTCGACGTTCCCCGCTGCCGGCCGGCAGCAGCCTCAATCGACGGACCGAATCCGAACGGTGTAGTTTTGCTGCGGGCCTTATCCTCAGGGGACTCTGCGTGAGCGCCGTCACGGCGGCCTGACACGGCCGAGAAATCTGCACGAAACATGCACGTTACGTTCCGTTCGTACAGTGTTGCCCCGACGCACCCCCACCTCATCCGCGGGGTACACGCGAGGGAGAAACACATGAGTGGGAATGCCGTCCGTCTGCAGGCGATCAAGGACGTCGAGGCCTACGTGCCCCCGGCCGTCAGTTTCGTCGACGACGAGAAGCCGGGCGAGATCTTCGGCCAGAACGTGTTCAGCAAGACGGTGATGCAGAAGCGTCTGCCGAGGTCGGTATACAAGTCCGTCATCGCCACGATCGAGAAGGGCAAGCCTCTCGACCCGATGGTCGCCGACGCGGTCGCGTCGGCGATGAAGGACTGGGCACTCGAGAAGGGCGCCACGCACTACGCGCACGTCTTCTACCCCCTGACGGGCCTGACCGCGGAGAAGCACGACAGCTTCTTCGACCCGGTCGGCGACGGGTCGGCGCTCGCCGAATTCGCAGGTAAGACGCTCGTCCAGGGCGAACCCGACGCGTCGAGCTTCCCCAACGGCGGGCTCCGCAACACGTTCGAGGCGCGCGGTTACACCGGGTGGGACGTCACCAGCCCGGCCTACGTGCTCGAGAACCCGAACGGCAACACCCTGTGCATTCCGACGGTGTTCGTGTCGATGACCGGGGACGCGCTCGACCACAAGACACCGCTGCTGCGGTCGCAGCAGGCGATGGGTGTCCACGCGGAACGCATCCTGACGCTCTTCGGCCACGACGACGTCGAGAACATCGTCTCGTTCTGCGGACCGGAGCAGGAATACTTCCTCGTCGACCGGCACTTCTTCCTCGCCCGGCCGGACCTGCTCAACTCCGGCCGCACCCTGTTCGGCGCGAAGCCGCCCAAGGGCCAGGAGTTCGACGACCACTACTTCGGCGCCATCCCCGAGCGCGTTCTCGGCTTCATGATGGACACCGAACGTGAGCTGTTCAAGCTCGGCATTCCGGCGAAGACCAGGCACAACGAGGTCGCCCCCGGCCAATTCGAGATCGCACCGATGTTCGAACGCGGCAACATCGCCGCCGACCACCAGCAACTGCTGATGACGACGCTCAAGACGATCGCCAAGAAGCACGGCATGGCCTGCCTGTTCCACGAGAAGCCGTTCGACGGTGTCAACGGGTCCGGCAAGCACGTCAACTTCTCGCTCGGCAATTCCGAACTCGGCAGCCTCCTCGTCCCCGGCGACAACCCGCACGACAACGCCCAGTTCCTCGTGTTCTGCGCTGCCGTCATCCGCGGGGTGCACAAGTACGGCGGCCTGCTCCGCGCCTCCGTCGCGTCGGCGACCAACGATCACCGACTCGGCGCGAACGAGGCTCCCCCGGCCATCATCTCCGTGTTCCTCGGAGACCAGCTCGCCGGCGTGTTCGAGCAGATCGCGAAGGGTGCGGCCACCTCGTCGAAGGGGAAGGGCACCATGAAGATCGGTGTCGACACCCTGCCCGTGCTCCCGACCGATCCGGGCGACCGCAACCGCACGAGCCCGTTCGCCTTCACCGGCAACCGGTTCGAGTTCCGGGCGCCGGGTTCGATGCAGACCGTCAGCGGACCCATCGTCACGATCAACACGATCATGGCCGAGTCGCTCGACTACATCGCGACCGAACTCGAGACCGCGGTCGCGAACGGCACCGACTTCGACACCGCGGTGCAGAACCTGCTCACCGAGATCATCACCAACCACGGTGACGTCGTGTTCAACGGGGACGGATACTCGGAGAACTGGCAGAACGAGGCGGCCGCGCGTGGACTGCCGAACCTGCGCACGACGCTCGACGCGTTGCCCGAACTGATCACCGAATCGGCGGTCGAACTGTTCGGCAAGTACCAGGTGTTCAACCATCGGGAGATGCACTCTCGCTACGAGATCGGTCTCGAACAGTACGCGCTGACGATCGGTGTGGAAGCACGGCTGACCCTGGAATTGGGACAGACGTCGATCCTCCCCGCCGCGATTCGCTACCAGACCGAATTGGCGCAGAACGTTGCGGCGCTGAAGGCGGCAGGCGTGGACGCGGACCTGTCCGCGCTCGAGGCCGTGTCGGCACCCCTGACGAACCTCAGGGCCGCGCTCGCCGAGTTGAAGTCCGCGCTCGCCGCTCAGGGCGAATCGGAGGCACTGGCGGAGGCAACGCATGCCAAGGACGCCCTCCTGCCCGCGATGGCTGCCGTTCGCGCAGCAGCAGACAGCCTCGAGGACATCGTGGCCGACGACCTCTGGCCGCTGCCCACGTACCAGGAGATGCTCTACGTCCTCTGACGGACTGGAGTAGATCTGCACGCAGACAGGTCCGGAACCTACGGCGGAAGCTGTGGGTTCCGGACCTGTCCGTCGGCTCACACTGCGCGGGTCTCGGAGTGTCTGTCAGTGGCGCGATGCGGCCACGTCGCCGAGCGCTTCGACAGATTTCCAATCGACCACGGCTGCGCAGTTACGCCGCAGCAGCGCAAGAATCAGCTGGTTCACCACATCGTTGTCGGGGAGAACCGCGACCGCGGCGAGTGTGACGTAGAGGCCGCTGAGTAGCTGGATCCTGTAGTCGGCCGTCGCCTGCCCCTCGTCGTATCCGGAGGATTTCTCCGCGAACACGTCGATGTACGTCTTCAGCAATCGTGTTTCGTGTAGTCGGCGCTCGGCGACGTCGACACTGCCCGACATGAAGTACGCGAAGTCGTACATCGGATTGCGCAAGCCGGTGAACTGCCAATCCAGGAGCACGGTCGACACTCCCGCCTCCGACCTCTCGAACAGAACATTGTCGACGCGAGGGTCGCCGTGAGTGAGTGTCAGGTGTTGCTGCGGCAGCCCGTACCAGATGCGGACGAGTGCGACGGCATCTCGCATGGCGGCGAGGAAGTCCGGCGGGAGGTCCCCGGCGAAGCGCGTCAGCGCGGCCGCGGCCCCGCGTTCCGCCGCATCGCACCAGTAGTCGGAGACCTCGGACATGCGCACCAACCACGCGGGTGCTGCCTCATCTGTCAGTGGGAAGAAGCTGGAGTGCAGGCGAGCGAGTTCCGCGACAAGGGATTCCGCCTCGGCCACACCACACCCCGCGGCTTGATTGCCGGGCGTCGTCGTTGCCGTCAAGTCCTCCAGGACGAGGTTGATGTTCGTCTCGTCGCCGGCCACCCAGAAGCACCGCGGAATCCGGCAAGCCTGTCGGCCACCGACTTCCCGGTAGGCGCCGATTTCGCGGTGGTATGCACCGCTCCGCAGTCCGTGCGCGTGCGCACCCGGTGCGCTCGGACGGAACTTCACCACGACCGCGGCGGGGGAAACGAAGTCGGCTCGTGCGTACTCGATGCCGATTCGCACGGTGTCGCTCACGTTGCCTGCGCCGATCGGCTGCACCGAAATCGACGCGACCTCGACCCCGGTGTGGCCTGCGTGCCGCAGCACGGACTGCACCCATGCGGTGTCGATCTCGGTGGCGACGTCGAGCACTCTGGGAGTCGGGTGATTCATGACCAGGACCCTTCGAAGTAGTTGGAGTTCCACACATCCGTGATGAGTCCCGCGGTCACTTTGAAGACCTCGATTCCGCAGAGCCTCTCTCCGGTGGACAGGCGGATCGCGTTCCACGTCAGCGTCGCGAACTCCTCGTTGCCAGAGAGGTTGGCCACCTCGAATGTCGGCTGATTCGACGCCAGGTCGGCACGAATGCGCTCGACTTGCTGATTCCGGCTGAGCGCCAAGGTGTTACCCGCTTCGTGTCGAATGACCGGGTCTCCGCAGATTTCGTGGATGAGCTCGAACCGTTGCTTGTTGTAGATCTCGAACACGTACTGTTCGACGAGTTCGACGGGGGTCCTCACCGGAGACTCCTGTACGCCTCGACGACCGGCTCGAGTTCTGCCGGGGTCGAGCAGTGCATGATGACGCCGTCGACACCGAGATCGAGTTGGGCGGAGACCTTCTTCGCGCAGGCCTCGGCTGATCCTGTGGCGGCTGCGTCGAGCCACTCGGCGGGCAGCACTGTGCCGATGTGTTCGATCTCGGACGGGGTTGCCACCGCATCGCACCAGCCGTTCAATCCGGCGACCACCGGATCTTCTCGGAACCGCTGGAGCGCGCTGGGGTCCCAGTTGTTCGTCTTCACCATCAGGTCTCCGTACACCTGCAGGTAGGTCGCGAGTCTGGCCACGGTCTTCTTCAGTTGCAGTTCGACGGGCAGGTGGTCGGGAACCGTTGCGTAGCAGGACCACACCTTGACCGCTGCGGGGTCACGGCCGGCCTTCTCCGCAGCGGTGCGGACCGCGTTCACACACCGCACGACAGTGTCGTCCGAGAAGTACGTGTGGAGAACGACGACGTCGGCGGCTCGCCCCGCCAGGGCCAGGGTCGCAGGCCCGAATGCGGTCAGTCCGATCGGAATGCTCTCGTCGAATGTCGGGTCGAGGCGCAGCGCCGGAAAGTTTCCGGCCGGGCCGCTATGGCCCTCGACGGTCTCTCCCTTCCACAATCGGCGCATCAGACCGATGAAATCCTCCAGTTGCGCGGTGGTGACCGGCGGGAGGCCGAAGGCTTTCAGTTGCGGTGCCAGCCCACGACCGAGGCCGAGGACGAAGCGGCCGTTCGTCAGCCGGTGCATCGTCGTCGCCCATGCTGCTGTCACCATCGGGTGGCGGGTGTTGTGGTTGGTCGCAGCAGTGGCGATGTTCAGGCGTTCGGTCACCGCGCCGGCCGCGCCCGTCAACGACCCGAGTTCCTTGACGTTGAACCGTTCGGAAAAGAACGCGGTGCCCAGGCCGAGACGCTCGGCCAGTGCCAGTTCGCCGTACATCTCTCGGGGAGACTCGACGTGTCCGCCGAGTGCGTAGAAGCCCAGTTCAGGCATCGAATCGTTCACTGAGTGCGCCTTTCGTGAGAACCGCAGTCGGGCGCGGACCTACCCACGGTTCACCGCGACGAGGGGGTGGATCCCGATGTGGCGGGCGCCGTCGCGGTCCCGTGCATGTGTGAGGGAATTGGTGACCATGGACAGAAACAGCTCGTCACCGCGCTCGGTTCGTTCCACCAGCATCGCAGCCGCAACCCCGATGATGAAGTTGTGGAAGGTCGCGCACGCATAGTCCTGGACGAGACGTTCGAACGGATAGCCGTCGACCCCGAGGTCGACGAGTTCCGAGTGGTAGTGGAGGAGGAGTTCGTCCTCGTTCGCTCGACGTGTCGCGGCGTCCAGCGCGCCACCGATGAAGTAGGCGATATCGACGACTCCCGGTGCGTACACCACTGTTTGCCAGTCCAGTACAACGAGCGGCACTTCTCCGCCGCGCGCGTCGAACAGAACGTTGTCGGGTCGGTAGTCTCCGTGCTGGACGGTGTAGGGCATCCTCTCCAGCGCCTGGTAGTACCCGGCGATGTTGTCGACGAACTCCTGCCCCAGTGCGAAGTCGGCCTCGCTGAGCCGGCCGGTGTAGCGCTGACGGAATCCGTCGTACCATTCGGGCATCATCTCTGCGAATCGCTGCCAGTAGCTCGACGAGATGTCCAACCACGGGTTGCCCCTGAGTTCTTCGGAACCCCAGTAAGGCGCGTGGATCCGCGCGGCTTGTTCGACGGCGAGCCGCGTTTCGGCCACCGTGCAGCCGATCAGCTGGTTTCCGGGACGTGCGGGAGTGAGGTCCTCCAGGAGGAGAACGAATTCGGTATTGTTCGAATCGATTTCGGCGTGGAAACAGGACGGGACGCGGACCTGGAGGTGCGGCGCGATCTCGGTGTAGAAGCCGACCTCACGGGCGTAGTTGAGCTCGCTGCGTCCGGCCGCGCGACTCTGCTCGCTGTCGGAGGTCAGTTTCGCGACGAGCGACTCTGGCCCTCGGCCGGGGCCCGAGTAGGAGATCGTGATCCGATAGCTGTCGGCGACCAGGCCTGTGCCTATCGGTTCGATTGCCGTGTCGGTCACCCGATTGCCGCGGGCGAGTATCCCCTTGTCGTGCAACACTCGATCCAGCCAGCTCGCGCAAATATCAGCTGCGTGCAATGTCTTCTCCTTATCGAGGGCCGACGCCGACTCAGATCGCGAGGACCGTCACGACACCGGTCGTGCCGTCGACCTCGATGAGTGCTCCGTTCGGGATGCGCTTGGTCGCGTCGGTTGCCGAGACGATGCACGGGATACCGATTTCCCGGCTGACGATCGCGGCGTGCGAGAACGGGGCTCCGACGTCGACGACCACCGCGGAGGCGGCGACGAACAGCGGTGTCCAGGACGGGTCTGTGATCGGGGCGATGAGGATCTCTCCGGGCTCGAGCGCGGAGGGGTCGTCGGGGGTGGTCAGGACCCGGGCGATGCCCCGTGCGGTGCCGGTGCAGCCGGACACGCCGACCACAGACTCGCCCGCGGCCAGCGCAGCACCGGCGGCGCCTGCGCGCAGCGACCAACTCTCGAGCGGCGGAACTTCCTCGGATACCACGAACGGCGGCTTGACGTCGAAGAGCGCGCTATAGCTCTTTTCCCGCTCGCGCACGATGTCGGTGAACGCAGTGGGATCGACGAGGTAGGCATCGAGTTCGTCGGCGAAGAGCATGAAGATCTGCTCCACGCTGTCGAGGGCCCCCGCCTCGACCCCGCGTCGGCCGAGCTCCCGTGCGGGAAGCCGGATTTCGTGGATCACCATCGCTGCCGTAGTGCGGGCGCGTTCGCGGCCGCGGAGCCAGAGAGCGGCGGCGGCGAGGGTGGCCTCGAACTGGGCGGAGGTCTCGGGATCCCCGGCAAGGAGCTCACGGACCACCAAAGCGGCGGCCTCGCGTTCCTCACTTCGGATGGCGCCCTTACCTTCCGGCGCTTCGTCGTCGCCGACCTGCCGCATGCGGTCGACGGTGGCCAGCGCCAGTTCCGGTTTGACGCCCCAAGTCTGGGCGCGAATCTCCCATTCCGCCGGGCCGCGGAAGTCCCAGTCCGACAGGAACGCGTCGAGATCGGCGCGGAACGCGGCGACGGCCGGGTCGGTGCTCGCCGACAGCCGGTCGTAGAGGCCGGGGACGCCTTCGTCGAACACGGCGGCCACCGCCGGATCCTGGGCGGTGCGGCTGAGGGTCCACATCCGCTTGGAGGGTCCGGTGGAGTCGACGTCACCGATGCCGCCGACCAGGGTGAGGGCGAGCTCGGGCCTGCCGACGGCGGCGGCGATCTGCGCGACGGCCCCCAGCCCGACACCCGATTTGAGGCTGGCCTCGATGTGGTGCTGGAACAGCGGCCGCAGGATGTAGTCGAACGAGGTGATGCGCTCGCGCAACTGCTGGTCGGTCAACGCGGTCATGTCGGGCCGGTCGGCGCGGATGCGCATCACGTCCCGACGGTCGGCGTCGTACTCGGGTAGCCCGGTGGCCCCGATGACTTCTTCGACCAGCCAGGCGCCGGCGCGCTCGGCGAACTCCGGGTTCTCGTCGAAGTCCCGCTGCTCGCTCTCGTAGCTGGGAATCCCGGGCATGTCGCCGAAGTACTGCAGGTCGACCGCTTCCGGTGACATCCCCGGCACGCGGACGCCGAACAGCCGCATCAGCGACATGTTGATGTACAGGTAGCTGCCGAAGGCCGGGAGGATGTTGTAGTCGACCGTGGCGTCGTAGAGGTCGTGGTCCCAGACCCTGCATGCGACGAAGGCGTCCCGCCAGCCCGGTTCGAGATTGTGCTGGAAGCCGGCGGAGGCGTTCAACGGACTGATCGGGTCGGGGAAGATCTCCCCGACGTTCGCGCGGGAGTACAGGGGAAACACCTTCGACACAGTGTCGTTGATGGGCCACTCAGCCATGCGATGCCTTCTTTCAGACAAATGTTGTGGAGTGCCGGTGTCATTCCGGAACGATGCATGTCGCCTTTCGTGTTAGCGACTGTGAATTCACATTCTTATGTGAGTGGCGTCACTCTGTCAAGACTCCGAGGCCTTGACCGAACCCACGTCTGGCGAGTTTCCACGCTTGCCGGTAGACAAAAGTGTGAATGCTGCGTCACAATCCTTGAGTACGAGGTCTGAGCTGGCGTCTGGTTCGTGGAGGTCGGCAGGGAAGGAGAGCGCTCACATGCGCATTTTGGTCACCAACGACGACGGCATCGACGCGCCCGGACTGCATGCGGTGGCGACCGCTCTGGCAACCGAGGGGTACGAGATCACCATCGCCGCACCGCGCGGCGAGTGCAGCGGCAGCGGCTCTTCGCTGGGCACCCTCGAGCACGGAGCGGAGATCGCCTACACGGAGCGCCGCTTCGAGCACCTGCCGGGAGTGCAGGCACTCAGCTTCGACGCCCCGCCCGCATTTGCGGTGTTCGCGGCGTGCGCGGGGGTGTTCGGCCCTCCGCCGGACCTGGTCGTCAGCGGCATCAATCCGGGCCCGAACACCGGCCGGATGATTCTGAATTCGAGCACGGTGGCGGCCGCGCTGACCGCGTCGACCCTCGGCGTCCGCGGTCTCGCCGTCAGCTGCGGGTTTCCGCCGGAGCACCGATTCGACACCGCCGGCCGGATCGCGGTGTCGGCGGCACAGTGGATGCTCGCCCACAGCGCCCACCGTGCCGTGCTGAACGTCAATGTGCCCGATCTCGACATCAGTGACGTCAAGGGCGTGCGGATGGCGCCGCTGGCACCGCGCGGACTGCTCGGCTTGACCTTCGACAAGACCCCGGACACGGTGCGGCTGTTGCGATTCGCCAATACCGAACGCCTCGGCACCGGAACCGACTCCGCTCTCGTGCGTGACGGCTACGTGTCGATCAGCGCCATCTCGGCCGTCGCGGCCAACTCCGAGGGCTCAGGCGTCGCGGCGCACGTCGAGGCGTGCCTGCCGTTCCCGGTGGCCGCCGAGTCCTAGTCACAGGATTTTCTGCGCTGCACCGTATATCGAACACAGAAGGGGTCGGGCCGGTCATCGACCGGCCCGACCCTTCCCGTGTTGTGCCTTGTTCAGCCTTCGTCGGAAGCGCCCCGGGTCCGGCCGGCACTGAGGATGAGGTCTTCGTGCAATTCCATCCAGATGTCGTGGTAGCTGTCGTACATCGGCCGAGCGAACGAGGCGTTGTCGCCGCCGCGGATGCGGTCGAGCGCCGCGGAGAGGCGCGGCAGGTAGCGACCGAACCGCGGCAGCGCATCGACCAGTTCCGGGAGCGACGCCCGCAGTTGCTCGTCGGTCTGCGCCAGCGCGTCGACGACCTCGCCGTCGTAGGTCGGGTCGCCGTGATCGTTGGGGGTGTCGTCGCTGCGCATCTGCCAGCGCTGACACACCATCTTGAAGTCGGAATTGATCGGCAGGAATCGGTCGTAGAAGGCTGTCAGCGCGGTGGCCGCGCCCGTGGTGGCCGGATCCTGTGCGAGTAGCCGCAGATGCTCGGCCTTGCCCGCGGGGGTCAGCATCGCTCCCGGCATCCGACCCTCCCGGCGCACCACCAGACCCTGCTCGACGAGCGGATTCAAGGCCGCCGGCAGGTCCTCGACGGGCACGCCCGACAGGGCGCTGAGCACGTCGTCGTTGGCCAGTCCCTTCACGCGGAGCGAATGCAGGACGTCGAAGGTGTGTTGATCTTGCTGGGCGTGAACCATGTCTGGCTCCTGTTCGGGTGATCGATGGTCGGATTGTGTCTTCGTCAGGAATTCGCGAAATAGTGCGAGCGCAGGGCCTTCTTGTTGAGTTTTCCGGTAGGAAGCCGCGGCAGGCGGTCGACGAAGTCGATCGAGCGGGGCGCTTTGAAGGTCGCCAGGCAGCCGCGGCAGTGATCGATGAGGCCGGCGGCGGTGGTCGCGTCACCCGGTACACCCTCGCGCAATTCCACCATCGCCTTGACCTGTTCCCCGAATTCCGGGTCGGGGATGCCGAATACCGCGGCGTCGACGACATCGGGATGGCGCACCAGGGCGGCCTCGATCTCCTCGGGGTAGATGTTGACCCCGCCGGAGATGATCATGAAACTTTCCCGCCCGGCGAGGTAGAGGAATCCGTCCTCGTCGAGGTAGCCGCGGTCGCCCATGCTTTTCCAGCCGGCACTCGTCGCGGTGTCTCCCGCGTTGACGTAGACCGTCGCGGCCGGCGGTTCGAACCAGACCTTGCCGATCTCACCCGTCGGCAGCGGGGACCCCGCGTCGTCGGTGACGTGCACGCGGGTGCCGCCGAGGGGCCGGCCGACCGACCCGGGGTGGTCGGCGGATTCGGCGGCGGAGATGTAGGTGTGCCCGTAGCCCTCGGAGGCGCCGTAGTACTCGTGCAGGATGGGCCCCCACCACGCGTTGATCTGTTCCTTGACCTCTACCGGGCAGGGCGCGCCGGAGGTGACGGCGGTGCGGTGCGTCGGCGACAGCGCGATGGCGGCCCTGTCGGGCAGGGCGAGAATGCGCAGCAGCATCGTCGGCACCCACTGCGAGTGGGTGACCCCGTGGGCGGCGATCGCCGTCATGGCCGCGGACGCGTCGAAGCGTTCCATACATACGACCGTGCCGCCGGCGGCCATCGTCATCAGCTGGAAGGTGAACGGCGCCGCGTGGTAGTTCGGGGCGGGCGAGAGCAGCACCGTGTCCGAGTCGATGCCGAGCTTCAGGGCGAGGCCCGCGTGGCGGGTGGGCGCCTCCGCGGGATGGATGTCCAGCAATTTCTGCCGGAACGCTTTCGGACGGCCGGTGGTACCGCCGCTGTAGAGGACGCGGGCGCCGAAGCGCTCGTCCGCGATGGGAGTCCTCGGGTGGTTCGCGATCGCCGCGGCGAGGTGCTCGCCTCCGGGAGCAGGATCGGTGCACAGGATCAGCGCGGTGTGCCCTTCGGGAAGGGCGTCGGCGACCGCTCCGGCGAGCGAGCCGCTGGTGACCACCGCGGCCGGTGCCGCTTCGGTGAGGAGCGCGGCGAGTTCGGTGGCGCCGAGGTGCCAGTTCACCGGTGTGACATACAGGCCCGCGCGCATTCCGGCCGCGACCACCACCGGCCATTCGATCCGGTTCTCCATCACCAGGACGATGGAATCGCCTGTTGTCACGCCCCTGCTGCGCAGGAGATGGGCGAGCTGGTTGGACTGCTCGTCGAGCTGCCGGTAGGTGAGCGAAGAACCGGAGGCGGCCATCACGAACGCGAGAGAATCGGGATGCTCGGCGGCGATTGCGGGTGGGTACACGTGACCTCTTTTTGTGAATTGTTCGTCACTATCTAGGTCAGGCTACAAGCGATTTGACTCGTCTTACAAGGGGTATTTGCAAATCCGGCGATTTGTGCTTTAGTGACACCAATGTCACAAACGAACGTGACCGTGACGGGAGACATCCAAATGACCACCAGCAGTGGTATCGACCTGATGGACCTGCGGGCATTCGCCTCCGGCTACGCGGACGAGATCTTCGCGCAGTTGCGCAACGAGGACCCTCTGCACTGGAACGAGGAAACGAACGGCCCGGGATTCTGGTCGGTGACTCGATACGCCGACGTCAAAGCAGTTGCCGCGGACCACGACACGTTCACCGTTACCCAGGGGACGCAGATCGCGAGCAGGCGCGCCGAAGGCGAAGGCGCCCGCAGCATTCATCACGTCGACCCACCGGAGCACGGGCCGCTGCGCAAGATCGTCACCCCGCACGTGCGACCGGCCAAGGTGAAGGCCCTCGTCCCGGACATCGAGGCGGTGATCGACGACCTGCTGGACAAGGCCGTCGGCGCGGGGCCGATCGACCTGGTCGCGAACATCTCCGCCCAACTGCCCCTGGTGATGATCGGTCGACTGCTCGGCGCCCCGCTCGAGGACTGCCCGAACCTGCTGCGGTGGACGAACCAGATGGCCTCGGAGGACCCCGACTACTCCGCGGGTCCCGAGACCGCCGTGCGCGCCCGCGACGAGGTGTTCGCCTACTTCCGGGCCCTCGAGACCGAGCGTCGGGCCTGCCCGGCCGACGACCTGGTCAGCGTGCTGACCGCCGCCGAACTCGACGGGGTCCCGCTCAGCCGCGGTTACCTCGACGCCTACTACCTGATCCTGATGGTCGCCGGGAACGAAACGACCCGGAACCTGCTGTCCGGCGGTGTGCTCGCCCTGCACGAGAACCCGCAATGGTGGGACCTTCTGCGCGAGAATCCGGGCAAGATCCGCTCCGCGGTCGAAGAGATGGTGCGTTGGGTGTCACCGGTGCTGTCGATGCGGCGCACCGCCACCCGGGACGTCGAGATGCACGGCAAGACCGTGAAGGCCGGCGACAAGGTCGTCATGTGGTTCTGCTCCGCGAACCGGGACGAGCGGGTGTTCGAGGAACCGGACACGTTCCGGGCCGACCGGTTCCCGAACGAGCACCTGGGTTTCGGGTGGGGCGATCACGCCTGCCTCGGCGCCAACCTCGCCCGCCTCGAGGCGAAGCTGTTCTTCACCAAGCTCGTCGAACGCGGCATCGACATCGACGTGGTCGATTCCCCGAAGCGACTGCAGAGCAACTTCTTCCGCGGCATCAAGACCCTGCCCGTGCGATTGGAGCCGCGCAATGGCTGACCCCTTCGACCGGGCCGGTTGCCTGATCGACGGCGAATGGTTCGTGCCGGCCGGGCCGGTGATCGAGGTGATCGACCCGTTCACCGAGTCCGTGATGGGCGAGGTCGTCGACGCCGGATCCGAGGTGGTCGACGACGCCGTGCGGTCGGCCGCAGCAGCCCATCCGGCGTGGCGGCGCACCGACGTCGCCGAGCGGGCGGAAGTGCTCGACCGTGCCGCAGATCTGCTCACCCGTGACGGCGCGGCGATCGCGGCGCTGGTCAGCCGGGAAATGGGTATGCCGATCTCGCTCGCGGAGGTCACACAGGCCCAGCTCCCGGCCGACGTGCTGCGGGCCACCGCCCGCACCGCCCGCGACTTCCCGTGGTCGCAGGACATCGACGGGGCCACCCTGGTCCGACGCGGCAGCGGGGTGGTCGGCGCGATCACGCCGTGGAACATGCCGGTCCATCAGATCGTCGCCAAGGCCTCGGCCGCACTCGCCGCCGGATCGACCGTGGTGCTCAAGGCGTCGGAGATGACCCCGTACGACGCGAACGCGCTCGCCGCGCTGTTCCTCGAGGCGGGACTTCCGGCCGGGGTGTTCAACGTCGTGACCGGAACCGGTGCGGTCACCGGCGCCGCACTGGCCGCGCACCCGGGTCTCGCGCACGTCTCGTTCACCGGCAGCGTCGTCGCCGGTCGCACGGTGGCCTCCCTGGCGGCGCAGACGTTGACCCGCTGCACTCTCGAACTCGGCGGAAAGTCACCGGCCGTGGTGCTGCCGGACGCGGACCTCGAGACCGCGCTCACCGGGGCCGTCACTTCCGGACTGGTCAACTCCGGTCAGGCCTGCAACGCCACCACCCGCCTGCTGATCCCGGAACACTTCGCCGCCGACTCCGTCGACATCATCGAAGATGCAGTCGCGCAGCAGGTCCTGGGTAATCCCGCGGACCCCCGCACGCGCCAGGGGCCGCTCGTCTCGGCGCGCCAACGTGAGCGCGTCCTCGACCACATCGGTGACGCCGTCGCCGCCGGCGGGCACCTGCTCACCGGCACGGGCAAGCCGTCCGAGGCGTCCCCGACCGGGTACTTCGTCGATCCCACCGTCATCACCGGACTGCCCGAGGACGCCCGGGCGATCCGTGAGGAGATCTTCGGCCCCGTCATCGCCGTGCAGATCTACACCGACGTCGACGACGCCGTCCGGATCGCCAACGACTGCGCGTACGGGTTGTCCGCGGAGGTGTGGTCCGGCGACGTCGAGCGCGCCCGCGCAGTGGCCGGACGGCTCGACGTCGGCCAGGTCAAGATCAACGGCGTCCGTACTCGCAATCGGCCCACAGTTCCCTTCGGTGGCGTCAAGAATTCCGGCTACGGCCGCGAACTCGGCCACCTCGGCATCGAGGAGTTCACCGACGTGACGGCGGTAATGTCATGACCGGCACCACTTTCAGCGGAAACATCGTCGTCACCGGGGCGGCATCGGGGATCGGGCTCGCCCTCGCCGACCAGTTGAGCGCGGCAGGCGCCACGGTCTACGCCCTCGACCGGCGCGACTGCCCGATCGGACCGGTGCGCACCCTGCTGTGCGACCTCTCCGATCCCGGCTCGATCGGCGACGCCGTCGCGGCCCTCCCCGGTGAGGTCACCGGGCTGGCCAACGTCGCCGGTGTCCCGGGCACCGCTGCCGCGCAGACCGTGCTGGCGGTCAATCTTCTCGGGCCGCGCCTGCTCACCGAACTTCTGCTCCCCCGTATGACCGCGGGATCGGCGATCGTCAATGTCGCCTCCGTCGCCGCGCACCGCAACACCGAACCGCCGGAGTCGATCGACGAACTACTGCGGGTCCGCCACCGCGCGGACCTGCACGCCTGGCTGCGTGACCACCCCCTCAAGGGGCCCGCCGCCTACGACACGTCCAAACGCGCCCTCGTCGACTGGACGCAGCTGCTGTCGGCGAAACTGACGGCACGCCACATCCGTGCGCTGTCCGTCAGCCCCGGACCGGTCGAGACACCGATCCTCGCCGACTTCGAAGCCAGCATGGGCGCCGACGCGATGGCACGGTCCCACGACGCGGTCGGCAGACACGGCTACCCCCACGAGATCGGCGCGGTCGTCGCGTTCGCCCTCTCCCCCGCCGCATCCTGGCTGAACGGCATCGACATCCCGGTCGAAGGTGGCCTGTTCGCCACCCGTGCGGCCGCCAAATCCCCTGTTTTCGAAGGACTCTCGCTATGACCTCCTCCAGCAGTCCGGCCGAGCACGTCATCACCCTGGACGGCACCCACCCCAGCACCCGCGAGGTACTCGGCGGCAAGGCCTACAGCGTCAACAAGATGCGGGCGATGGGACTGCCGGTCCCCCCGGCGTTCGCGCTGCCCACCGGTGTCTGCGCGGTCTACCACGACAGCGGCCGATCCCTGCCGGACGAGATCTGGCAGCAGGTCCTCGAACACCTGCGACGGCTCGAAACGGAGACCGGCCGCCGGTTCGGCGCCGGTCCGTCCCCGCTGCTGGTGTCCGTTCGGTCCGGCGCCGCGCAGTCCATGCCGGGCATGATGGACACCGTCCTCAACCTCGGCCTGACCCCGGAACTGTGTGAGGCGCTCGCCGCCGAGACCGGCGATCAGCGGTGGGCGACGGACACCTGGCAGCGGTTCTGTCACAGTTACGCCGACATCGTCGCCGGCGACCCCGGTGCCGCGCCGCCGAGCGATCCGCTCGAGCAGTTGCGATCGGCGATCGGCGCCGTCTTCGACTCGTGGACCAACGAGCGCGTCAAGGCGTACCGCGGCCGGCACAACCTCGGCGCCGGCGCCGGAACCGCAGTCACCGTGCAGGCCATGGTGTTCGGCAACCGCGACGAACGGTCCGGGACCGGGGTGCTGTTCAGCCGGGACCCCGCGACCGGTGAGAACACCCTCTACGGCGAATGGCTGGCGAAGGCGCAGGGCGAGGACGTCGTGTCCGGGGAGAAGACCCCGAACCCGCTCGTCACCGTCGGCGACATCCTGCCCGACGTGTACCCGGAACTCGAGCGCATCGCCGAGGTCCTCGAACGTGAGCACCGCGATCTGGTCGACATCGAGTTCACCGTCGAAAGCGGCCGGTTGTACGTCCTGCAGTGCCGGGCCGGGAAGCGTGCGCCGCGCGCCGCGGTCCGGATCGCCGTCGATCTCGTCCGCGAAGGTCTCATCACGGCCGACGAGGCGGTCTCCCGCGTCTCGGCCGAGCAGGCCGCGAGCCTGGCGACAACGCACGCGGTGCACGCCGACCGGACGGTCCTGGCCGGCGGCCTCGGCGCCGGCCCCGGTGTCGCCGTCGGGCAGGCCGTCAGCGATCTCGACCAGGCCCTCGACCTCGCCGCGGCCGGCACACCCGTCGTGCTGGTGCGTCCCTCCACCGCCCCGGACGATGTGCCCGCGATGTTCGAATCGGTCGCCGTCGTCACCGAACTCGGCGGCAGCACCTCCCACGCGGCGCTGGTGTGCCGGGAGATCGGGCTGCCGTGCGTGGTCGGCGCCGGAGTCGGCACCGTCGCGAAACTGACCGGGCTCACGGTGACCGTCGACGGCACCACCGGCGCGGTCTACGAGGGCGACGCCCTGCACACCCCCGCCGAGGGCGACGTCGACGCGTACCTCACCGAACTCCTCGGCTACCTGCCCGACACCGTCCCGGTGGATCATCCGCTCGCACAGTTGCGCTCTGCGCACCTGGAACGGGCATAACGCAAGGTCAGAACGATGCGACATCCACTGTCAGTGATATCTTGTTCGCAAACTCGGGCGACGGAGAGGGGGCGGTGATGACCACACAGCGGCAGGTCCCACCGCGCACGCTCGACGACGTCTACACCCACGTCGGCCTCGTCGAACCCGGCGCGGCCACCCCGAAACGTCCCAACCGCCGCGGGGAGCTCACCCGGGAACGCATCGTGCAGGCCGCGATCGAATGCTTCAGTGAATACGGGTACACCCGCACCCGGGTCTCCGACATCACCCACCGCGCGAAGACCGCGCAGGGGAACTTCTACCGGCACTTCACCGACCTCGACGACGTCTTCCTCGCCGCCATGCACACCGGGCTCCAGGAGTTGTCCGAGGCCACCAGCCGCAAGACGACCACCAGCGGCGAACTCGAAGCGCTGATCGAGGTCAACAGCACGTACCTGCACGCCTACTCCCGGCACCGGCACATCCTGCGACTGCTGCGTGAAGCTGCCGCCGCCAGCGCCAACGAGGGTTTTCAGCAGCTGTGGCTGCAACTGCGTGACGACTTCATCGCACGCACCCGCCGCTGGCTGGAGAAACTGCACGACCGCGGGGAGATCGGGGACACCAACCTCGACCTGCTCGCCGAGTCGCTCGGCTGCATGACCGAGCAGATGGCCTACGTGCACGTCGGTCTGCCCGCCTCGACCCCCAAACGCGAACGCATCGACGAACTCGGCCGCGCCCTCGGTGAGGTCTGGTTCCGGGCGCTGCCCCCGGCCGCGTCGCCGTCCGAGCACTGACCGCATTCCACCGGTTCCCTTCGGCCACCGACGGCCGGAACGTGCCGCTTCCCCATCCTGAGCTGCAACGAAAGACGCACCCATGACCTCCGTCGCACCCGATTCTCTCGGCTACACCGTCCGTGTCGCCGACGTCATCGCCGAGACACCCGACGCCTCCTCCCTCGTCATCGACGTCCCACGGGAGATCGCCGACAGGTTCGCGTACCGACCCGGGCAATTCCTCACCGTCCGGATCCCCAGCGAACGCACCGGTTCGGTGGCACGCTGCTACTCCATCGCCAGCTCCCCCACCACCGACGACCGGATCAAGGTGACGGTCAAACGCACCGTCGACGGATACGGCTCGAACTGGCTGTGCGACAACATCACCGCGGGCGACGCCGTGCATGTGCTGCCACCGTCGGGCACGTTCACCCCGCACAGTCTCGACGGCGACTTTCAGCTGTTCGCCGCCGGCAGCGGCGTCACCCCGGTGATGTCGATCCTCAAGACCGTGCTGGCGTCCGCGACCGGAACCGTGTCCCTGTACTACGCCAACCGGGATCGGGATTCGATCATCTTCGACGCCGAACTCGCCGACCTCGCCGAGAAGCACGCAGACCGGCTCACCGTCGAGCACCGGCTCGAGAGCGAGGCGGGGCTTCCGACCGCGGACAATCTCACCCAATTCGCCGACGGCGGCCAGGACGGCACCGTCTTCGTCTGCGGACCCGCGCCGTTCATGGCCATGGTCAAGGAGACGCTGACCAGCATCGGGTACGACCGGCACCGGATTCACATCGAGGAATTCCGTTCCCTCGACGGCGACCCCTTCGCGCCGATCAAGCAGGTCGCCGCCGACGCCGCCGCGTCGTCGACCGTGGACGTCACCCTGGACGGCGACACCCACACCCTGCCCTGGCCGGCCGACGCAACCCTGATCGACGTGATGGTGGGCGCCGGGATCGACGCCCCCTACTCCTGCCGCGAAGGCGAATGCGGATCCTGCGCCTGCACCCTCCTGGAAGGGACCGTCGACCCCGGGGTCACCGACGCCCTCGATCCCGACGACGTCGCCGACGGCTACATCCTCGGCTGCCAGGCGAAGCCGACCAGCCCCACCCTGAAGATCGAATTCTGAAGCGTGCGACTGAGCGTGCTGGGCCGTCGGGCCCTCGTCTATCGGATCAGGCTCGCCAGTACAGCCTTCGCCGCGCGCTCGCCCGACGTGGCTGCGTCGGCGAGCGACGGCAGATCGAGCTGGTAGTCGCCGGCCAGGTAGATGGTGCCGAGCGGATCACGCAGCGCCGGAAGCGAGTTCCTCCGCCCGGGCGCCCAGAAGGGCACGACCCGACGATGCTTCCGTACGATGCCCTCGCCCAGCTTCCCTTCCAGCTCGGGGAACACTGCGAGCAGGTCCTGCCGGTATCGCGACACGATCTCCTCGTCGGGAAGGTCGAACAATACGTCGGCGTGAGCGCCGCCGGCGAAACAGGCCAGTGCGCCACCGGGCTTGCGATCGTCGCCGTTCCGCATCGCCGCGGCGTGGTTGAACATCGCCTGGAACGACAGTTGCGGGGTCGAGACACCGAAGTAGTCGTCCCAGCGTTGCGGCCCGACCTCGTCGGTGAAGAATCCGACGATCACGTACCGGCCGTAGGTGATGTCGTTGAACGCATTCCGGTGCTGCTGCGTCAGGTCCGGGATGATCCGCTCGGCGATGTCGGCGGGTGCGGTCACGATCGCGCGCTTCGCCCGCAGCCGCACCGGTCGGTCACCGTCGAGGCAGTCGACGACGACGCCGTCACCGTCCCGCCGCACCGAGTGCACCGCCGAATTCAGCCGGATCCGGTCACCGAGATCGTCCGCCAGCACGTCGGTCAACGTCTGGTTGCCACCCACCGGCAGCGAGAAGTTCGGGATCTTCTCCGGGTCGGCCAACGCGAGGCCGACCGACGTGACGAACTGAGTGGCGGCCGTCTCCTCCACCTCGCACCCCATCCACTGCGCCGACCACGACCGGACGACTTCGGCGGCCAGTTTCGACCGGACGCCCTTCAGTAGGTACGACGCCAGCTTGGTGTCGAGGTTGGCGCGAACCCGTTGTGCGATACGGTTCTGCGACTCCAGGAACGGCATGACGGCGAGGATGCGTGCACCGACGATGGCCATGCCGATCCGATCCATCAGGGTCATCCGGGTGCGGAACATGAGCGCGACCGGATTCGAGGTGTCGACCACGCCGCCGTTCAGGTACAGCGCGACGCTCTTGCCTGCGAGCGAGCCCATCTCGATGCCGTGCCGGTCGAGGGCATCGATCAGTGTGCCTGTGCCCTCGGTGAACTGAGTGCCGACGTTGATCCAGTAATCACCCTTCCGGACGGTCTCGACGCGGCCGCCCACGCGGTCGGTGGATTCGAGCACGACTACGTCGGTCTCCTGCGACAGCGTGGTCGCCGCCGTCAAACCCGCCATTCCGGCGCCGACGACGACCACCTCCGTGGTCTCTTCCTGGACGTGCGTTGTCATTTTTCGGTTCCTGACTCTCGATCGATCACAAGGGAAGGTTCGGCCACTCAGGCCGTGACCGAAGCGCCGCCGGTGACCGACTGAGCGTCGACGCGCTTGTTGTGGGCGTCGAACGCCCGGTACGCGCGGAAGTACGTGAACATCTGCAGGCCCCACGTGGACAGCGCGAAGATGTAGAAAATCGTGTGCTCCGCGTCGTCGCCCGGGATGTGGACGAAGTCGTAGGTCGAGGCGATGACGAATCCGCAGGCGGTGGCGACGGCGGAACACACCGCGTGCCCGCGCTCGCCGATGTTCCACAGGCGCTTGACGAAGTAGATCAGGAAGATCGTGGTAAGCACGTTGACCACGATGTAGAAAATCTTGCCGGGGGTGCCGATCTGTTCGGCGAACTGGCTGAGGAGAAAGCCGACCACGGCCGCGAGGGCGAACGCGCCGATGTCCACCGCGACGGACGGCTTGTACCGGTGGGTGACCTTCATCAGCCCCAGAACCAGGATCAGCGTGATCCCGACCGACCGGGAGAAGGCGTCGAGGAAGTAGGCGAAGGTGTACATCGGGCTGTCGTGACCGGCCTTGACGAGGCCGTAGATCAGGAAGTTCGAACCGGACGTCGCGACGATGATCCACTCGATGCCGAGCAGGTAGTTCTTGTAGTTCCGGATGAACTTGATCCCGTACGTGAATCCGACGGCGATCATCCAGATGTCCGCTACCGCGAAGAGCAGTTCTCGGATGGACATGATTTTCTCCTTGGAGGGTGGCTTGCGCCGATGGTTAGTTCGTGAGGGCTGCCAGGCGGTCCGAGGCACGGTCGGCGAGCCAGGCCGCGTGCAGCGCGGGGCCGCTGACCAAGCTGGGCCAGAAGCGCTTCCGGCCGTGCCAGATCGCGGCCAGGTCGTCGTGTAAGGGCGCGCCGCCGATGCGGTCGGCGAGCAGGTGGCCCACGTACTGCGCCTGAGCGAAGCCGTGGCCGTTGCAGGCGAGCGAGTAGAGCACGTTGTCGGAGGCCTCGCCGGCGACGGGGAGCCACGTGGAGCTCATGCCGATCCAGCCGCCCCAGGCCTTCCGCGGTTCGATGTCGCGCAGTCCCGGGAAGCGGTCGCGGAATCCGCGGACCAGGTCGTCGGCCACGTTCGGGGCAGGCGTGCGGTCCGGCAGCGGATTCCGCCCGGTCTGCACACGGCGGGTGCCGAACACGATCGTGCCCCGTGGGGTCACACGGTAGCTCTCGATGATCATGTGCAGCGTGACCATCGGTGCACGGCTCGTCCAGCCGATCTCGTCGAGTCGCTCGGGCGCGACGGGTTCGGTCTCGACCAGCGACGTCCACACCGGGGTGGCGAGGTTCTTCGGTGCGCTGGACAGGCCCGCGGTGTGGGCGTTGGTGGTCAGCAGCGCCTTGTGCGCCCGAACCCTTCCGTCCGGAGTCTGGACGGAGACCCCGCCGCCGGTGTCCGTGATGTCGAGGGCGGGAGTGTGCTCGTAGACCCGCACGCCGGATGCGATCGTCGCGGCCCGCAGGCCGAGGACGAACTCACCCGGGTTGAGGGTGCCACCGACGCCCTCGCGCATTCCGCCGAGGAAGCCGTCCGGGAGGCCCGCCTCCCGGCCCTCGACGAATTCGGCCGACGATCCGGCCTCGGCCATGACCTTCGCGTTGCGGCGCGCATGCCGGAGCTGCCCCTTGGACACGGCGGCCATCACGATGCCGGCCCGCTCGTAGCCGCAGTCGATCCCGTGGTGAGCGATCGCGTCCTCGGCGAAGTGCACCGCGTTCTCCGCGTACCGGTAGAGGTCGCGCAGCCGCTCGCTCTTCAGCAGGAAGCCCAGCAACTCCGGATCGGCGGCAATCGAATTCGTGACGTATCCGGCGTTGCGGGAGCTGGCGCCCCAACCGAGGGTCTTCGCCTCGAGGAGCACCACGTCGACGCCCTTCTCGGCGAGGCGGAGTGCGGCCGACATGCCGCCCCCACCGCCGCCGATCACGACCACGTCGCAGTCGATGTCACCGGTCAGGGGCGGTTCTGCGATGGCGGGCGTTGCGGCCCAACCGGTGTCGTGGATCAGCTCCATGACTACTACTCCGTCTCTTCTGCAGGGATGACCCCGGTGCCGCGAGCGCGCACCGCGACCAGCGGTTGCTTCAGGACCTGCGATCGGCCCGTTTCGCCGCAGACGCGGCAGATCACGCGGAGCTCGAAATCGATCGTGCGGCTGCGATTTCCCTTTTTCACCAGCGCGGCCTCGGCCTCGACGACGTCACCGCCGCGGACCGGCGCGAGGAACTCGACGGACGAGTAGCCGGCGAACAGCCCCTCGTGGCCGTCCAGCTCGATCGACAGGTTCGTGCCGACGTCTCCGAAGAGTTTCAGGGCGTAGGCGCCGTCGACCAGATTGCCCGCGTAGTGCGCGTCGGAGAAGGCGACGTAGCGCCGGTGGACTGTCGTGGTCATGAGATCTCCCGGTGGATGGCGCCGAGGTGGCGGGACTCTGTTTCGCCGTCGATCTCGACGCCGGGGTAGCCGCGCTTGGCGATCTCGGTGCACATCCGGCGGTACTTGCCGACACCGCCGACGTAGCCCATGAACGTGTTGGGTTTGCCTTCGACGTTGGAGCCGCGGTACCAGGAGTCGGTGGTGGCGTACAGCGTCTGGGCGACGGTCTCCTCGGTGATGTCGACCCAGTCGTTCTGGCCCTCGACGGTGGTCTCGACGAGCGTCGCTCCGGAGTCGCGGGCATGTTCGATGAGGTCGGCGATCCAGTCGACGGCCTGCTCGATGGTCATCACCACGTTGCTGGCGAGCGCGGGGCTCTGAGGGCCGCCGACCATGAAGAAATTGGGGAAGTCCGTGGTCATCATCCCGAGGTAGGTGCGGACACCGTCGCGCCAGGCATCCTGCAGCTTCGTTCCGGACGCACCGGTGAGTCCGAGCCCGTACAGCGGGCCGGTGAAGGCGTCGAACCCGATGGCGAGCACGACGGCGTCCGCCTCGTACGTGCCCTCCGAGGTGACGATCGCGTTCGCGGTCATCGTCTCGAGCGGCTCGTCGCGCAGCGACACCAGCGACACGTTCGGGCGGTTGTACGTCTCGTAGTAGTCGGTACCGAAGACGCTGCGCTTGGCGCCCAGCGGGTGGTGCCTGGGCACCAGTAGCTCGGCGGTCGCCGGATCCCCAACGATCTCGCGGATCTTGTCGTGGAGGAATTCCGACGCGGTCCGGTTCGCCGCGGTGTCGGTGAGGAGGTCGGCGAACTCGGCGCCGACACCCTGGAAGCCGCTGCGCTCGTAGGCCGCCTCGTAGCGCCGCCGACGCTCCTCGTCGGACACGTCGAAGGCGTTGTCGGTGACGGGGCGGTCGGGGATGCCGCCGGGTGAGTGCCGGCACTCCTCCCGGATCGCCGGGTAGTCGTCCTTGACGGCGGCGACCTGCTCCGCAGGGAGTTCGGCGTTGCGGGCCGGCATCACGTAGTTCGGGGTGCGCTGGAACACCGTGACGTGTTCCGCGACCTCCGCGATCAGCGGAATGGCCTGCACGCCCGAAGATCCGGTGCCGATCACGGCGACGCGCTTGCCTGCGAGGTCGTCGAGCGAGATGTTCCACCGGCTGGTGGACACCTGCAGTCCGGTGAAGTTCCCGAGGCCCGGCACGTCGAAGTCCTTGGGGGTGGACAGGCCACCCGCGCCCGAGATCAGGTAGCGGCTACGGCGCGTCTCGCCGTTGTCCAGCCGCACCTCCCACAGCCGGTCGTCCCCGTTCCATGTCGCGCCGACCACGCGGGTGTCGAAGGTGAAGTGCTTGCGCAGATCGAAGCGGTCGGCGACGTGTTCGATGTAGCCGAGGATTTCGGCCTGCGGCGCGAATCGCTGGCTCCACGTCCATTCCTGCTGGAGCGTCTCGTCGAACGAGTAGGAGTAGTAGATGCTCTCGACGTCGCATCGGGCGCCCGGATAGGTGTTCCAGAACCAGGTGCCGCCGACGCTGGGCCCGGCCTCGAAACCCGCGAAGGTCCACCCGGCGTTCGTGAGCCGGTGCGCGAGGTAGAGGCCGGAGAAGCCGGCACCGACGCCGATGACATCGACGATCTCGCTGGCTGAGGTGGAGGTGGAGTTCATGCTGTCGCTTTCGTTGTTATGATCAAACGACTCGATCAATTGACTTAGTGAGTAGACCAGTGGCACCGGTCACAGTCAAGAGGTGACGCGAAAGTAGTCCCGATCGCTACAGAGGGAGGTCGGGTGAATCCACGCCGACCACGCGGTCGCCGCAGAACACCCGGACGGACTCGCCGGGGGCATGGCCGCCGATTCCGGAAGCACCCCAGAAGCTCTGTGCGGATCCGTCGGCGAGATCGGCGACCTTGGCACCGTTCACGCGCACCTCACCCGACAACACCCGGGATCCGACGTCGACGGCGCGCTCCAGGTCGCCGCCGAACACGTACGCGTCGAGACCCGACGGGTTCGCGTTGGCGACGCGCAGTGCGTCCTCGTCGGACTCCACGGCGTGCAGGCTGACGAGCGGCCCGAACAGCTCGGCGGTCGCGACCGACGCGTCGACTCCCGAAGCGACGGTAGGAGACAGGAAGAACCCGTCGAGTGCGGGAAGCGTCGCGGGCTGATGGATCGTCGCGCCGTGGGCCCGCAACCCGTCGATCCGGCTCTGCAACGTGGCGAAATGCGGGGCGTTCGAGATCGGGCCCAGCTGCGTGTTCTCGTCGAGCGAGTGCCCGACGTCGATGCGGGAGATGCGATCGAGCATCGCCTCCAGAAGAGGCTCGACTATGCTCTTGTGCGCCAGCACCTTTCCGGGGCCTTCACACCACTGACCGTTGAGCTTGGTCATCCCGTCGAGGATCCCGTCGGCGGCGACGTCGATGTCGGCGTCGTCCAGCACGAGGGCCGGGTTGTTGCCGCCGAGCTCGAGCTGGAGCACCTTGAAGTCCTCCGCGGCCGCGCGGGCGATCGCGCGGCCGGCGTTCGGGCCGCCGGTGAACGAAACGATCTTCACGCGGTGATCGCCCGTGAGCGCCGCGCCCACGTCGCCCGCGCCGTGGACGAGCTGCAGCGCACCGTCGGGCAGCCCCGCCTTGACGAAGCATTCGACGATGATCTGGGCGCTGCTCGGCGCATGCTCGGACGGTTTGAGGATGACGGGGCAACCGGCGGCGAGGGCGCTCACCATCTTCGCGGCGGGGATGAAACTCGGGCCGTTCCACGGCGTGAGGATGGCGGCGGGGCCCCACGGGACCTTGTACAGACGCACGTCGCGGCCACCGGCCTCCAGGGCCGTCCGACGCGGGATGGCGCGCAGCTCCGCAGCGGACGAGCGGATCCGGTGCGGAAGGAACTGCGCGACCATCCGAGCCTTCGCGATCGGGACGCCGCTGGTGAGGGCATCGGTGCGGGCGATGTCCTCGATCCGTGCCTCGACGATGTCGGCCGCACGCTCGATGACCGCCGCGCGTTCCTCGCCGGCCGCGTCGTCCCACCGTTCGAAGCCGTACGACCGCTCGGCGTGCCGCAGTGCGCGCTCCACGTCGTCCGGTCCGGTGGTGACGGCGCGGTGGACCGGCCGGCCCGTGTTGGGGTCGAGATTCCACGCGTCCGGGATCGTCCGGCACTCGGACCACTCGTCGGCGATGTAGTTGATCGGCTGGGGCAGTTGAGGGTTCGACATCCGTGTCTTCCTTCGGTGCGTGGGTATGGGTGGGGTCGGTGCGATCACACGGTGAGGTCGGCGACGATGCGGGTCACCTCGCCCGACTTCATCGCCTCGAAGCCCTTGTTCACCTCGCCGAACGGGATCACGTCGCTGACCATCTCGTCGAGCAGCAGGCTGCCCTGGAGGTACAGACGCGCGAACTGGGTGATGTCCTCGTGCGCCTGGCCGGAGCCCATGTACGAGCCGATGAGGCGCTTCTCGCCGAAGAAGAAATCCGACGCGGGAACGGTGAGGTCGGTGCCGTCCGGTGCGATGCCCACCAGGCAGGCGGTACCCCTGGCACGCAGGACCGACAGCGCGGTGGCCGCGGTGCGCGCGGAGCCGACGGCCTCGAACGAGTAGTCCACCCCGTCGCCGAGTATGTTCCGGATCTCGCTGGGGACATCGGTCGCGCCGTTCACGACGTGCGTGGCGCCGTATGTCCGCGCCGCCGCGAGCCGGGCGTCGTCGAGATCCACGGCGACGATCGCCGAGGCACCGGCGAGCCGCGCGCCCTGGATGATGGCCGACCCGACACCGCCGCAGCCGATCACGGCCACCGTGGCGCCCGGGCGCACCTGCGCGCCGCGGAAGACGGCACCGACGCCGGTGATGATGCAGCACGAGAGGAGGCACCCGACGTGCAACCCCACCTCGTCGGGGACCTTCACCAGCGAGTTCTCCCGCATCAGGGTGTGGCGGGAAAAGGCGCCGATGTCGCCGAGCCGCTCGACGACCCGGCCTCCCGGCAACTGGAACGCCGGGCGCGGCCGCTGCCGGATCTGCGAGACGCGCTGGCACTGCGTCGAGTGCCCGGCCTGGCAGTTGCGGCACAACCCGCACGAGGGCGTGAGGGCGCCGACGACGCGGTCGCCCGCACGCAGCGAGGTCACCGCGGAGCCGACCGACTCGACGATGCCCGCCACCTCGTGCCCGACCACCACAGGCAGGTCGGCGTGCACGGTACCGGTCATGTAGTGCAGGTCGCTGTGGCACAGGCCCACGTTGGAGACCGCGACGCGGACTTCGTGGGGCTCCGGGTCGTCGACCTGGATCTCGGTGAATTCCAGCGGCTCGTTCACCGCGGTGAGAAGTGCTGCTTCGGTGGTGATCACTCTTGTCTCCGATCTCAATTGCTCGTCGTGGGCGCCGTGGGCGCCGCGTTCTTCGATGCCCAGAAACCCTCGATGCCCTCGGTGAAGGCACCGGACTCCCAGGACTGGCGGGCGGCATCGTCTTCGCGGGCGAACGCGGACTCGATGTCTTCGGGTCGCGGCCGCAGCAGGCCCAGGTGCAGTGCAGTGGTACGGGGATCGGAGTTCCACTGCCGGATCACCTGGACCGCGCGGTCCACCAGTGTCTGCGGGGCCACGATCTCGTCGAGCAGCCCGATCCGCAGGGCCTCGTCCGCATCGATCCGGTGGGAGCCGAGAATGATTCGCATCGCGTGGTTCCGGACCAGGCGGCCCATGAGGAAGCTCGAGGCGTTCGAGATGATGATCCCGCGGTGGTTCTCCGGCTGGTAGTACTCGGCGGCGGGCGTGCCGATCCGCGAGTCGCAGCACAGCGTGATCTCCGAGGCGCCGCCGACCGCGATCCCGTTCACGGCCGCGACCACGGGGACCTTCGTCTCGAGAATCGCCCGGGTGATGTCGTGGAACGTCGCGAAGGCCTCGTGAATCTCGGCGTAGCTGGTCGGCACCGTTTGCAGGTCCTCACCGGCGGAGAACGCCCGCCCCGCACCCGTGAGCACGATCCCGCGGACGGCGTCACCCGTCCCGAACCGGCGAATCGTCTGCGCGAGTATCACTCTCGTCGCCACGTCCAGCACGTTCAGCTTCGCCGGGCGGTTCAGTGTGAGCACGGCGACGTCGCGGTCGATGTGCACGTCCAGGTAGTTCTCGGTCATGTCCGGCTCCTCAGTTGCCGCTGCGGACAGCGCGCGGCGGCTGCAGGTCGTAGGTGATGCCCGGGCGTTCGGCCGAGCGCGCCTTCAGGGCCGGCTTCGACACACGCTCGGACGGGGTGCGCGGGAAATCGGCGACGAACTCGACGTAGCGCGGAACCTTGAAGCGCGCCAACTGGGTTCGTGCGCCGTCGACGATTCGCTCTGCGGCTCCGCGGCTCTCGTCGGCGCCGGTGGCCAGCTGCACGAAGGCCTTGACCTCCTCGCCGAACAGCTCGTCCGGGACGCCGACCACCGCTGCCGCGACGACGGTGTCGTCGCGCTCCAGGACGCGTTCGACCTCGGCGCTCGCGATGTTCTCGCCGCCGCGGCGGACCATGTCCTTGATCCGGCCCACCAGGCGGTAGCTGCCCGCCTCGCGGACCGCGACATCGCCGGTGTGCAGCCAGCCGTCGCGCAGGACCTGCGCGGTGTCTTCGGGCCGGTTCCAGTAGCCCAGCATCATCGGTCTGCCCGAGGTGATCAGCTCGCCGGATTCCCCCTCCGTAACCTCTCCGCCCTGCGGATCGACCACCCGGACCTGCTTCGTGGGAACCGGCTGCCCCAGCCGTCCGCTGCCGACGTCGGCCGTGCGCTCGGGGAGGCTGACCAGGTCGACCCCGCTTTCGGTCATCCCGAAGATCTCCCGCCACGGTGCACCCCAGCGCTGTTCGAGCTCCGCGTGCAGCGCGACGGGGATTGCCGAGCACAGCACGAGGCGTAGGTCGTTGTCCCGGTCCTGCGGGCTCGGCTCCTGCTTGAACAGCAGCGTGGGCATCGAGCCGAGCACGTAGCAGAATGTGGCCCGGTGCCTGCGGACGTCCGCCATGAAACCCGAGGCGGAGAACCGGGGCAGCACCACCAGCGGCGCGCCGATCGTGAGACACAGGGAGGTGTTCCACTGCGGGTCCATGTACGAGAACGGCTGCGAGGTGAGCGCCACGTCGTCGGCCCCGAGACCTGCCGCGCTCGCGCAGACCCACCCCAGCCGAACCCAGTAGTCGTGGGTCAGCATGCACGCCTTCGGAAATCCGGTGGTGCCCGACGTGTACTGGAGATTCGCGAGCGTCTCGCCGGAGATGGCGACCCCCGGCCTGTCCGCCGGATACTGCGCGAGTTCGTCGCACGAGGGGGCTTCGACGATCCGGACATCGGCCAGATCGGCGTTCGCGGCGCGCACCTGTTCGACGAGCGGGGTGTGTTCGACGTCGGTGACGATCACCCGGGAGCCGGAATCCCGCAGCACGAATTCGAGGTCGGCGCGCTGGTAGGACGAATTGATCGGCACCGCGACGCCGCCGGCCGCGAGAATCGCGAGCCAGGCGACCGGCCACTGCACCACATTGGGCAGCATGATCGCGACCCGGTCGCCTTCGCGGACCCCGTCCCCGCAGACAAGTCGCTGCGCGAGGCGTGACGTCCAGTCGTCGATCTCGCCGAAGGTCCACGACCCTTCCGCGAACCGGAGGAACTCGCGGTCGGGATACCGGAGGGCCTGGATCGCCAGCAGGCCGACGAGGGTGTCGATCGGCGGGTCCACAGCCATGCGATCGAACGCGATCGCGCGTTCCTGGTGAACTGATCGGACTCCGGTCATGGTCATCCTCTATGTCGGGTGCAGTGCGGCGTTGGTGCGGGTGCGGCTTGCGATCTCATGTCGTCACGGCGCATTCGCGGTGAGCTCGTGGCTCGTGGCCCTCCGATCGCCGACGGCGCCGGACTGTGGGCCCGGTCATAGCCTAGAAGAACATAGTCATATGATCAAGGCAAATGATCGTCTGACTGTAACCGCTGCAAATCGTGAGCTTACGATCTCGGCGATGAGGCGGCTCGCACGTTCGCCCGACTGGTAGCGTTTGCATTGACTTGATCAGTCGTTCGTATCTGATTCGACAGGAGAAACGCATGGCTCGTATTCCCGCCGCCGAACGTCGCGCCGAACTGGTGGCCGCGGCCGTGCGCATGATCGCCGCCCACGGGGTGGACGGCGCGACCACACGCCGCATCGCGCAGGATGCGAACGCTCCGCTGGCCACGTTGCACTACTGCTTCGCCACGAAAGAGGTGCTGTTCGCGGCGGTCTTCGAGCACGTCACCGCGCAGTATCGAGAAGTGTTGACACGCAACGACGTCCAGGTCGACGTCGAGACCACCGCGCGCACCCTGTTGCGCGGAGTGATGGAGTGGTACCTGGCGAATCCGGACTTCGGCGCGGCGATCGTCGAGCTGATCAGCTGGGCCCAGCGCCAGGAGGGCAAGCAGGCCGAGGTGGTGTACAACGAGGCATTCGCAACGATGCGAGCGATCCTCGAGGCCGCCGCGACCGCTGCAGGCCAGTCCGTCGACCCGGAAACGATCGGCGAACTGACCTACATCGTGTCCACGTTGTCCGACGGATTCGCGCTCAACTGGATGGTGTTCACCGACCGCACAACGGCCGAGTCGCAGATCGAGCTCGTCCTCGGCGTCCTCGACGCGTGGATGGCCGCCAACCTCGGCGATGTGTCCGGACCGGCGGCTCCCGCCGCGAAGGCGTCACCCGAGGACGCCCTCCGTTCGCTGGTGTCCTGGGTGAGCGTGGAGTGACGCACGGAGCGGACCGAGTCAGGACACGGCGCCTTCGACGCGTCGACCGGACCGGGCGCGCGAGATCAGCACGGTCACCACGACGAGCAGGGCGAGCACTCCCGACAGCCAGTAGCCGGTGCCGTAGAGACCCTTGGCCGCGACCTCGAGGCCGGTGCCGACCACCGGAACCAGGGAGGCGCTGAGGTCGCCGCTGACCAGGGCGGTGCCGAAGGCGAAACCCACGGCCATGGCCGTGCCGGCGACACCGGCCGCCATCCCGGCCTTCTCTTCGGGCACTGCCATCTGCACCATGGTGAAGCCGGCTGCGTAGCCGATTCTGGTCCCGAGCCCCATGACGGCAGCGCCCACGAGGTATTGCCACTGCTGGTCGTGCGCCAGGGCGAGCCAGGCCAGCCCCGATGCGCTGGTGAGCGCTCCGATGACGAAAACGGGGACACCACGGCCGTTGAACAGGGCGCGGTCGAGCACGGTTCCGCGGACCAGGAACGCCGCCGCGAAGGGCGCCATGAGCCAGCCCGTCTGCAGCGCACTGAGCCCGAGTCCGTAGGAGTCTTCGGGCCGAAGATTCTCGGGAGAGATCTGAGCGTAAGTGCTGAGCAGCAGCAAAAAGGCCGAGTTCACCGCTGCGAACAAAGCGATGCACAGGCACGACGCGGTGACCAGAGGCGTCTTCATCATCGCGACGTCGAACACCGCCGAGGTCGACCGGCGCTCGACGCGCACCCAAGCGATGCCGCCGACGATGCCGACCACCAACGGAACAAGCGCCGCGATGCCCCACACGAGGCCTTGCGTCAGAGTCAGCAGGATCGCCGCGACCCAGGCGATCATCCACACCGTGCCGAGTACCGCAATGCGGCCGTTACGCTCGGCGGGCGGGGCATGCGGGATCGCGACAAGGCACGCAATGGTCGTGGCCGCGCACACTGCGGTGAGGATGACGAAGAAGCTCCGCAGCGACAGGGTCTCGACGATGAAGCCGCCGCCGATCATGCCCACGACGATGCCGACGCCGGTGGCGACGACGAGAACCGCGACACCCACCGTGATGCCGTCCTCACCGAGATTGCGACGCAGGAAACCGAGCGGAAGCAGCTGCGCCGCACCACCGAAGCCCATGAGAATGCAGCCGACGAGAAGGGTCGGATACGAGTCGCCGACAGCCGGAACGAGCGCGCCGACCGCGAGGAATGCGGACGCCGCCACGGAGGCGTTACGGTCGCCGTGCAGATCGGCGAGGCGCGGCAGCAGGATGAAGCCCGCTCCCCCGCCGAGGGTAAGCGCCGTGTAAAGCCACGTCGTCTCGGCCACTGTGGCAAGGCCGTACTGCGCCTGGATGATCGGCAGCAGCGGCGGCAGGATGAAGATGACGGCGTTGGTCAGGACGATCAGCAGCGTGCCGACACCGATGAGCACTCCCTTTCTCGGTGCACGGTGAGCGGGCGGCTCACCGGCGAGTCCGGCGTGCTGGTGAATCTCTGTCATAGGTTTCTCCGATTCGTGATCAGACGCGGGCCGGGAGGCCGGCACCGATAGCGGTGTAGTCGTCACGGCCGAGCAGGTCCATCGGGTCGGACATCTGCCCCCCGACCTCGACCCAGCCGACGTAGTGCTCCGAGGACCAATCGAGCGCTCGCTGGATCTCCTCCGGGAACGACCGAATCTGGTCGAGGGTGTAGGTGAGGAAGGGGTTCTCCTCAGGGCGCAGGAATGCGAGGTCGTAGCCCATCGACAGGCCGAACCGATACTCGTCCGACGTAGTGTTCTGGCCACCACCGTGATACGTGGAGCCGATCCAGATCAGCGCCGACCCGGCCTTCATCTCCGTCGGGATCGCCTCCTCGCGACGCGGTGCGCGCTCGTCATCCCACAGGTGCGAGCCCGGGATCACCAGGGTTCCACCGTTCTCGGCAGTGAAATCGCTGACTGCCACCATGATCTGCACCCGCGCCTCGCGCTGATAGGTGGGGTGCCGCCACAACCAGACCGAGTCGTCACGATGGAGCGGCTGCGAGCCCTGCCCCGGTCCGATCTTGATTGCCATCGTCGCGCCTATGTGCATGCCTGCCGGGTTCGGCACCGGCTCTTCACCGAAGAAGACGTTGATCGGCTTGTTGAGGATGCGCTCGGCGACGCCTCGATACAACGGGTTCAGTGCAATCGTTGCCATGTGCTCGGTCCGCGCGAACAAGGCGCTTGCGCGCTTGGTCCTGTTGCCGGCGAACATCTCGTCGTGGCCGGTGTCGACCTGGTCGAGCACGGGGTTCAAGTCGTTCTCGAGTCCCTCGATGGTGGCCTCGTCGAGCAGTCCTTCGATGATCACGCCGCCGTCTCGCATGATCACCTCTACCACGGCTTCTGTGGTGGAGTCGGGACTGAGACGCGTCAGTTCGTTCGTCGTCATGAGGGGTCTGTTCCTTCGAAATGGGCCGGTCGCATTGGATGGGCACCGAGCCGTCTGTGTGATCCGGCTCATACCGTAGGCCAAGTCAGTCATACGATCAAGATGTTTGACTGTTAGCGTGGGGATGACTTGATCATTTGCCCATCTCTGTCGTGGCAGGAGAACCGCATGGCTCGCATTCCCGCCGCCGAACGTTCCGCCGAATTGGTGGCAGCAGCGCAGCCGTGCGCGTGATTGCCGCCCACGGAGTGGACGGCGCCACTACTCGCCGTATTGCCGAAGAGGCGAATGCCCCACTCGCCACGCTGCACTACTGCTTCTCCTCCAAGGAGGTACTGTTCGCGGCAGTCTTCGAGTACGTCACCTGGATGGCCACCAACCTCGGCGACGTCTCTCTACCGGCGCGCCGAGCTTCGACGGTCTCCCACGCGGAAACCCTGCGCTCGCTCGCGTCCTGGGTGAGCGTGGAGTGATAACGCACTGACCCGAAAGACAACTGTCGGCCACCACTTTCCGTGGCGGCCGACAGTCTCTTGTGGTCAGATCCGCTGGTTGCCTTCAGCGACGATCCAGCTCAGCGCCGGATCGTCTCGCTCCATCCACTCGGGATGCCACTGGACACCGAGCACCGCGGCCCCCGGCAACTCGACCACTTCGACGACGCCGTCGGCCGCGCGACCGGTGATCACGAGGCCGGTACCGCAGCGGTCGACCGCCTGGTGGTGCCACGAATTGGTGACCGCACTGGCGCCGAACAGCCGTTCCGCGATCGAACCGGGCTCGAACGTCACCTTGTGGTCGTCGGCACCGTCGGTGAGCGGGGGCGACACCGACAGGTGCTCGACGGCGCCGGGCGGGAGGTCGGCGATCAGCGTGCCACCGAGAGCGACGTTCAGGATCTGCAGGCCGCGGCACACCCCGAGCACCGGAATGCGCCTGGCGAGTGCGGCACGCACGAGCGCGATCTCGAACTCGTCCCGATCAGGGTCGTGGACCATCGGATCGTCCCGCGGATCCACGTCCCGGACCACCGACGGGTCGCCGCCCCAGCACGCGGGATGAACGTCCTGGCCTCCGGTGATGACCACGCCACCCAGCCAATGGCAGAGTGCCTCCGGGTCGGCATCGTAGGGCAGGTTCACCGGAATGCCACCGGCCCTGGCGATCCGGTCCGAGAAGTCGGACATGAAGGCGTCGGCGAACAGGTGGCCGTAGCGCTTGTCGAGTCCATCGACCAGCCCCAGCCGGAACCGCCGGCCGGTGATGCCGATCAGCGGCCGGAGGGTGCCCGGCGTCGCGCTCTCCGTGCTCACGGGAACTCGAAGTATCGCGCCGACTCCCATTCGGAGAGCTCGGCGAACGGATCGCCACCCGCGGTGTGGAACTGCATCCACTCCCACCGGCGGGTACCCACCCAGTAGTCGACGAACTCGTCCCCGAGTTGTTCGCGCAGGATCGGATCGGCCTCGAGAGCCGCGGCCGCCTTGGTGATGGTGTTCGGCAACCGCTCGAGATCGGGTGCACACCACGCCATGTCGTTGACCGGCTCGGGCGGCTCGATCGCGCCGTCGAGGCCGGCGACCACCCCGGCGAGAATAGCCGCGACCGCGAGGTACAGGTTCGCGTCGGCACCGGGAACCCGGTACTCGAGGCGGGAGTACGCCGGATGCCCGCACACCGCACGCACCGCGGTGGTCTTGTTGCTGATGCCCCACGTGACCGTCGTCGGCGGGCCGCTCAGATCAACCAGGCGGCGATACGAGGTGATCTGCGGGAGCACGATCGACGTCGCGCCCTGCAACGTCGCGAGGAGTCCGCCGATCGCGTGCCGCATCGTCGGTGAGGGCCCGCCCTCGGCGTAGAAACTGTTGACCCCGTCGCGCTGCAGGGACAGGTTGACGTGCGACGCCTGACCGTACCCGGCCGTCGGCTTGGCCATGAAGGTCACGGTGTGACCGAGTTCGAAGGCCACCTCGCGCATCACCTGCCGGGCGCGAGCCCAGGCATCGCACACCGAGATCGGGTCACCGGGAACCAGGTTGAGCTCGACCTGGCCTGCCGCGTCCTCGTCGCTCCACGCCTCCCACTCGATGCCGATCTCTTCGAGGCGACGGGCGACCGCCGACATGTAGTCGACCCAGTCCTTCGATTTCGCGAGGTGGTACGCGGTTCCGGCGGAACCGCCGAGCGGCGTCAGGTCGCGATAACCCTTGGCGCGGGCCTCGTGAATGGACTCCTGGAACAGGGTCGCCTCGATCTCGACCGCCACGGTGGCCGTGAAACCACGCGTTGCGAGTCGGTCGACCAGCTTTCGGGCCAGGTTGCGCGGACAGGTCCCCACCGGGGTGCCGTCCGTCTGCCAGTAGTCACCGATCACGGACTGCAGGCCGGGCTCCCACTGCACGAGCGTCGACATGTCGGGCCGGAACTGGACGTCGGCCAGGTGCCCACGCCAGTCGGGGTAGGTGAATCCGAACGTCGGATCATTGCCCAGATCGAGGCCGAACAGGAGATCGGCGAACGCGAAACCCGACCCCGCGCTCGCGGCGAACTTCTTGGGCGCCAAGTTCTTTCCGAGGAACGAGCCATCGTGATTGGTGGCCTCGAGACGGACCGTGTGGACGGAGGCATCGTGCTCCGTTGCGGTGGCGGTGATTTCAGACATCGTATCGAACCTTCCAGGATGCGGCGACGAGCACCGACAGCTGAGAGAGCGTGCCGCGCACGCCGATCAGACCGGTGGACAGGGCGGCGATCAGATCGTCGGCGCCCGAGAAGATCCCGGCCAGCAGCTCCGGGGGGCCGGCGATCACATAGTGCGTCTCGCCCTCGCCGACGACCAGCTGGTCCAATCCGTCGGGGCCGTCCGCGACCGCGACGAGCACGTCGGGGATCCCCGGTACCGACCGGGCCGCGGCCCAGAACGTCTCCGCGGCGACATGCCAGTCCGGCAGCGGCGGCGACAGCAGTGCCAGCGACGTCGCGGCGAGGTCGCGCTCGCCCGCGGGCTCGCCGACCGGGGCGAGCCGCGCGTTGACGTCGACGGTCAGGGTGACGTCGGGTGAGGTGAACACGCCGCTCGACACCGCGACGACACCGTTCGAGATGCTGATCGTCGCAGCCTGCGGGGTGTCGTGGGAGCGGACCGCGACAATGCCTTCCACCCCCTCCACGACGGAATCCGCACGGTTCGCGCGGACGGAATCGGCGATCGTGCGGCCGATCAGCCGGACGATCGGACTCGCATCGTCCTCGATCCGGATGTCGACCCCGTCGACCGCGTCGGCCTCGCATGTCGCGTGGCCGATCGTCGTTTCGGTCATCCTTCAGTCCTTTCGATTCGACGAGATCATGTGCGCGGTACACCGTCAGCAGCGGATCCCAGTTGGAATGCGACCTTCACAGTCAAACGTCTTGGTCACGTGACTATGATGGTGAGGCACAGATCACTTGTTGTCAATGACTTGCGAGGTTTCCGAGATGAACGACGACGCCCCCACCTGGTGGAATCTGCTCGACGGCGAGGCACAGGCCGCGGCCCGGATGATCGCCCACGCCCTGCAGAAACCGATCCGGGAGCTGGGGCCGCAGCAGGCCAGGGCGCTCCTGAACACGACTCCACCCGCCGAGCCGATCACGCCGCTCGACCGTGTCGAACAACTGACCGTCCCGACCCGCGCAGGTGCGATCCGGGCTCGCCTGTACCGCGCGAACAGTGCCGCTCCGGACGTCGACACGCCCGCCCTCGTCTATCTGCACGGCGGAGGTTTCGTCCTGGGAACCCTGGACGGAGCCGACGAGCTGTGTCGCGCGATCGCCGCCGGATCCGGATGGACGGTCGTGTCCCTGGACTACCGGCTGGCTCCCGAAAACCCCTACCCGGCAGCCCTGGAAGATTGCCTCGACGCCTATGCGTGGCTGACCCGGACAGCAGCGGAGCTCGGTATCGATCCGGCACGGATCGCGGTCGGGGGCGACTCCGCCGGCGGCAATCTCGCCGCCGCCCTCTGCCTGCACCGACGCGACGAGCGCAGCCCCCTACCCGTGACTCAGGTACTTGCCTACCCCGCCGTCGACGGGACATTCACCATGCCGTCGTGGTCGGAATTCGCCGATGCGCCGCTACTGAGCACCGTGGACGCGCGCTGGTGCTGGGACCACTACGTCGGCCCGGGACATCGGGCCGACGACCACCTCGCGGCACCCATGCGCGCCGACTCGCTGCGCGGACTGCCGCCTGCCCTGATTCTGACCGCGGAGGTCGACCCGATCCGGGACGACGCCGAGGCCTACGCCGGACGGCTGCGGCGCGACGGCGTCCCCGTCTCGCTGACCCGGTACGCCGGCGTCTTCCACGGCTTCGTCACCGAGATCGGTGTGTTCGCGCAGGCGAAACAGGCGATCGACGAGGTGTGCCTGCACCTGCGCGAGATCGCCCGGGCATAGCTCTGCGCTCAGCGCCTCACAGACCGGATTCGCGGCTCTCGCGTTCGGCCGCCGCCAGGATCGCCTCGATCACCACGTCGAAGACGGCACGGCGATCGATGCTGGTCAGTTCGGTGATGTGGGCACGGGCGGTGGGGTACTCGCCATCGGGCAACTGGGCGTAGATGCGGGTCCACGACGACGCGTCCTTCGCCTGGATCTCGGGGTCCAGGGTGGCGAGGGTGGCGACCTGGCCCGCGAGCCCGAGCGCGGCGTCGACGAACGCCCGGTAGTACCGGACGGTGGCGCTCCGGGACAGACCGGACCGCGAGAACGTGTCGAGAATCAGCTCCACCATCCGGCGCTCCGCGGGCCCGCCGGTCGTGCGCGCGAACGTCAGTGCGGCGATCGCCGGTGAGTGGGCCGCCGTCGCCCAGATCCGGTCGGCGATGCGCCGCAGCGTGTCCTGCCAGTGCTCGTCCTCGTTCACCTCGCCGATCTCGTCGAGTTCGATCGCGGTCGCGTGATCGTAGACGGCGAGCAGCAACTCATCCTTGTCACGGAAAAGCCTGTACAACGTGCTCGCGTCCACGTTCAGCGCTTCGCCGAGCCGTCGCATCGTCAACCCGCCGACGCCTTCGCGCCGGGCGAGTTCGAAGGCCGCCGCGACGGCCGCCTCCTGCTGCACACCCCTGCGTTCCCGCCGGGAGGGCCGCGGCGTCGTCGCAGGTGCAGAGTCCTTTGCCATCGTTCTCCCCTCGATTCCCGCGTCCACCGTAGCAATCCCTGTTCCGGACCACGTTGCCAACAAAACTGCCAACGCTGTTGACAACAACGATGCGACACCTGTTTAGTGTGGTCGATCACAGCACTCGACGGAGGAATTCACATGACGGATTCGCGGGCCGCGACAGCGACGGACGAACCTCGATTGACCCCGCGACTGACGCTTCCGTCGGTCGTCGCATTCGGCCTGTCGTATATGGCGCCGAGCCTGGTCATGATCATTTTCGGCGTCATCGCCGTGGCGAGCGCGGGCACGGCGCCCACCGCGTTCCTCGTCGCGACGGTGGCGATGCTGCTCACCGCACTGAGCTACGCCCGCCTCGCCCGGATCTATCCGGTATCGGGTTCGGCGTACTTCTATGCGCGCCGCAACCTGGGTTCGTCGGCCGGATTCCTGGTGGGATGGGCCATCCTGCTGGACTACCTGTTCCTACCGATGGTCGCGTGGCTGGCACAGTCGATCCTGCTCAACGCCCAGTTCCCCGCCATCCCGATCTGGGTGTGGATGCTGATCAACGCGGGCCTGACGACGGCCGTGAACGTGATCGGCATCGCGCTCGCCGACCGCATCAATCGGGTGCTGCTCGCCGTGTCGGTGTTCCTCGTGTTGCTGTTCTTCGCCTATTGCGTCAAGTTCGTCGCGGGCAACCCCGTCGCGTCCTACACGGAACCGTTCTGGAATTCGAACAGCATGATGTCCGGCATCTCGGTCGCCGCGGCCATCGCGGCGTACTCGTTTCTCGGGTTCGACGCCGTCACGACCCTCGCCGAGGAGACCAAGGACGCCGCCCGCAACATCCCGCGGGCGATCATGTGGATCGTCGCGATCGGCGGCCTGATCTTCGTCACCGTCGCGTACGTGATGCAGCTGGTCCACCCCGGCGGTGTCTTCGAGGACGCGCAAGCGGTGGCGTACACGATGTCGGTCGACGTCGGTGGCCAGTTCTACGCCGACTGGACGAACCTCGCGGGCATCGTCGCCGGGTCCGCGTCGTGCCTGGCCGTCCAGCTCAGTTCGAGCCGACTGCTGTACATCATGGGCCGGGACGGTGTGCTCTCACGCCGCCTGTTCGGAAAGCTCAACGCCCGCACGCGCACTCCGATCTTCTGCGTGCTGGTGACCGGCGCGATGTGCTTCGTCGGCATGAACATGCCCCTCGAAACCGCAACAGGATTCATCAACTTCGGCGCGTTCTCGGCGTTCACCGCTGTCAACCTCTGCGTCATCGCCTACTTCCTCCGCCATCGCTCGACCCGGCGGCTGAGCAGAATTCGCTTCGTCGTGATGCCGGCGATCGGCGCAGCCGTGACGCTGGGCATGATCACCCAGCTCAGCGAGCACGCACTGATCTCGGGAGTTTCCTGGCTCGCCGTCGGCATCGTCTACCTGGTATGGCTCACGCGCGGATTCCGCCGGCCGACACCCGAAATGAACCTCACCCACGAGCAGGATGTCGTGGCCGCCGCACAGATCAGCGAGGGACGGAAATGATGATCGGAACCGAACCACTTGTCACACTCGCGGATTGGCAGAGCCCCCCGCACAACCGGTACACCTTCGGCCGGATGCGTCAGATGGTGCCGACGGCGCGAGTCGCGGCAGGCCCCGCACCGGTGCGGCTCCGCGAGGGCGGCGTACTCGACCTCGATCTCCCCGTCGGCGACGAGACCGTGCGCTCGGTCCTCGAGCGCACCTACACCGACGGCTTCATGGTCCTGCACCGCGGCGCCGTGCTCGCAGAGCTGTATCCCGGCGATCTCGATGCCGACCGGACCCACATGCTGTTCTCGGTGAGCAAGTCGATCGTCGGCACCGTGGCCGCCAGCCTGATCGCGACCGGCACAGTGGATCCGGGCGCCCCGCTCACCGCGTATGTTCCGGAATTCGCCGACTCGGGCTACTCCGGAGCCACCGTGCGGCACATTCTCGACATGCGGTCGGGTATCCGATTCTCGGAGGAGTACCTCGAACCCGGCGCCGAGGTGCGCCTTCTCGACCAGGCCGTGGGCTGGGTTCCGCGCGTCGACGATTGGGTCCCGCAGTCGATGTACGGGTTCCTTCCGATGCTGAAAGCGGCTCGCCCACACGGCGGCCCGTTCGAATACCGATCCTGCGAAACGGACGTCCTCGGATGGGTCTGCGAACGCGCCGCCGGTGAGCGCATGCCGTCGCTGCTGTCGCGGGTGATCTGGTCCCGGATCGCCTCGGACGACATGGATGCCGGAGTGGACCGCGCGGGAGCGGTGTTCGCCGACGGCGGGCTCGCCGCGACACTTCGCGACGTGGCGAGGTTCGGCGAGATGCTCCGATGCGGCGGACGGAACGGCACTGACCAGGTGGTGCCGCAGTCCTGGATCGAGGACGCCCTGCGCGGCGCGCCCGATTCCCGTGCAGCGTATGCCGAGTCACCCACCGCGACGCCACTGCCGGGTGGCATGTACCGCAACCAGTTCTGGGTGCCGCACGCCGATCGGCAAGTGCTGCTGTGTCTGGGGATCTACGGTCAATCCATCTACGTCGACCTCGACCGAGACGTCGTGGTGGTGAAACTGTCGTCGTGCCCCACACCGGTGGACGCCGAACTCGACAACGCAAGCTTCGCGGCCGCCGAGGCGATCGCGGCATCGCTGGCGTGACCGGCGATCCCGGCCGGCCTCACGAGTTCAGTTGCGCCAGCACTTCGGCCGCGGCTCGGTAGCCGGACCGAATCGCCCCGTCCATGTAGCCGTTCCAGGTGTCGGAGGTTTCCGCGCCTGCCCAGTGCAGGCGCCCGATGGGTTCGGACAGGGCGGCGCCGTACTGCGTCCACACGCCCGCACCGAGCCGGCCGCCGTAGCAGCCGCGGGTGTACTCCTCGGCCATCCAGTCCTGTTCGAGGTAGTCCAGGGGTTCGCCGGCGGCAGGGCCGAACAGCTTCGTCAGCGTCGCCACGGCCGAGGCTCGGCGCTCGGCGGGAGTCCGGAGCGCGGCGGTGCGGGCATGGGCGCCCTCGAAGAAGCCGACGAGGACACCGCACGAGCCGTCGGCGGGCGAGTTGTCCAGGGTGACGCTCAGTTCGTCGTCCAGGTTGAAGGCGAACCCGTTGAGTCCCGCCTCCCGCCAGAACGGCGTCGGGTAGGCAATCTGCACCTTGATCACCGACCCCATCGGGATCTGCTGGGTCAGGCCGTCACGGGAACCGGGAAGAGCGGGCCGGTATCGGAGACGGCCGGCCAACGTCGGGGGGATCGCCACGATCGCCTCTGCAGCGGTGACGGTTCCGCCGTCGAACTCGACGCGGACCCCGCTGTCGTCGTGGGAGATCGTGTGAACCGGACTGTTCAGTCGGATCACCTCGCCCCCGAGCTCCGCGGCGAGTCGCTCCGAAATCTGATGCGTGCCACCGACGACACGCAGCTCCTGGGCACCACCTGTGGTGCCGACGAGAACGTCGATCATGCCGCCGGACTTGATGTAGAAGAGAAAGTGCAGCAGGGACATCTCGGCCGGTTGGGCGGAGAACAGGGCGGGCACGACCGCCTCCCAGAATGCCAGCGCCTCGGGGTCGTCGGTGTTGGTGCGCAGCCATTCGTCCAGAGTCCTACGGTCCAGATCGGCGGCGGCGGGTGATGCCCACGGCGACGACAGCGACACCGAGTCGGCAAGTACCTCGAGTTCCTGCTGAAGCCGGCCGACCTCCACCGCTGCGCCATCGGAGAGACCGAACGTCGCGTCGGAGTACCTGGTGACCTTCCCCTTGTAGAGCGTGACCGCGTCACCGTCGTCGTAGGTCGGGAACGTGTCGAGCCCGAGTTCGCCGATCAACGTCAACACCTCGGTCTGGGTCCGGCCGATCCACTGACCACCCATCTCCACCGGGACGCCACCCGCCAGGTGTCCGCCGAGGTTGCGCCCGGCCACCCGATCGCGTGCTTCCACTACCGTCACGCTGCGTCCGGCGGCAGCCAAGGCCCTCGCCGCCGTGAGTCCGGCGAGCCCGGCGCCGACTACGACAACATCGCAATCCGTCATCCCAATCCCTCCAAAAGTCGGTCGGTTGTCCGACCGTAATCTAGATCACAGCATCCCGGTGTGCAAGAGTGGTGTCGGATCGGCGGGTGACATCGAGGAGGAAAGCGGTGGCCTACGTCAAGGCGTCGGAGCGCGAGGCACAGATCATCGCGGCGGCAATCAAGGAGTTCAGCGACAGGGGCGTCCCCGGAACGACCCTTCGCGCCGTCGCCGGGCGGGCCGGCATCCCCCTCGGCACGCTGCACTACGTCTTCTCCAGCAAGGACCAGCTACTTCGTGCAGTCATCACGACCGTCATCGGCGAGATATCCGAGACGCTCCGCGCCGAACTCGATGCCGACAAGGGCGTGGAACACGCCCTGCGCCACGGGGTGGGCAACTTCTGGAACAAACTGGTCACGACCAGGGTCGGTCTGCAGATCATGCAATACGAACTCATGACCTATTCGCTTCGGAGCGATTCAGCCGGGGGGCTGGCGCAGCTGCAGTACGAGCGCTACGGCGCGCTCGTCACCGAGTTCTGCGAGCGGGCCGCGCAAGCGGCCGGGGAACGCTGCGCCATCGGCTTCGACACCCTCGGCCGCATGGCGCTGGCCCAGGTCGACGGGCTGATCCTGCAATACATCGCGAAGCCGGATCCCGACCGCGCTCGACGCGATCTCGACCACGCGCTGGACATGCTCGTTCTCTATGCCGACCCCCAACCGGTCGCGCGTACGAAGTCGCTGAATGCGGATACCGCCTGAGGTTCGGATCCGGGACGCTATTGCGTTCGGGTTGACCTCACTCTATGTTGATTCGTACGGCTGTCCGACTTAGAAATTGATCGGCCATTGCCGAGGCACTGGATCATCGACAACCCGGAGTGAGACCAATGGTGCAACAGGGAACCGGCAACCCGAACGACATGCAAGCAACCACTCTCGGCACCAGCGTCGCTGTGGTCGGCGCCGGAATGTCGGGTCTGATTGCGGCCAGAGCGCTGCATCGACAGGGGATCGACGTGCTCGTTCTCGAGTCTGCGAACCGAACGGGTGGCCGGATGATGGCTGAAACCTCGGCTTTGGGCTCGCGGCTCGATCTGGGTGGGCAGTGGGTCGGCCACGGACACCACCGGTTCTCGGCGCTGGCCGCTGAACTCGGGGCAACCGTGTTCCCCATGCGCACACCGAAGCGGCCGACCGTCGTCAGCGACGCCCGCACCATCTCGGCCGTGAGTCCGTCGATGCTGACGGCCGCTTCCGTTCTGCTGGCCTGGGAATTACGGGCGAGGCGGGGAGCGCCGAAGCGATGGAACTCGACGACCGTGCAGGAGTGGCTTCGCAAGGTGCCGACGGCCAAAGCCCGCCGGCTCCTCGAAGTGCTCGTCGAGGTGTCGACGACGGCAGACCTCGACCGCCTCTCGATGGATGCGCTGGCCACAATGATTCACTACCAGGGCGGACTCTCCACGATGTTGTCGACGAACGGCGGCGCACAGGAATGTCTGATCGTCGAGGGTGCAGGAACCCTGACCGACAAGATTGCCGCAGAACTCGGACCACGGGTCCTCACGAACAGTCGAGTGACATCCATCAGTCGAGACGGCACAGGTGTCGTCCTCCGTACCCACTCGGCTCTCATCCGAGCGTCCAAGGTGATCGTGTCGACGCCACCACCGGTGTCGGCCGAGATCGCCTTCGACCCGCCCCTTCCGGCAGGTCGGCGGCGCCTCGAGCAAGACATGTACATGGGATCGGTGTTCAAAGCGGTCGCGGTCTACGAGCGTCCTTTCTGGCTCGCTACCACTGATGCCGAATTCCTGTTTCTCGACGGCCCCGGGTTCGCGGTCTTCGATACCTCCCCACCCGGCGGTCCGGGCCACCTGTGTGTGCTGGTGGGTGGTCGGAAAGCTCGCGAACTCGACCGACTCGACGAAGCCGGCCGCAGGCAGGCGATCCTGGGCCCCCTCGCCGCTGCGGTCGGGTCATCCGACATCCTGCAGCCGGCAAGCTGGCACGAAAAGTCGTGGCACCTCGACGAACACGCCGGCGGGGGATATCTGGCGCTACCGTCCGCAGGCAGCACGGTGGGAACGTTCCCGTTGCCTTCGGATCCGATCGACGACATTCACTGGGCCGGGACCGAGACGGCGAGCGAGCACGCCGGTTACATCGAGGGGGCCATCGAATCAGGCGAGCGAGCCGCTCGCGAAGTCGCAGAAGCATTTCAGCGCGGGATCGCCGCACACCGCCGAGCGCCGCGCTGAACGCAGCCGGTGATCCCGTCTCGGCCTGGGACTTCAGTACTCTGCTCGGTGTGGCCATTCGACCGATCCTGATCGACGACGGGCGTCGGCACCGCGGTCATGTCGTCAACCGGGCAGCACCTGGCTGCCCGGCACGAACCGAAACCCATTCGGTTGGTGAACCACCGCTGACCGGCCACCGGACGCGAGCCAATGCGTCGACCGGCCGAATTCGTCGCGGACATACCGGGCAATCCTGAAGACTGGGAACCACCACCGGATACGACGAACGGAGGGCCGGCGTCTTGCCCCCATCCGTTGGGACGTGGCTCTCCGAGCGCCGCCGCTCCGCCTCGAGTCTGCTCGTGGCTGCCGTTGCGGCGATGCTCCTCGGCCCCATAGGAGTGTCGGCGATCGGCTTCGCCGACGCGAGCGTGATCGTGCTCCTGGTCTATCTCGTGACATATCTCGTGGTCACGGTTGCGGCGTTCTCCCTGGCACCTGACGCGATCGTCCAGCAATGGGCAGAACGCGAGAGCCGCGGCACCATACTGCAACGCTATGTTCTGGGCACCGCTCCCGGGCCGGGAGTGTCTCTCTTCATGGCGGCAGTCGCACTCGCAGTCGCGGTGGTGTGGCTGCCCGGCCGTGGCGGGGGCGCACTGCCGGACCCACTCAGGATCGGCATCGCCGTCGTCCTGGTGGTCGTGTCCTGGACCTGTGTGCTGGTGTCGTTCGCGATCACCTTCTACGCAGACAACGTCGTCGAGCAGGGCCAGGCGCTGGGTTTTCCCGGCGGGTCGCCCAGATGGGCCAGTTACGTCTACTTCGCCGTGTCCGTGATGACGACCTTCGGGACGACCGACGTCGACGTCACCTCCGATGCCATGCGCCGGACTGTTGCGGTGAACGCCGTGATCGCATTCGTCTTCAACACGGTGACTGTCGCAACGGTGGTGTCCGTCCTCGCAGCCTCCTGAGGACGAGTTACGTCGATTGCCGCTCCTCCACGACCCAGGCCGCGACCTGGGCTCGCGAGTTGAATCCGAGTTTGGTGAGTATGTGTTCGACATGGCCCTGCGCGGTGCGTTGTGAGATCACGAGCCGGGCGGCGATGGCCTTGTTGGTCAGCCCCTCGGCGATCAGCTCGGCAACCTGTCGTTCACGTTTCGTCAGTTTCACCGATCCGGAGGGCCCGGAATCTTTCTGGAGCCGTTCGCCGAGTGCGTACGAGACGGCCGAGTCGAGATCCATGTTCCGGCCTTGTTGCAGCGCCTGCTCGTAGTCGTTCCCGGTGAGCGCTCCGCGGACGACCCGTTCGCACTCGTCGTGATGAACGAGCAGGTCGGGGACGAAAACCGAGGAGCTTCCCACTGCGTGACCGATGGCTTCGGCGGCTCCCATCAAGATGCCGGCGCGCTGGGGATCGCTGCCGCCGGCGATCCAGGCGAGAGCTTCGAGACTGTTTACGCAACCGACCGGATCGTCGACGAGACGGCTGAGCCGCAACCCCTCCTCGAGCAATTCGGTTGCACGACGCCGCTCGCCCTGTCGCCACTGCGCGACCGCCATGACCCACAGGACGTAGGCCCGGTAGACGGATTCGCCGTGACGATCGGTGATCGCAAGGGCTTCCGCGTAGCAATCGACCGCCCGGCGGGGATCGTCGTCGAGCAGCTCGTAGGTCAGACCGAGCAACGTGAGCGCCTCGACGTGTATAACCAACTCGCGCTTAGCTTCTCGAAGCACTGTCAGCGCCCCCTCGAACCCGGAGCACGCGCGCACGAGATCACCGTTGAAGATCCCGAAGACGCCGTCCGCGTGATCGACGACGGCGTGCACGACGGGATCGGATACGTGGTCTGCCAGGGCATGCGCCTGCTCGACGAGGGCAGCGGCTCGTTGATTGTCCCGTTGCTGTTCGGCCAGCAGGCAGTCGGCGTAGAGCGCTTTGGCCGTCGCGATCGTCGGCGGCAGATTCGGTGACGAGAGGAATTGGTCGAGCCATCGCCGTGTCTCGCTGAGCAGACCGCGGGTACTCCAGAGCAGGGACACCGCAGTCGCGATCTGCAAGCCTTCCTCGACGTCGCCCTCGGCCAGGCAGAACTCCATGGCATCCCGCAAGTTCGGCTGTTCGCGGTTGAAGCGGGCGAGCCATTCGATCTGCCGCGGGCCGATGAACTCGGCTTGAGCGGTCCGGGCCAACTGACGGTACCAATCCCGGTGCCGTCGACGCAGGTTCGAATAGTCGCCGGTCTGCTGAGCCTTTTCCCGGCCGTAGTCGCGGAGAGTCTCGAGCAGCCGGTATCGCACCGTGACGCCCTGATCCTCCCGGTTCAGGATCGACTTGTCGACGAGCGATGCCACCGCGTCCAGTAGGTCCTGTGCGTCGCTGTCTGCACCGCATACCTGTTCTGCCGCATCCAGTTCGAAGCTACCCGCGAATACCGACAGCTGTTCCCATGCGCGTTGCTCTCTCGCGGTGCAGAGTTCGTAGCTCCAATCGAGACACAACCGCAGCGTCTGCTGGCGTGAGGGCGCCCCGCGGCTTCCGCGCGTCAGCAACGCGTAGCGGTCGCTCAGGCGTTGCAGGATCTGCTCGGGCGACATCGCCCGCAGCCGCGCCGCCGCCAGTTCGATCGGTAGCGGCAACCCGTCCAGTCGGCGGCAGATTCGGGTCACCACGGTCTTGTTGGCCTCGGTCAGGGTGAAGGCCGGTACCGCGGCGGTGGCACGTTCGGTGAACAGCGACACGGCGTCGTAGCGGGGAAGACCCTGGAGTGACGGCTCGCGATCCGGGTCGGGGACCGTCAGCGGCGGAACGCGCAAGGTCGCTTCACCGCCGATCGTCAGGGGTTCCCGACTGGTCGCGAGAACACGCAGGCGGGGGCTCTGCTGTAGCAGTGTCGTCGCGAGGTCCGCCACGGCGTCGACCACTTGTTCGCAATTGTCCAGTATCAGCAGCAGTTCTCGCGAAGAGAGGAAGTCCAGCAGGACGTCACGAAGAGACCGAGCCGTCTGGTCACGCAATCCGAGGGTGGTGGCGACGACGTCGATCACCAGAGACGGGTCGCGGACCTCCCCGAGTTCGACGAGCCATGCCCCGTCGGCGAATTCGCGCTGCATTGCCGTAGCGACGCGTATCGCCAGACGGGTCTTCCCGACTCCGCCTATTCCGGTCAACGTCAACAGCCGCGATGCTGCCAGTAGATTCTTCGCCTCGGTGAGTTCGTGCCTGCGCCCGACGAAACTGGTCAATTCGAGAGGGAGATTTCCCGCCCGGTGCGCGGAGGGACCGGCCGGTGTTCGCCGCGGAGTGTCCGCCGGGTCCGGGGCGGCGGTGGTCGGCGATGCGTGCAGAGCCATGACGTCGACGGGCACACCACGGCGGAGCTGGACATCGCGCAGCTTCTCACCGAATGCGGCGGCAGAGGGTGGCCGGTCCTCGGGCCGGCGGGCCATTGCCTGCTCGATCACGGCGGTGATGTCGTCCGCGATCCCCTGCTCCCGGAGGTCCGGTGTCGGTTCGGTGGTGATGCGGACGAACTGGGCCACCAGCTGTTCGCCGCTGCGCCGCTCGAACGCTGCGTGCCCGGTGATCGCACAGAACAGGGTCGCACCCAGCCCGTAGATGTCCGACGCCGGGCTCGCGGACGCGCCGCCGAGGACCTCGGGTGCGGTGAACGCGGGCGAACCCGTGACGATGCCCGTCGCGGTTTCGAAGCCCCCGGACATGTGGGCGATCCCGAAGTCCGTGAGAGCCGGCTCGCCGTATTCGGTGAGGAGGACGTTTGCGGGTTTCACGTCACGGTGGACGATGCCCTGCCGGTGTGCGGTCTCGAGTGCACCCGCGAGCTTGACCCCGAGGTGCAGCACCTCGTCCACCGACAGCGGGCCGTGCCGCCGGATCCGCGTGTCCAGGGAGCCCTGCGGGTGGTAGGGCATCACGAGAAACGGATCGCCGCTGCCCGTGATGCCGACTTCGAGCACGGTCACGATGTTCGGATGGCCGGTCAGACGACCCATCGCCCGCTGTTCCCGGAAGAATCGTTCCCGACTCTCCTTCGCGAGATCCGTGGTCAGAACCTTGACTGCGACGGTCCGGTCGAGCGTGGCCTGCGTGCACCGGTAGACGACGCCGAAGCCTCCGCGCCCGATCTCCCGGGCGTCGTCGAATCCGTCCGCACTCAACTGCGCGGTGGCCGTCGGGTCCACATCGCGTTGGGTCTCGAACGGATCGTCATCGGCCACTGCTAGGTCGATTCATCCGAGCCATGTCGCCGGTTCAGCACCACTTACCTCTCGAGGACGCCTCCCCAGGATATCGCCGACGACCCGCAACAGCGGTGACGTTTGCGCGGCGGAGACATCGTGAGCGCTCGCTACGCGACGACGACACACCGGTGATCACCCGTTTTGGGCGATGCGAGCGGGACCGCGGGTGCCGAGGCTGGAAACGGGTCCACCGTCAACCAACCCATCGGAGGAAATCATGGCCCTCGATACATTCGCCCTGCTGGCGGCGGTCTATGACTCGCAGGACGCCGCGATCGCCGACTACGACGCCGTGCACGATCTCTACGTCGAGGCAGACCTGATCGATACCTACGATGCGGCCGTCATCACCCGGACCGAAACCGGCAAGGTCAAGATCGTCAAGAAACATGAGCAGCCGACCCGGCAGGGAGCGTGGGGTGGGCTCGGCATCGGCCTGGTTGGAGGTGCACTGGTTGCCCTGTTCCCGGCCGTCGGGCTCGGTGCCGGGTTGTTGCTGGGCGGTGCCGGCGGCGCCGGTCTCGGGGCACTCGGCGGGCACGTCGCCGCCGGGATGAGCCGCTCCGACCTCAAGGACGTGGGTGAGCTACTCGACGACGGGGACAGCGGACTGATCGTCGTTGCGGCGACGGACCTCGAGGCGCGGGTCGAGAAGGCTCTCGAACGCGCATCCAAGGTGACGAAGAAGCAGCTCGAGGCAGACACGGATCGGGTCGGCAAGGAGATCGACGAGGCGTCCAAATCCTGAGATCCGGCGCCTGAACCGCGCATTCCGCGTGGCATCCGGCGCAGCCGACCCACCGTAGTGGCACCCCCGCTCGCAGTGTGCATCACAGACGCAAGGAGGCCCCATGACCAGCACGATGAAGGCCGCGGTCGTCAAAGAATTCGGACGGCCGCTGACCATAGAAGAGGTGCCGATTCCGGCGCCGGGCCGCCATCAAGCGCTGGTGAAGGTCGAGACGACCGGCGTTTGCCACACCGACCTCCACGCCGCGGACGGAGACTGGCCGGTCAAGCCCGCCCCACCGTTCGTCCCCGGCCACGAGGGCTATGGGACGGTCGTTGAACTGGGCGAGGGTGTGGCCGACCTCGAGATCGGCGAGCGGGTCGGGAACGCCTGGCTGTGGTCCGCCTGTCTGGACTGCCGGTACTGCCGCACGGGTTGGGAAACCTTGTGTGAGAAGCAGATCAATGGCGGATACTCGATCAACGGATCCTTCGCCGAATACATGCTGGTGGACGCGCGCTTCGCGGCGCGCATTCCGGACGGTTCCGACCCGGTGGAGGTGGCGCCGATACTCTGCGCCGGTGTGACGGTGTACAAGGCACTGAAGGTCACCGACCTCGAGCCGGGTCAGTGGGTGACGATCTCGGGAATCGGAGGCCTCGGTCACGTCGCGGTCCAGTACGCGGTGGCGATGGGGTTCAGGGTGGCCGCCGTCGACGTGTCGGATTCGAAGCTCGAACTCGCCCGGAACCTCGGCGCGGAAGTCCTCGTGAATGCGACCAAGGAGGATCCGGCTGCTCGAATTCAAGCGGCAACCGGCGGAACCGACGGCGTGCTGGTCACGGCTGTGCATCCTGCCGCGTTCGGGCAGGCCATCGCAATGGCCCGGCGGGGTGGGACGATCACTTTCATTGGTCTGCCACCCGGGGATTTTCCCGCTCCGATCTTCGACACCGTCCTCAAGGGGCTGACCATCCGGGGGTCGATCGTCGGCACCCGGCAGGACATGCGCGAGGCACTCGACTTCTATACGCGCGGGAAGATTCATCCGACCGTGCACACCCGCAGACTCGACGAGATCAACGACGTCTTCGACGAGTTGCGCCGGGGCACGGTCGACGGCCGCATCGTGCTGCAATTCGGATGAATTCTGACGGGCTCACTCCCGCATCAGCATCAGGGCGGCCTCCCGCTCGAGGTCGAGGTACGGTTCACCGCTGACGTCGATCGCGACCCGGTTGATCGTGCCGCCGGTGAAACGATGGGGTGATTCGCCGGGGTAGTCGTCGGTGATCGGCTCGCCCGGGTGCCTGCCGACGTACAGCCCCGCACCGGCGATCGCGAACGCCCCCATCTGGGTTCTGATCCGGCCCTCTCCGACCTTCCGATCCCCATGGAAGAGGGACAGTGTTCCCAAGGTGGCGGCAGGTTCCTGCCCGTCCTTGTCGAAGGACGCGGACAGGATCAGGTCGGTGCCGGTGGGGATATCCTCGGAGCCGACGATCATCTGTTCGTCGCTGCCCACGAAGTTGTTGACGTAGTGCAATCGGTTGTCCTTCACATACAGTGCGTGCCCGCCGAAGCGGGATCCGATCGCGAAGAGCACGCCCTCGGCGCCCGGCTCGGGGATGTCGACGAGCGCCCCGATCACGAAGGACCGCCCGCGGGTGTTGACCGCCTGCCATTCGGACACCGCGGCCACGTCCGGGTAGTACACGTACCGGTCGCGGGCAGCGGCCAGTTGGGGGCGGGGCGTGCCCATGATTTCGACGCCCGATCGATCGTCGAGTGGAAACGCCAGGTTCGCGCCGGCCTCGGCGAACCAGATGTTCACCAATTCCCGCAGCTTGTCCGGGTGCTCCGACGCCAGGTTGTTCACCTCTGCCCGGTCGACATCGGTGTGGTAGAGCTCCCACTCGTCTTCGTTGAAGTGGCCCCACCCGGCGATGGTCGGGTGCGTCGTGACGGCCTTCCAACCCTCGTGCCAGATCGATCGCGAGCCGAGCATCGAGTAGAACTGGGTCCGGCGCGCCGAGGGCGCGGACTCGTCCTCGAACGTGCCCCGCATGCTGACGCCGTCGAACGGGGCCTGGGTGTGGCCCTTGATCGTCTCCGGTGGTTCGACCGCGAGGAGATCCAGGAGCGTCGGCACGATGTCGATCGCGTGATGGTACTGGTCACGGATCTCGTCCCGCGCCTTCGTCCCGGCAGGCCACGAGATGATGCACGGGTCCGCGGTGCCGCCGTTGAACTCGTAACGCTTCCACATCTTGAACGGGGTGTTGAACGCCATCGCCCAACCGTTCGGGTAGTGGTTGTACGTCTTGGGTCCGCCGAGATCGTCGAGTTTCGAGAGGTTCTCCGCGAGGTCGTCCGGGATGCCGTTGGCGAACTTCATCTCGTTGACGGAGCCGTTCGGGCCGCCCTCACCACTCGCGCCGTTGTCGGAGACGACCACGATCACGGTGTTCTCCAACTCGTCGTTCTGCTCGAGATAGTCGAGCACCCGCCCGATGTGATGATCGGCGTGGGCCAGGAACCCCGCGTAGACCTCGGCCATCCGCGCGAACAGCCGCTTCTCGTCGTCGCCCAGCGTGTCCCACGGGCGGGTGTAGTCGAGTTCCGGGAACGGCTGCCCCTCGGGCCCCGACCGGGTGTCGGGGGTGCCGATCGGATTGATCGGCGGTAGCTCGGTGTCCGCCGCGACGATACCCATCTCCTTCTGCCGGGCAAGGGTCTGCTCACGGACCGCGTCGTAGCCCATGTCGAACTTGCCCTCGAACTTCGCGATCCACTCCTCCGGGGCGTGATGCGGAGCATGACACGCACCTGGCGCGTAATAGAGGAAGAACGGCTTCTCCGGCGCGATCACCTTGGCGTCCTTGATGAACTCGAGTGCCTTGTCGGTGATGTCGTCGGTGAGGTGATACCCGTCCTCCGGCGAACTGGGCTGGTCGACCGGGTGGTTGTCGTAGACCAGATCCGGATACCACTGGTTGGTCTCCGCACCGAGGAACCCGTACCAGCGCTCGAAACCACGCCCGCTCGGCCAGTTTCGGCGGGTCGCCGCCAGGTTCATCTCGTCCGTCGGGCACAGGTGCCATTTGCCCACCATGTATGTGTTCCAACCCCGCTCGCCGAGGATCTCCGAGAGCATGCCGTTCTCCGGCGGGATCGTGCCACTCGCATTCGGGAATCCGATCGACGCCTCCGTGATGCAGGCCATGCTGTTACGCGTGTGGTTTCGCCCGGTCAGCAAACAGGACCGCGTGGGCGAGCACAGCGCCGTGGTGTGCCACTGCGTGTACCGAACCCCCTTCGCAGCGATCCGATCGATGTTCGGCGTCTCGATCGGCCCGCCGTAACAACCCATGGCCGAGAATCCGACGTCGTCGAGCACGATGTAGAGCACGTTCGGCGCTCCGTCAGGGGCTCGAGGCGGCTCGAACGGCGTCCAATCCGGGACCGAATCCCGGACATCGACGTTGACAACACCGCGAAACGGCTTGACCATGATGCGCCTTTCCTCGCCTGCACTCCTGCTGACAGCCTCGACACTCGTGCGCTCACACACCTCACCCGACACGGGTGAACCCGAACCCACCTACTGTTCTCGGATGACGTCCGGGAACCGGTAGGAGTCCTCGAGGATCGTCCGGTCGGGGACGTATGCACGGATGATCAGACAGAAATCACCGTCGGGCACGGGTAGCCAATTCGCCCGTGCAGCAGGGTCACTGGGCGCCTCGTGCGACAGGCGCAGGGGTCCGCCTGCGGCCGAGCCCAGTTGGTGGATGACGTTGGTGAGAACGTCGACGATCGGTCCAGTAGTGCCCACCCGACCACAGTGCCCCCGCGGCGCCCGCCCGGCCATCACCCGCGCCGGGTGAAAACGCCGGCGTGCCTCACAACAGGATTCACACCGGGGGCGGGTTCGGCGTCATTTCATGAAGACGGTGCCCCCGCCACCGTCCTTGGTGGAGTCCCGCGGCTGCCCTTGCCACTGCGTGCACCAGTCACCGAGGGGATTGCTCGGCGCGTCGAAATCCCAGTTCGGGGCATCCTGGAACGGACCACAGGTCGGCTCCTTGGGCGGCGTGGAGGACGGCGCCGACGGCTGATTGACGACCGTCTGTGCGGGCGTCGCCGCCGACGCGAGAGACATTCCCGGACCAGCCAGGGCGAAGCTCGCCGCGACGGATCCGACCACGATGACATTCTTGACGATATTCATGACGACCTTTCGAGGTTGCTGCCGCTGTCCCACACCACCTCGGCGTGGCGCGCCATCCACATGTGGGACTTCCGCCTGCCGCAAGGCGTGACCGAGGGGTGCTCCCAGCACTGGGCGAAGCGGGGCACTACATCGAACATACTCCGACGCAAGACCATTCATTTCAGATACTCAGCGAATACTCAGGAAGGGCAGGATCATCGCCCGGCGACCGTGCGTAGCCTGGTCACATGGGATCGCATCACCCCGGCAGTCCCCTGCACACTGCCGAGCCCTGGAATTTCGCAGAACAATTAACGAAACAGCAAGGTATGAAACAGAAGTAGACCGCAATGAACGCCCCTCGGCGCAGTTCCCCTGCGGCGCCCACCACGGGGTCGGCGCGGACGGTCGTGACTGTGGCGCGGTTGCTCGGTACATCGATCATCGCCCGTACCGGCCGGTCTGTCGGTCGCGTCGACGACATCGTCGTCCGAGTCGACAGCAGCACGGACCCACCACCGGTAACCGGAATCGTGGCCGTCGTCGGCGGGCGCCGGCTGTACGTGCCGATCTGGCGGATCCGCAGCCTCGCCCGCGGTCGGGTGTCCTTGTCGACCAATGCGATCAGCTCGCGTGGGTTCGCACTCCGCAGCGGGGAGATCCTCGTACGCGACGGCATTCTGGGCCATCGCTTCGTCGACCGGTGCACCGCTGAATTCGTCCTCGCCGTCGATGCGGAACTCGACGACACCGGTGGCTCGTGGATGCTCACTCGAATCGTCACCTGCTCCCGCCGCCGGATCGGCACGCACTGGAGAGTCCACGACCGGGAACGTATCACCCGCGACTGGACCCGAGTCGAACCCTCGACCTGATTGCCGTCAGGGGACATACGTTGTGCCACTGCACTTTTCCCATACCGTGAATGCTGCCAGGAGATTCACAGGTTCATGCCAGCCGACCGCCAGGATGCGGGCCTGCACTGGGATTGTGCACTCCTCGACCAGGGGGTGCACCAACCCGCCTCCCCGGTGGGTTTGCCAGTGAAAGATGACATGTGATGGGGACCCCCTCAGCTCGGACGCACGATGGGTGGCGTC